>NZ_JBHXLO010000054.1:0-35035 GCF_042721395.1 Lentzea sp. NPDC058450
GGCCGCTTCGACGCGAGCCCGAACCGGTCGTCGAACAGCGACGGCCCGAACCCGATGGTGATCGTCAACGCCGAGGCGGGCAGGTCGAGCGCCTCACCGGTGTCCTTGGGCGGCGCCTCGGCGTTGCCGCCGACCGCGCCGTTCTCCGCCGCCTCCTGGCCCGCCGTCATCCGTTCCGCGGCGACGGTCCACTCCTTGAGCAGCGCGACCAGCTCGTCCCGGCTCTTCGTCTTCACGTCCAGCGCGACGAAGTGCATGTGGTCCTGCGCGGGCGTGGTGATGCCGGCCTGGATCTCACCGCGGAACGGCACCTTGGCCGCCGCGACGTTCTCCACCTCGGGCGACGCCTTGGTCGCGAGCACACCGGCGGCGGCGCCCGCGCCCGCGAGCGCCACACCGGCGCCCGCGAACCCGAGCAGCCTGCGCCGGGGAACCCCTGCGGTCACTTGGCGGACACCACTTCCGCGACCTTGCTGACCGGCTCGCCGAGCGCGTCGACGGCCTCGGCCAGCGCCTTGATCTCGTCCTGCGTCAGGTCGGTGTAGAGCTTGAAGCCGTCGCCGTTGCGGTGCTTCTCCAGCGCCTCGTCCAGCGCCTTGAACTTGGCATCCAAAGTGGACACGAGCGCCTTGTCCTTCTGCTCCACGGCAGGGCGCAGCGCGGCGATCGCGGCCTGCGAGCCGTCGACGTTGGCACGGAAGTCCCACAGGTCGGTGTGCGAGTAGCGGTCCTCCTCACCGGTGATCTTGCCGGTGGCGACCTCGTCGAGCAGTTCCTTGGCGCCGTTCGCGAGCTGCACGGGCGTGAGCTCGACGCTCTTGGCCTTGGAGACGATCTCCTTGACGTCGGTCAGCAGGTCGTCCGCGATCTTGTCGGAGTCGGCCTGCAGACCCGAGGTCCACAGGTCCTTCTCCAGGCGGTGGTAGCCGGTGAACGCCATGCCCTCCTCGATGACGTCCTCGCGGCCGTCGATCTTGGGGTCGAGGTCGCCGAAGCTCTCCGCGACGGGCTCGATGCGTTCCCAGTAGGTGCGCGAGACGGGGAAGAGCGCCTTGGCGTCCTCGACCTTCTTGACCTTGACGGCGTTGACGAACTCCTCGGTCTTCACCAGCAGCTGGTCGGCCTGCGAGTTCACGTAGCGCTGGTAGCTCTTGGTCGCCTCGGCCAGCAACGCGTTGCCGTCGGTCGACTTCTTGGCGTCACCGGTGACGGTGAAGTCGCCGCGGATGCCGTCGCCCTTCATGCCGGGCTTGCAGGCGGTCTGGAGCTTGCCGGACTCGGTGACCTCGACGATCAGCTTGCGGCTCAGGCCCGGTCCGATGTTCTCGACCTCGCCGAGGATGCGGTCGCCCTCGGCGTAGAGGTAGAACTCGGTCACCTTGGTGCCCTTGTTGGTCACCTCGAACGTGACGTTGCCGGTGGCGGCCTCGGTCTTGGCGACCTTGCACGCGTCGTCACTCGCCTCGACCGCGATGGTGCCGCTCGCGCCGTCGGTCGTGCCGCCGTTGCTGCACGCCGCCAGCACCGCGAGAGAACCCAGGATGACTGCTGCCTTGCGCACGGTTACTCCAGAGATCAGTTGGCCACGGCGGCGCGACGGCGCGGCCGGATGAGGAACAGGGACAGGACCACCACCACGTAGGCGACCCACGCGATGGCCTGCAGCACGGACGTCCGCTGCGAGTAGTTGAAGAAGCCCTTGAGCAGCGCGCCGTACCAGGAGTCCTCCGGCAGCACGTCGCTGATGTCGAACGCCAGCGTGTTGAGCCCCGGCAGGATCGCGGCCTCCTGGAGGTCGTGGATCCCGTAGCTGAGCACCCCGGCCGCCACGAAGACGAGCAGCACACCGGTGATCGTGAAGAACTTTCCAAGATCGAACCGGATCGCGCCCTGGTACAGAAGTGCGGCGATGCCCACAGCAACCGCGATGCCCGCCACGAACCCGATCAACGGTTGCGTTGTTCCGCCGCCCGCCGCCTGCACCGAGGAATAGAAGAAGACCGCCGTCTCCAACCCTTCCCGACCGACGGACAAAAGGGACACGAGAATGATCGCGAAGGGTCCGATTTGCAACGCTTCGTCCATTTTGCCGCGCAGTTCTTTGGCGATCGTCTTCGCGGCCTTGCGCATCCAGAAGATCATTCCCGTGACGAACGCGACCGCGATGATCGACATCGTCCCGCCGAACGCCTCTTGCTGCTCAAACGTCATCCCGGCGGCACTGAACGTGATGATCGCGCCGGCCGCCACGGACAGCACCATCGCCGTCGCGACACCGACCCAGACCCACTTGAGCGCGTACCTTCTGTCCGTTTTAACCAGAAATGCGACGAGGATGCTGACGACGAGCGCTGCCTCAAGCCCTTCCCGCAGCCCGATCAGCCCATTGGCAAACAACATCCCGCCGCCTCCGTGAATTAGGTCGGCCTTATTTAAGGTAAGCCTCACCTGATTGTCCAGCCGCCAACAGTGCCGGTTTCATCACGCTTCACTCCGTCAGCACTCGTGCGGAGCACGTAGCCTGGGTGCCGTGGTCCCGCCGCCGTCACTCCAGGAACCCGCCCGCCGCAACCGTTCGAGCAACATCATCGGCCGCATCGTCCTGGTGCTGCTGCTGATAGTCGTGGTCGCCGCAGGCGCCTGGGGCCTGGGCGCCCTCAACCGCAGAGAGGCCGCCCCGCTCGGCCCACCGCCGTTCCTGGTCCCCATCCAGGAGGTGGAACCGGGCGCCGCCGCCCCCGGCAGCGCGGCCTCCCCCGGCACCACCGAGACGGCGAACCCGCTCCAGGACTGGGCGACCCGCGTCGCCTCCAAGACCGACATCCCGATCCGCGCGCTGCACGCCTACGCGTCAGCGGACCTGGCGATGCAGCAAGAGGCGCCGGCGTGCCGGATCAGCTGGGCGACCCTCGCGGGCATCGGCCGCATCGAGTCGCACCACGGCAACATCAACGGCGCCAAGCTCCAGGAGAACGGCCTCCCGTCCCGCCCGATCATCGGCATCCCGCTGGACGGCGGGCCGGGCGTGAAGGCCATCCACGACACCGACGGCGGCCGCCTGGACGGCGACACGACGTGGGACCGCGCGGTGGGCCCGATGCAGTTCATCCCGGGCACGTGGAACAAGTGGGCCAAGCGCGCGGCCGGCGACGGCCTGCCCGCGGACCCGCAGAACATCGACGACGCGGCCCTCACCGCCGCTCGGTACCTCTGCGGAGGCGGAGCGCGGGACCTGGGCACGGGCCAGGGCTGGTGGCAGGCGGTGCTCGCGTACAACAACTCCGTGGAGTACGGCCAGAACGTGTTCAGCGGAGCCGACGCCTACGCACGAGCGAGCATCCCGCAGTAGCACCGCACGCGTCTGACTTCGCCTGCGGACCAAGCGAAACAGAGGGGGCTGGGACCGGGCGGAAACGCGGTCCCAGCCCCCTCTCTCACTCCCCTGCCGAGGGCGCGGCGGACGTGGAGGTTTCCTCGGCGGGGGACGCAACGTCAGCGGGCGGCTCATCACCGACAGGCGGCTCGGCCCGGTCACAGGGCGGAGCGACCGGCGTGGACGTCACCGGCGGCACCACAGGATCTTCGGCCCGAGGCGTGGACGGCGGCACCTCGACCGGCGGCGTGACCGCCGGCGGTGTGACGGCAGGCGTCTCGACGGGAGTCCCGACAGGACTCTCCGCGGGAAGCGTCGCCGCGGGCGGAGGCTCCACACTGGACACAACGGCCGAAGAGGTCGTCACCACCGGGGAAGAGGTCTCGGCAGGCGGCTCCGGCTCGACCTCGCCGGGCTCGTTCCGGCCGGTGGCACCGGGCTTCACCGCGGACGCCGGAATCCGGACGGTCTCGGTGACGGTGGTCCCGGCGACCACCCTGGTGGACGTGGAAACCCTTGCAGCAGCACGGACTTCGCGCACCGCGCCCTCCGCGACCACGGTCTCCGTGACCGTGGACAGCGACACCGCCGTCTCGAACGGCTCGGTCCACCACTGCGAGGTGGGCCGAACGGAAGGAGGCGCGGCCAGCGGAGCCTCCGCGGCACCACCCGTGAACGCGATCAACGCGAACATGCCGCCCAGCGCCAGAAACGGCACGACGACCACTGCCCCGAAGCATCCACGCCCACTGCGCGGCTCTTCACGGTGACTCATCCAGCACACCCCCGAACGGTGAGGACTGTTCCATCTGGTTGATCGTCCACATGGAACAGTCCGTCACAGTTCTTTAGTCACACGATGGGGTGTTCACGACAACGGCGGCAACTCCGGAGCGTGAGCAGCCGGCGAAGAGGAAAGGGTTTCGAGGGCCAGCGAAACGGCCCTCTCCAGCTGCGGGTCACGACCGGAAGCACGGTCGGCAGGCGTCATGACCACCTCGATGTCCGGGTCGACGCCGTAGTTCTCGACGCCCCAGCCGTGGCCGGCGAAGTAGGACGCGTACCTCGGTTGGGTGACCATCGTGCCGTCGACCAGCGTGAACATCATGTCGATGCCGATGACGCCACCCCAGGTGCGGACGCCGACGACCGGCCCGATCCCGAGCTCCTTGATGGCCACGTTGACGATGTCGCCGTCCGAACCGGCGAACTCGTCGGCGACCGCCACCACCGGACCGCGAGGCGCGTCCTGCGGGTAGGACTCGGACGCCGTGTACCCGCGGGCGACGGACCAGCCGATCACCTTGCGGCCGAGCTTCTCGATCACGAGCTGGGACGTGTGCCCGCCGCCGTTCTCCCGGACGTCCAGCACCAGGGCCTCACGGGAGAGCTCCACCCGCAGGTCGCGGTGCAGCTGAGCCCAGCCGGCGCCCATCATGTCGGGAACGTGCAGGTACCCGACGCGACCACCGGAAGCCTCGTGCGTGAACGCACGGCGGTTGGCGACCCAGTCGTGATAGCGCAGTGGCTCCTCGTCAGCCAGAGGCACCACCACGACCCGACGCAGCTCCCCACCACCACCGGGCCGCACGGTCAGCTCGACGGGCTTGCCTGCCGTGCCCACCAGCAACGCTCCGGGGCCGGCGAGCCCGACGGGACGCCCGTCCACGGCCACCAGCACATCGCCGGCCCGCACAGCCACACCGGGCGCACAGAGCGGCGACCGGGCGTGCGGGTCGGAGGTCTCGCCGGGGATCACGCGCTCGACGACCCACGAGTCGCCGACGCGAGCCAGGTCGGCGCCGAGCAACCCCTGCCGGCGCGAGGCGGGCACCGAGGGCGAGGACCCCCACACGTACGCGTGCGAGGTGCCCAGCTCGCCCTGCACCTCCCACAGCAGGTCGACCAGGTCGTCGTGGCTGCCCACCTCGGCCACCAGCGGCCGGTAGCGGTCGAGCTCGCCCTGCCAGTCGACGCCGCCCATGTCGGTGCGCCAGAAGTGGTCGCGCATCAGGCGACCGTTCTCGGCGTACATCTGGGCCCACTCCTGCGCCGGGTCGACGACGAGCCGCACGCGCGCGAGGTCGATCTCGACGCAGTCGGCCGAGTCCT
Organism: Lentzea sp. NPDC058450; assembly: GCF_042721395.1. Taxonomy (NCBI): domain Bacteria; kingdom Bacillati; phylum Actinomycetota; class Actinomycetes; order Pseudonocardiales; family Pseudonocardiaceae; genus Lentzea; species Lentzea sp. NPDC058450. The sequence continues at coordinate 5,486 of NZ_JBHXLO010000054.1, forward strand.
CGTCCGCCTTGCTGTCCGACGGCACGACCCGCAGGTCACCGCGGTCCTCGACGACCATCCGCTTGCCGTCGCCGGACACCGCAAACGCTTCCGCGCTGTCCGACAGCACCTCGGTCTTGACCTTCGTGAAGTCGAACCGCTCCAGCACGGTGCGCGGCGGCCGAGCCTCGGGAGACGCCAGGTTGTCGCCGAGCACGCCGAGCAACGGGCGGCGCAGCCACAGCAGGCCGCCCTTCGCCGCCCGCAGCGACACGTAGTCGGCGGCCGCGACGGGCACCGGCACCACGCGGTCGGCGAGGCCTTCGAGATCGACCTTCGTCACCGGGGTCTTCTCGTCGTCGTCCTCGGAGTCCTTGTCCTCGTCGCCGACGGGACGACCGCCGTGCATCGGCGCGAACGGCGACGGCGTGGTCGCGGCCAGCGGCACGAGGTACGGGCGGCAGCCGGTCGGGAACGACAGGTCGAACACGTGCGCGTCGTAGATCGGGTCGAACGTCCTGATCGACAGGAACGCGAGGTACTTGCCGTCCTCGGTGAACGTCGGCGCGAAGTCGGCGAACCGCAGCGGCGTCGCGTCCACAACGGACAGGTCCGCCGCGTTCACCATCTTGATGTGCCGCAACGGGGACGGGCCGGGGTGCGACCAGGCGAGCCACGCGGAGTCGGGCGAGAACGCGAGGTTCGTGATGTGCGCGTTGGCACCGGACACGACCTCCCGCACCTCGCCGGAAGCGATGTCCACCAACAACAACCGGCCGTCGTGCGTCGCGACACCGACGCGCGAGCCGTCCGGCGCGGCGGCCATGGACATCACGCGGCCCAGCGCACCGGAGGCGACGCGGCGAGGCGTGTTGCCCGGCTCCACGCCACCGACGGGCGCGATCTCCAGGGCCTCCTCACCTTCGACGTCCGTCACCCACACCACGTGCCCGGTCTCGCCGAGCACCTTCGGCAGCCGCGCGCGGACGTCGGAACGGTCGGCCAGCACGCGCACGGGGCCGTCGCGGTGCGTCACCCAGTGCACCGAACCGCGGATCTCGACCGCCGACGCTCGGCCGGTGTGGTCGACGCTGAACGACTCGACGTTGCCGGAAGCCTTGACGTGCCGCGGTTGCAGGCCGGTGCGCGGGCCGCCGAGCTTGACGTCGAGCTTGCGCAGTTCGGCGAGGCCTTCGAGCAACCACAGTTCGCCCGCCTGGTGGAAGATCACCCGCGAGCCGTCGGTGGAGGCGTTGCGCGCGTAGAACTCCCCGGAGGAGTGGCGGCGCAGGTCGGTGCCGTCGGGCTGCACGGAGTACAGGCTGCCGACGCCCTCGTGGTCGGACAGGAACGCGATCCGCCCGTCGACCCACATCGGGTTGGCGAGCGTCGACTTCAGCTCGTCGAGGATCCGGACGAACTCGCCGTTCCCCTCCACGTCCACCCACAGCTTGCCCGCCGTGCCACCGCGGTACCGCTTCCAGGCCGACGGTTCCTGCAGGTAGCTGGAGGACGTGACGACCTGGCCGTCGGGTCCGAACGAGACGTCGTTGACCCACCCGTACGGCAGCACCTCCGACGGTCCGCCGTCCAGCGGAACGGCGTGTGCTCTCTTGCGGTTGCGCGACATCGTGCCGGTGGTCGTCACCGCCAGCACTCGCCCGTCCGGCGTCCACCCGGACACGGCCGAGCGGGTCACGCCCCAGTGCGTCAATCGGCGGGCCGGGCCACCGTCCACAGGAGCCACGCGCACCTCGGGGGCGCCGTCGATCACGCTGGCCCACGCCAGATGCGTGCCGTCCGGGGAGAACCGGGGCGTGCGGGCCGGCACCTGGTCGGCGGACGCGCGCCAGGCCCGGCCTCCGTCGACGGGCGCGAGCCACACGTCGTCCTCGGCCACGAACGTCACCAAGTCACCGCGCAGATGCGGATACCGCAGGTAAGTCACGAGATCGACGTTAGCCCAACGCCGCCGTTTCAGGAGGGCAAAAAGCGGCGCCAGTCCTCTGCTGCAAGAGATTCGACACCTTCGGCCCGCGCCTTGGCTTCCGCTTCGCGGACGTTCGCGGCGAAACGGCGGGCCACCTGACGCAGTTCCGTCTCGGGGTCCTCGCCGGCGAGCTTGGCGAGCGCGGTCACGGCGAACAACGTCGTGCCCGTGTCGTCGCCCTCCGGCAGCAGGTCGACGGGGAAGCCCGCGCGTTTGGTGCGCTGCACGAGCTTCGCGGCCAGCGCCACGGCCGGCTGGCCGAGCGCCACACCGTCCACACTGGACTCGCGCTTCTTCTCGACCTGCTTGAGCTCCTCCCAGCGGTGCTGCTGCGAGGTCGCGTCCGTCACGGCCGGGTCGTTGCCCTCGAAGACGTGCGGGTGCCTGCCGACGAGCTTCGCGACCAACTCGGCCGACACGGCGTCGATGTCGAACGGGTCGTCGGCGTCCTCGGCCGCGACCCTGGCGTGGAAGAGCACCTGGAGCAGCACGTCGCCGAGCTCCTCGCGCATCGCCGCGCGGTCGCCGTCCTCGATCGCTTCCAGCAGCTCGAAGGTCTCCTCGACGAGGTACTGGCGCAACGAGTCGTGCGTCTGCTCGGCGTCCCACGGGCAGCCGCCCGGCGACCGCAGCCGGTGCATGACGGCGGCCGCGTCGAGCAGGCCCGCGCCCAGCGGCTCGGGCGTCGTGATCACCTCGGCGTCCGGGTAGGCGTCCGCCGAGGTCGTGATCACCACCGTGCCGTCCTCCGGAACGGCCGGTGCGGGTCCGTCCACGCCCAGCGCGCCCCAGGACTCCAGGGGCACGCCCTCGCCCGCGTAGACGGCCTTGGCCGTGCGCAACGCGGGCAGGGCGGCAGCGGGCAGCACGGCTCCGAGCCGCTCGCTGAGGACGACGACGGTGATCAAGACTTGTTCTTGGTCGCGCTCACACCGACGAACCCGCCGCGCTCGCCGACGTTGCCGACGACCTGCGCGTTGGTCGGGTCCCACACGCCGTAGCGCGGGTTGACCTCGATGGTCGTGTCCGCGGTCAGGAACTGCGCGATCCGCAGGCCGAACGCCGCGAGCAGCTGCGGGTCGATGCGCTCGATCAGGTCCTCCTCGCCGGGCGTCGGCGAGACCGTGTTGCGCTGCTTGACCAGCGCGACCATCCAGCTCGACTGCTGCTCGTCGGCCGGGAAGGCGACGACGGTGCCGGGCTTCACGCCCCACAGCATCGTGTGGACCAGCGACGGGTTCTCGGTGACGCGGACCTTCTGGTTCGTGCCCGACGCCTGCTGGCCACCGGCGGTGCGCGGGGCCTCCTGGACGAACCGGGCCATCTTCGAGGAGTCGGCGGCGACCTCGGCGGCCTTCTCCTTGGCCTCCTTCGGGTCCTGGACCTGGAAGAAGTCGATCTCGACCTGGAGCGTGGAGAGGTTGCGGCGGGCGAGCTCCCCCATCACCAGCACGTCGCGCTGACGGCGGTAGATCGTGGTCTCGTCGTGCTCGCTCTGCTTCGCGGCGGCCTCGGGGCCACCCTTCTCCTTGATCGCGTCGTACACCTTGGTCTCGTCGACCGTGATGTTCTCGCGCTGCGCCGCGGCGGCCGCGATCTGGTGCGTGATCTCGTCGGCGAGGACGAGCTTCGACACCTGGTCCAGCTTGCCCTGGTCCTGCATCTGCTGGGCCGCGGGCTCCTTCTTGAGCACCTTCACGGTGCGGTCCTGGACGGTCTGCAGGCCGATCGTCTCGCTACCGACGATCGCGGCCGAACCGGCCTTGGCAGGCTCGGTGCCACAACCGGTGGCCAGGAGCGCCACGGCAACACCGACCAGCGAGAAACGCTTCAGAACAGTGCTCACGAGGACCTACCCTCTCACGCCTTGGTGACCGGGGTCACGGGAGTCCCCGCGAGTGAGTCGAGGAACGCACCGCACCAGTCCAGCAGCTCCTGGTCGCGCAGCTGCGGTGCACCCATTCGGCCGCCTGCCGCACCCTCGGTCGGACGCGGCACGGTGACCGTGCCCATCGCCTGCTTGTAGACCGCCTTCGGGAACAGCCGCCGCAGCCTGACCAGCTGCGAGTCCAGCAGTTCGAGCTTCGCGAACCGCAGGTTCTGGCCCATCGCGATGACCTCGGTGACCCCGTGCCGACGGCAGGCGTGCCGCAGCCGGGCGACGCCGAGCAGCCGTTCGACGGGCTCGGGCGGGGTGCCGTACCGGTCTTTCAACTCTTCCCAGACGGACTGGAGCGCCGCCTCGTCGGCCGCGGCCGCGATCTTGCGGTAGGCCTCCAGCCGCAGCCGCTCGCCCGGGACGTACTCGTGCGGGATGTGCGCGTCGACGGGGAGGTCGACCCGCACCTCGGCGAGTTCCTCTTCCTCCGCGCTCTCGGCCCCGGCGTGCTTGCGGAACGCCTCGACGGCCTCGCCGACCAGCCGGACGTAGAGGTCGAAGCCGACGCCCGCGATGTGCCCGGACTGCTCGGCGCCGAGGATGTTGCCGGCGCCGCGGATCTCCAGGTCCTTCATCGCGACGGCCATGCCGGCGCCGAGCTCGGTGTTCTGCGCGATCGTCGCGAGCCGGTCGTGCGCGGTCTCGGTCAGCGGCGTCTCGGACGGGTACAGGAAGTACGCGTACCCGCGTTCACGGCCGCGGCCGACCCGTCCGCGCAGCTGGTGCAGCTGGGCGAGGCCGAGCAGGTCGCCGCGTTCGACGATCAGCGTGTTGGCGTTGGAGATGTCCAGGCCGGTCTCGACGATCGTGGTGCAGACGAGGACGTCGAACTCGCGTTCCCAGAAGCCCTGGATGATCTTTTCGAGCCTGTCCTCGTTCATCTGGCCGTGCGCGGTGACGACCCGTGCCTCCGGGACCAGCTCGCGGATGCGGCGCGCGGCCTTCTCGATGGACGAGACCCTGTTGTGCACGAAGAAGACCTGGCCGTCGCGCAGCAGCTCGCGGCGGATCGCGGCACCGACCTGCTTGTCGTCGTACGCGCCGACGTAGGTGAGGATCGGGTGCCGTTCCTCCGGCGGGGTCAGGATCGTGGACATCTCGCGGATGCCCGCGAGCGACATCTCCAGCGTGCGCGGGATCGGCGTCGCGGACATCGTGAGCACGTCGACGTGCGTGCGGAGCGCCTTGATGTGCTCCTTGTGCTCGACGCCGAAGCGCTGCTCCTCGTCGACGATCACGAGGCCGAGGTCCTTGTACCGCACCGTTTTCTGCAACAGCCGGTGCGTGCCGATGACGATGTCGACCTCGCCCTCCGCGAGGCCGGCGACGGTCTGCTCGGACTCCTGCGCGTCGGTGAACCGGCTGAGTCCCTTGACGTTGACCGGGAACTGGCGCATGCGCTCGGCGAACGTGTTGAGGTGCTGCTGGGCGAGCAGCGTCGTCGGCACCAGCACGGCGACCTGCTTGCCGTCCTGCACGGCCTTGAAGGCGGCGCGGACGGCGATCTCCGTCTTGCCGTAGCCGACGTCACCGCAGATGACGCGGTCCATCGGGACGCCGCGTTCCATGTCGGCCTTGACCTCGTCGATCGCGGCCATCTGGTCCTGCGTCTCGGTGAACGCGAACGCGTCCTCCAGCTCCCGCTGCCAGGGCGTGTCGCTCGCGAACGCGTGTCCGGGGGCGCTCTGGCGTGCCGCGTAGAGCTGCACGAGCTCGGCCGCGATCTGCTTGACCGCCTTGCGCGCCTTGGACTTCGTGTTCTTCCAGTCGCTGCCGCCGAGCTTGTTGAGCGTCGGCAGCTCGCCACCGACGTACCGGCTCACCTCGTCGAGCTGGTCCGTGGGCACGAACAACCGGTCGCCGGGCTGGCCTCGTTTGCTGCTGGCGTACTCCAGCACCAGGTACTCGCGCGTGGCCCCGGCGACCGTCCGCTGCACCATCTCCACGTACTTGCCGATGCCGTGCTGCTCGTGCACCACGAAGTCGCCGGCCTTGAGCGCCAACGGGTCCACCGCGTTGCGCCGCTTGGACGGCATCTTGCGCATGTCCTTGGTGGACGTACCGCCCCGCCCACCGGTCAGGTCGGTCTCGGTGAGCACCACCAGCGCCAGGTCGGGCAGCACGAACCCGTCCTCGAGCGCCCCTCGCACCACCGTGACCATGCCGGTCTTCGGGGCCTCGTCGAGACTTTCCAGGCAGACCGCGGCGACCTCGGCCTCCTTGAGCCGTTCCTCGGCCCGCTGGGCCGTACCCGCACCGGGCACCACCAGCACGGCGGCGCCGCCGGACGCCGTGTGCGCCTTCAGATCCGCGAACGCCCGCTCGACGTCCCCCTGATAGGCCTCGACGGGCTTCACGTCGAGGTGCACGACGTCCTGGGAGTCCGTGGTGAGCTGGCTGAGCGTCCACCAGGGACGGTCGTTCGCCTTGGCCTGCTCGGCGATCTCCCCGATCCCCTGGTACGCGCTGCGCCCGAGATCGATCGGAGCCTTCCCGCCACCGGCCGCCGCCATCCACGACGCCTCGAGGAACTCCTGCCCGGTCCGCACCAGGTCCGCGGCCCGCGCCCGGATCTTCTCGGGGTCGTTCAGCAGCACGTGCGTGCCGGGTTCCACGACCTCGGTCAGCAACTGGAGCTCGCCGGGACACAGCGCGGGAATGAGTGCTTCCATCCCCTCGACCGCGATGCCGCCGGAGATCTTCTCCAGCATCTCGGCCAGGTGCGCGTCCGACTGGTGCTCCTCCGCCAGCGCGGCCGCACGCTGCTTGACGTCCTCCGTCAGCAACAACTCACGGCACGGCGGCGCGACGAACTCGCCGATCTCCTCGGGCAGCGACCGCTGGTCCTGCACGGAGAACGGCCGGATCTCGCTGACCTCGTCGCCCCAGAACTCGACGCGGTACGGGTGCTCGGCCGTGGGCGGGAAGATGTCGAGAATCCCACCCCGCGTCGCGTACTCGCCGCGCTTCTCGACCATGTCCACCCGGCTGTAGGCGTTCTCCGCCAGGCGCGTCACGAGCTCGACGAAGTCCTGCTCCTCGCCGACCTTCAGGTGCACGGGCCTGAGGTCCCCGAGCCCGGGCGCCATCGGCTGGATGAGGCTCCGCACCGTCGTGACCAGCACCCTGATCGGGTTGCCCGCGGGGTGCTTGAGCCTGTGCAACACCTGCAGCCGAGCGCCGACCGTGTCGGCCCGAGGGCTGAGCCGCTCGTGCGGCAACGTCTCCCAGCTGGGGAAGAACGCGACCTTGTCCGGACCGATGAGGTCCTTCAGGACACTCGTCAGCTCCTCGGCCTCCCGCCCGGTGGCGGTGACCGCCAGCACGGGCTTCGCGGTGGACAGCGCGGCCGTGACGAGCGGGCGCGCGGCCAGCGGCCCGTCGAGCTCCAACTCGGGCACACCGGCCGAGTCGATCAACGTGCGGAGGGCTTTGTCGGGCAGGACACCATCGAGCAGGCCGAGCAGCGGCATGTGAGAAACCCCGGTCGAGTGCGGAATGCCGGACGAAGTTCTAACGCCGGACAGACCCCTGCCTGGGACGAGGGGCCTCACCACCCACCTTAGCTCGTTCCGCGACCCCTTATCGGGTGGCTCGAGCGCGCCTCCGGCACCTGGACAGGCTCTCGCAGAGGTTCCCTCGGAAGGTGGTTCCCCCGCGACCCAACGTACTCAGAGGGTCTGACACTCCGAGGAAGCCGCAGTCGTCAACGCAAGGCGACCACGCACGCAGGCCAGGCGCGCGCACCCAACCGGACAGCCGTCAACGCAAGGCCAACCACCTACGAGGCCTGGCACGCGATGCCGAAGGCGAGCCCGAACGGGCTGATGCCACACCGTGAGCCGGTTACGCCGTTCATGGCGATTGGGGCTTGACTTTGGGTGCGAGGTGCTATCCCTCGCGGATCGGCCGGGCGCTTTTCAGCCCGGCCTTTTCCGGCCGACCAGCGCCTCGCAAGGGCCCCGAAGTCAAGCCCCAATCGCACACCCCAGGTCTTTCGTCACTGCCTGATGGACCACCCTCGCAAGGCGACAGGACCCAGGAACGCAACCAACCCCGCCACAACAGAAACCCGCTGGCCCAACCCGACCACCACCAGCCACCCTGACCACCATGAAAGAAATCAGGGCTGACTACGACGATCAGTCCATCGTGGTCTACCAGGCCTACTCCCCGGCGATCGCCGACCCGGCACTCGAAGCCCAACGCTTCGTACCGCCCTTCAAGCTGACCCGGATGACGTGGATCAAGCCGTCCTTCCTCTGGATGATGTACCGCTGCGGCTACGCCACCAAAGAGGGCCAGGAACGCGTCCTCGCCATCCGAATCACCCGCGAAGGCTTCGACTGGGCGGTGGCCAACGCCGTCAGCAGCCGCATCCCCGGCAAACCCCAGGTACGCGTCCAGTGGGACCCGGAACGCGGCCTCAACCACGAAGCCCTGGACCACCGGTCCATCCAGATCGGCCTGACCGGCGAAGCCGCCCACCGCTACGTCCACGACTGGACCCTGAGCATCACCGACGTGACCGACCGGGCACGCGAGATCCACGAACGGGTCCGCGCCCGAGACCTGGACGCGGCCCGAGCGCTCCTGCCGCCCGAACGGCCTTACGGAACCTCCACGGCACAAAACGCATAGTTACGACATGCGCGCACTAGTTGCAGCAGGGTTGGCCCTAGGACTAGCGGCCTGTTCATCGCCGGCACCAGGCGGCAACGCGCCGTCCCAAGCCCCGGCCCCACAAGGCCTCAAGGTCGAAGAGGTGGCCGGCGGCTTCCAGCACGCCTGGGACATCGGCTTCCTCCCGGACGGCTCCATGCTGGTCACCGAACGCCCAGGCCGCATCAAGCTGGTCAAGGACGGTCAGGTCACCCCGGTCCAGGTCGACCTGACCGACATCCAGGTGCGCGGCGAGGGCGGCCTCATGGGCCTGGCGATCCACCCGGACGACCAGCGCTTCACGGTCTGCTACAACACGAGCAGGGACGTCCGCCTCACGACCTTCAAGCTCGACGGCACCAAGGCGACCAAGACGAAGGACCTGCTCACCGGCATGCCGTCCAACCCGAGCGGCCGGCACTCGGGGTGCCGCCCGACCATCGCCCCCGACGGCACCATGTTCGTGGCCACCGGCGACATCGCCCAGGGCCGCAACCCGCAGGACCGCACCAGTCTCGGCGGCAAGGTGCTCAGGATCGACCCCGAGACCGGCGAGGGCGCGAAGGACAACCCGTTCGCGACGAGCACCAACGCCAACGAGCGGCGGGTCTACAGCTTCGGGCACCGCAACGTGCAGGGTGTGGTGTTCCGGCCCGGCACGGACCAGATCTTCTCCAGCGAGCACGGGCCCGACGTCGACGACGAGGTCAACCTGCTGCAGAAGGGCGCCAACTTCGGGTGGGACCCGTCCAAGGGCGGCACGCAGGGCGGGTACGACGAGGACGTGCCCATGACCGACCTCCAGCGGTTCCCCGACGCCGTGCCCGCGGTGTGGTCGTCCGGGTCGCCGACCGAGGCGATCTGCCAGGCCGCGTTCTGGAACGGCAAGCTGGCCATCACGGCGCTCAAGGGGTCGAAGTTGCTGCTGTTCAGCCTCGACGACCAGGGCAAGGTGCAGAACGTCGCCATCCCCGACGAGCTCAACGACAGGTACGGGCGTCTGCGGGCCGCCCGCACCGCTCCGGACGGGTCGCTCTACGTCACGACGTCCAACGGCACCGACGACAAGCTGCTCAAGCTCACAGGAGCCGCGTAAGTCCGCGGACGAAGTCATCGCAGGAAGAACCGAGCGCGGCGAAATAGGCGCGGTCGGCCGATGAGACGGCCTCACCTGCCGCACCGACCAGCGCCACGCCGTCAGGACTGAGCGACAACAGGTGCACCCGCGCGTCCGAGGGGTCCACGGCGCGCGAGACCACACCCCGGGCGACGAGCCGGCGCACGACCTGCGAGGTCATCATCGGGTCGGTGCCGGCGTGCTCGGCCAGGCGTTGCTGAGAAGGCGGTCCACCGGTCTCCAGCCGGCGCAACGACGACAGCAGCACGTACTGCACGTGGGTGAGGCCGAACGGGGCCAAGGAAACACGCATGGCGCGCTGCCACCCCAGCGTCACGCGCCACAGCAGGAACCCCGGCGTTTCCGGGCCGTTCGACCCCTCGACGAACGGCCCGGACACCTCACGCCCCTCACTCCGTGACATCGCTCCGTCACACCTGAACCGTTTCAACCCAGACCCAGCATTCGGCAATTTGCACAACGAGAATCCCGCTCGCACGGGCATGGTCTTATGCGCGCTTACCATCAGGCAACGACACTCAGCGGCCGAAGCGCAGCTTGGGCTTGTGGTCCATCGCCGACAGGCCCTTCCAGGCCAGGTTCACGAGGTGCGCGGCCACCTCGTCCTTCTTCGGCTTGCGCGCCTCCAGCCACCACTGGCCGGTCAGCGCCACCATCCCGACCAGCGCCTGCGCGTACAGCGCGGCCAGCTTGCGGTCGTAGCCCTGACGGGCGAAGTGCACGCCGAGGATGTGCTCGACCTGCGACGCGATGTCGTTCAGCAGTGAGGAGAACGTCCCCGAGGACGACGCGACGGGCGAGTCGCGCACCAGGATGCGGAACCCGTCCGTCGAGCCCTCGATGTAGTCGAGCAACGCGCACGCGGCCTGTTCGAGCAGCTCACGGGGGTGCGAGCCACCGTCCAGGGCCGTCATGATCTGGTCCATCAGGCGCTGCATCTCGCGGTCGACCACGACGGCGTAGATGCCTTCCTTGCCGCCGAAGTGCTCGTAGACGACGGGCTTGGACACGCTCGCGCGGTGCGCGATCTCCTCGATCGAGGTCGCGTCGAAGCCCTTCTCGGCGAACAGGGCGCGGGAGACGTCGAGGAGCTGCTCGCGGCGTTCCTTGCCCGTCATCCTGACCCTGGTCACCGAGTCAGCCTACAAAGCTCACTTCGCCGCGGTGATCCTGGCCAAGCGCTGTTCACTCGGCCAGCGGACGTTCCACGCCCAGCCGAACTTCTCGAACAACCAGATCAGGCGGGCCGAGATGTCGATCTGGCCGCGCTTCACGCCGTGCCGCGCGGACGTCGGGTCGGCGTGGTGCAGGTTGTGCCACGACTCGCCGAACGACAAGATCGCCAACGCCCACACGTTCGCGGAACGGTCGCGCGCGGCGAACGGCCGGTCGCCCACCATGTGGCAGATCGAGTTCACCGACCAAGTCACGTGGTGCAGGAACGCGACGCGCACCAGGCCCGCCCAGAAGAACGCGGTCACGGCGCCCCACCACGACCACGTGATCAAGCCGCCCAGCACCGCGGGCGCCACCAGCGAAATCACCGTCCACAGCCAGAAGAGGTTGTCGACGCGCACGAGGTCCTCGTCGGCCATCAGGTCCGGCGCGAACCGCTTGTGGTTGGTCTTGTCGCGGTCGAACAGCCACCCCATGTGCGCGTGCCAGAAGCCCTTGGCCAGCGCGGCCGGACCCGTGCCGAACAGCCACGGCGAGTGCGGGTCCCCCTCGCGGTCGGAGAACGCGTGGTGCCGCCGGTGGTCGGCCACCCAGTCGATCACCGGCCCCTGCAACGCCATCGAGCCCGCGATCGCCAGCGCGATCTTCAACGGCCGCTTGGCCTTGAACGAGCCGTGCGTGAAGTAGCGGTGGTAGCCGATCGTCACGCCGAGGCCGGAGAGGTAGTAGAAGGCGACGAACAGGGCCACGTCGACCCACCCGAGGCCCCGGCCCCAGGCGAACGGCACGGCCGCGAGCAGTGCCAGGAACGGCACGATGACGAACACGTACACACCCGACTGCTCGGCATGACTTCGCCGGCCGTCGAGCAGCGGTTTGGGGCCCTGGTCGGTGGACGCGTTCATCGTTGAAGTCATCCGGAACCTCTGGGGGTGAGAGGGGACCGACTTACCTACGCAACCGTAACTTACGGAAGCGTAGGTTAGGCACGCCTCGTTTCGCCATACCCGGGGTGGAAAAGGCATCATTCGAAGATGGCCAGACGCAAGATCATCCGGATCACCGCCATCTCACTGCTCTCCCTGCTCGTGCTGGTCACAGCGGCTCTGGGCGGCATCGGCTGGTACTACAGCGGCGAGCTGCTCGAACCCGACCGCTGGGCAGGGCGGTACCCGGACACGGCGATCAGCCACGAGGGCCAGACCGTCGTGCTGGCCGAGTCGGTCTCGACGGTCCAGCAGGGCACGCTGGGTCTCATCTGGTCCGGCGGCCAGGCCAAGATCGGCGAGATCACCAGCACGAAGGACGGACGCGTCGAACGGCCGGTGCTGGAGGGCAGCGCGCCCCCGGACGGCACCAGGGTGCGCATCGAGACCGCCGTCTACGAGGGCAACCCGAAGACGGCGCTGGGCCTGGTCTACAGCGACGTCGCGGTGCCCACCGAGCTCGGCGACATGCCGGCGTGGCTCGTGCCCGCCGACAACAAGGACACCTGGGTCATCAACGTCCACGGGCGCGGCGCCAAGCGCGAGGAGGGGCTGCGGGTCGTGCCGCAGCTGCACAACGCCGGGCTGCCCGTCCTGCTGATCACCTACCGCAACGACGAGGGCGCGCCCGCCTCGCCCGACGGCCTCTACCACCTGGGCGACACCGAGTGGCGCGACGTCGAGGCCGCGATCAGGTACGCGCAGAGCCAGGGCGCCCGCGACATCGTGCTCTACGGCTGGTCCATGGGCGGCGCGATCGTCGGCCAGACTCTCGCCCAGTCCGGCCTCGCGGCGTCCGTCAAGGCGGTCGTGCTCGACTCCCCCGTCACGAACTGGACGCAGACGCTCGACCTCCAGGCGAGCAACCGGGGCGTGCCGACGTGGCTCACGCCGATCGCCGAGCTCGTGTCCGGCTGGCGCGCCGACATCGACTTCGACAAGTTCGACCTCGTCCGCAACCCGCCCGCGCTCAAGCCCCCGACGCTGGTCTTCCACGGTTCGGCGGACGAGACGGTGCCCGCCCAGTCGTCGCGCGACCTCGCGACCGCGGCGGGCGGGCTGGGGTGGCCGCTGCAGTACGTCGAGATCCCGGGCGCCGACCACACCTCCGGGTGGAATGTGGCGACGGACACGTATCGAACGACGCTCGCGGACTTCCTGACCAGGTCAGTCGGCGCCAAGCCGTGATCTTGAACTGGGCCGGTGGAGTGGTGGTTGGACAAGAAGAGGACCACTCGTGACAACATGTGCCCTGGGCGCGCGCGAGCTCGCCCGTTCCGCCATGGTGTAAAGGCAGCACCTCTGATTTTGGTTCAGATGGTCCAGGTTCGAATCCTGGTGGCGGAGCAGGACCTTGAAAGCGCAGGGTCAGGGTGTCTTTGGGAGGTGCGAAGCTGCCCGAGGAAACGGTCGACGAGCAGGGCAACGTGGGCCACCGCCATCACGAGATGTCAGATGCGTGGCTGGTGGGTCGCGCGTCCGAGCTTGTCGCCGTGGCCCAGAGCAGCCACCTCGCCGCGCAGCTGGACGCGGCCTCCGAGATCGACCGCATCCTCGCCGAGGCGCAGGGCCGCGGAGAGCCCCGCATCGTCGCGCAGCTGCTCAGAGCCGCGGCCGTGGTCCGGTTGGTCACGCCGGGGCTGGTCGACATGTCCGACCCCCAGCTCGACGAGATGCTCTCCCACTGCCGCCGCCACGGCCTGATCGTGCTGGAGGCGGACGCGCGGGCGTTGCGCGGACGCCGGTTCCTGCTGGGCAACGCCGAGGACAAGGCGCTGACCGAGATCGCGTCGGCGCTCGCGATGATGCTCGACGAGGAACCGGACGTGGACCCGGTCTTCGACAAGCGCGTCTGGGACCAGCTGCTGGCCAACACGTTCCAGGACATCGCGCTGGTGCTGACCCAGCTCGGCGTCTACGAGATGGCGGACGACGTGCTGGCGGGCGCGAACAACGCGTTGCGCGAGAGCGGCCAGCCCCACCAGATCTACGTGCACCTGGTCAACCGCGCGCGGCTGCGGATCGGCTGGGGCATGCGCCTCGAACGGGTGAACCTGCACGACGCCGCGGCCGAGCAGTTCCGGATGGCGTCCGGGCTCGCCGAGGCCGCCGAGGTGCCGTTCCGGCAGTCGCTGCACCCCGGCAGGCGCGACCTCGACGCCGCCGAGCAGGTGCCGATCCTCGGCGCCGCCCACGCGCTGACGCACCCGGCCGAGCGCCACCTCGACCGGCTGTGGTCGTTGCGCGGCCTGTCGATGTACGCGCGGGAGCTGATCATCGTCGCGATCGCGCTGGCCCGGTGCCTCGTCGAGGCGAACCGGCTGGACGACGCGCTGAAGGTCCTCGACGACACGCGCACGCAGATGGAGCACGACACGTCGGAACCGTCGCTGGTGCTGTCGCTGGAACGCGAGTACGCGCACCTCTGCGGCCCGCACACGACGTCGGCGTTGCAGTCGTACAACGCGGCCCTGGAGCTGGAGCTGTGGCAGATGCGCGAGTCGCGCGTGGCCACGTTGCAGACCCGCCGCGAACACGAACGGCTGACGCGCGCACACGGCCAGATCGCGCAGCAGGCGTTGCAGGACCCGCTGACGGGGCTGCCGAACCGGCGCGCGCTCGACGACAAGATGGGCGAGCTCATCGCCGGTCAGGTCGACCCGTTCTCGATCGCGCTGGTCGACCTCGACGGCTTCAAGGGCGTGAACGACCGGCATTCACATGCCGAGGGTGATGATGTCCTCCGGGTGATTGCCAGCACACTCCGGCAGGCCCTGCGGGGTGACGACATGGTGGCCCGCTACGGCGGCGACGAGTTCGTCGTGCTGCTGCCGGGTGCCCCTCTGCACGCCGCCGAAGCCGCACTGGGCAGGGCCGTGGATGCCGTGGCAGGCCTGCCAATCGACCTCTCCAGAGGGGTGACGCTGTCGGTCGGCGTGATCTCCCTGCGGCCCCGCGAAACGGCGAATCAGGCCCTGTCAAGGGCAGACTCGGCGATGTACGTGGCGAAGCGTCAAGGTGGCTGCCAGGTGGCCGCGGTGGCTGGAGAGCCGTCCGCGGAGGCCTAGGCTGGTCGGCGGACTTCGAACCACCCAGCCTGTTAGGGAGAGCATTGATGCTCGAGGGCCCTGTCAGCACGGTCGTGCTCGCCGCCGGGGAAGGCACCCGCATGCGGTCGTCCACGCCCAAGGTGCTGCATCGGATCGCCGGACGCTCACTCGTCGAACACGCGGTGCGCGCGGCGGCCGGCACAGACCCCGACCACCTCGCCGTCGTCGTCGGACACGGCCGTGAAGCAGTCACTGAGCATCTGGAATCTCTCGCCGGGGCGTTGGGCCGCAAGGTCACCGTCGCCGTGCAGTCCGAGCAGAAGGGCACGGGCCACGCGGTCTCGTGCGGCCTCGCCGAGCTGCCGGACGACCTCGGCGGCACGGTGATCGTCAGCTACGGCGACGTGCCGCTGCTGGACACCCAGACGTTCGCCGCACTGCTCGCCGAGCACGCGGAAGCGGGCAACGCGGTCACCGTCCTGACGGCCGTGGTGGAGAACCCCACCGGGTACGGCCGGATCGTGCGCGACTCCGACGGCACCGTGCTGCGGATCGTCGAGCAGAAGGACGCCTCCTCCACGGAGCAGCTCATCACCGAGATCAACTCGGGTGTGTACGCGTTCGACGCGGCGGTGCTGCGCGACGGGCTCTCGCGGTTGTCCACCGACAACGCGCAGGGCGAGCTCTACCTGACCGACGTGCTGGGCATCGCGCGCGGCGACGGCCTGCGGGTCGGCGCGCTGATCGCGTCCGACCGGTGGCTGGTCGAGGGCATCAACGACCGCGTGCAGCTCGCGGCCGTCGGCGCCGAGATGAACCGCCGCATCGTCGAGGGCCTGATGCGCGGCGGCGTCACCGTCGTCGACCCCGCCTCGGTGTGGGTGGACGCGGACGTGACCGTCGGCCAGGACGCCCTGATCGAGCCGAACGTGCAGCTCCGCGCGGGCACGGTGATCGGGTCGCGTGCGGTGGTCGGTCCCGACACGACGCTGTCGGGCGTGACCGTGGGCGACGGCGCCTCGGTAGTGCGGACCCACGGCAGCGACTCGGTGATCGGCGACAACGCGTCCGTCGGCCCGTTCGCCTACCTCCGCCCAGGCACCTCTCTAGGCGTGAAGGGCAAGATCGGCACGTTCGTGGAGACGAAGAACTCGTCCATCGGCGCCGGTTCGAAGGTCCCCCACCTGTCCTACATCGGCGACGCCACGATCGGCGAGCACAGCAACATCGGCGCGGCTTCGGTCACCGTCAACTACGACGGGGTGAACAAGCACCGCACGATCGTCGGTTCCCACTGCCGCACCGGCTCGGACAACATGTTCGTGGCACCGGTGACCGTGGGCGACGGCGCGTACACGGGCGCGGGCACGGTCCTGCGCCGCAACGTTCCGCCGGGCGCGCTCGCCGTGTCCGGAGGCCCGCAGCGCAACCTCGAGGGCTGGGTCATCAGCCGCCGCGAGGGAACGGCAGCGGCTCAGGCGGCAGCCGAGGCCCTGGCGAAGCAGAATGCCGACGAGAAGACAGAGGAGGGTCGCTGACTGTGAACCCGCAGATGCCCGGCACACCGAAGAAGAACCTGATGCTCTTCGGCGGGCGTGCCTATCCGGAGTTGACTGAAGAGGTCTCGAAGCACCTCAACGTCACGGTGACCCCGCAGTCCGCCTACGACTTCGCGAACGGCGAGATCTTCGTCCGCTTCGAGGAGTCCGTGCGCGGCTGCGACGCCTTCGTCATCCAGTCGCACACCGCGCCCATCAACCAGTGGCTGATGGAACAGCTGATCATGGTCGACGCCCTGAAGCGCGCCTCGGCCAAGCGCATCACGGTGATCATGCCGTTCTACCCGTACAGCCGTCAGGACAAGAAGCACCGCGGCCGCGAACCGATCTCCGCGCGCCTGGTCGCCGACCTGTTCAAGACCGCGGGCGCCGACCGGCTCGTGTCGGTGGACCTGCACACCGCGCAGATCCAGGGCTTCTTCGACGGCCCGGTCGACCACCTGTGGGCCATGCCGCTGCTGGCCGACCACATCCGCGGCAAGTACGCGGGCCACGAGATCACCGTCGTCTCCCCCGACTCGGGCCGCACCAAGCTGGCCGAGAAGTGGGCGGACACCCTCGGCGGCGCCCCGATCGCGTTCATCCACAAGACCCGCGACCCGCTGCGCCCGAACGAGGTGGTCTCGAACCGCGTCGTCGGCAAGGTCGAGGGCCGCCTCTGCATCGTGATCGACGACATGGTCGACACCGGCGGCACCATCGCCGGCGCCGTCAAGCAGCTGTTGAACGAGGGCGCCTCCGACGTGGTCATCGCGGCCACGCACGGCATCCTCTCGGGCCCCGCCACCCAGCGCCTGCAGGACTCGGGCGCCCGCGAGGTCGTGTTCACCGACACGCTGCCCATCCCGGCGGAGAAGCGCTTCCCGAACATGACCGTCCTGTCCATCGCGCCGCTCCTCGCGCGCGTGATCCAGGAAGTGTTCGAGGACGGCTCCGTCACCTCGCTGTTCGACGGCAACGCCTGACCTCTCTCGGCTCGAGGGGCCTCCTGCGGCTTGCGGGAGGCCCTTCGGCTTGCAGGCGGCGCCGACCCGGGCGCGGTGTTGCCCGCTCAGCCGGAATCAGGCGAGCCCGCAACCCGACGCGCTCAGGTTCACCCGCTTGAGCGCACCCCCGATTAGGCCCCTGACTCCAGCTCACCTACACTGGTCGGGTTGCCTCGGCGAGGGCGAGCTCCCCAGCTCGGCGTGATCGACGCGGTGGCTTGATGCCGCGCGTGTTGACCCCTATTTCCGCGCTGCTCGCCGCCGCAGGCCACCACCCAGAGCTGAACACGCTGAACCACAAACTTGTGCACCGCCCCGACGTACAAGGCCAGACTTGTAAGGAGTACCCCACCGTGTCCGAGGTTCGTCTCGCCGCTGAGCAGCGCACCGAATTCGGCAAGGGCGCAGCCCGCCGCACCCGTCGCGCCGGCAAGATCCCCGCGGTGCTCTACGGCCACGGTTCCGACCCCAAGCACCTGGCCCTGCCGGCGCTGGAGTTCGCCCGTGTGGTCCGCGAGCACGGTCAGAACGCCGTCCTCACCCTCGCCCTCGACGGCGCGGCTGAGCTGGCTCTGACCAAGACCGTCACCACGCACCCGATCAAGAACTACATCGAGCACGTCGACCTGCTGCTCGTGAAGCGCGGCGAGAAGGTCACCGTCGACATCCCCGTCGTCGTGACCGGTGAGGCCCAGTCGGGCACGCTCGTCACGCAGGACGCCACGACGATCACCGTCGAGGCCGACGCCCTGAACATCCCGGAGCAGGTCGAGCTCTCGATCGAGGGCAAGGAGGCCGGCACCCAGATCCACGCCGGCGACCTGACCCTGCCGGAGGGCGTCAGCCTGGCCACCGACGCCGAGGCCCTGATCGTCGCCGTGAACGAGGCGCCGTCCGCGGCGCAGCTCGAGGGTGACGAGGCGGCCGCTCCGGCCGAGGCCTCCGAGGAAAGCTGAGCCCCATCACGTCGGGCAGAAACGACGGCGCGTCGCCTCCTCACGAGGGGGGCGGCGCGCCGTTGCAGTACCTGCGCCCGGCCGACGTCCGGTCGAAGACCTTCCGCCGCAAGCGCCAGGGCTACGACCCGGACCAGGTCAACGAGTTCCTGCAGATCGTCGCCGACGCGCTGGCCGGCAGGCTGCGGCTGAACCCGGACCACGTGCGCACCGTCCGGTTCGCCGCGGTCCCCAACGGCTACGACCCGCTCAGCGTCGACGGCGTGCTGCACCTGCTGGAGTTCCAGATCCGCAACGGCATCGTGCCGCCCACGGGCCTCAACTCCGGTGAGGACCTGCACGCGCGCAAGCTCGGCAAGACCGGCACCGGCTACGATCGCGCCGAGGTCGACGCCTTCATCGCCCGTGCCGCGGCCAACCTGGACGGCCGGGGCTCCATGACCTCCACCGAGGTCCGCAACACCCGGTTCAGCACCACGTCCGGCCTGCTGGGCAAGGGGTACCAGGTGCAGGCCGTGGACACGTTGCTGGACGATCTCGAGCAGGAGTTGCGGTTCCGTGGACGCTGACCTCGCCCTCATCGTCGGGCTGGGCAACCCAGGCCCCAAGTACGAGGGCAACCGCCACAACATCGGCTTCCTCGTCCTCGACGAGCTGGCCGCACGCGTGGGCGGCAAGTTCAAGGCGCACAAGTCGGGCGCCGAGATCGTCGAGGGCCGCCTGTCCGGCCACCGCGTCGTGCTAGCCAAGCCCCGCAGCTTCATGAACCTCTCCGGCGGCCCCGTCGCGAGCGCGGTGAAGTTCTTCAAGCCGACCACCATCGTCGTGATCCACGACGAGCTGGACCTCCCGTTCGCCCAGCTGCGGATGAAGCTCGGCGGCGGTGACAACGGCCACAACGGACTCCGCTCCATCACGAAGTCCCTGGCCACCAAGGACTACCACCGCCTGCGCTTCGGCGTGGACCGCCCGTCCGGCCGCCAGGACCCCGCCGACTACGTCCTGAAGGACTTCTCGACGGTCGAGCGCAAGCAGCTGGTGCTGGAGATCGACCGGGCGGCCGACGCGGCCGAGGCCCTGGTCACCAAGGGCCTCGAAGCCGCGCAGAACACCTACCACTAGACCAGCTCGGCCGCCGCAGACCGCCGCAGCTTGCCCGACGGCGTCTTCGGCAACGTCCCCGGCGGCTGCACCACCACGGCGAACGGCCGCAACCCGACCGCGTCCACGACCCGGGCCGTCACCTGCTTCACGAGCTCCTTCTCCGCGTCAGGATCCCCGGCGAGCTTCGACTCCAGCACGACGGCGAACCGCTCCCGCTTAGTCCCCGCGTCCAGCCGAACCGCAACAGCGTTACCGGCCCGCACGCCCTCGACGGAGCACGCGGCACGCTCCACATCGGTCGGATAGATGTTCCGGCCGCCCATGATGATGACGTCCTTGCGCCGCCCGCAGACGACGACCTGGCCGTCCTCCACCAGATACCCGAGGTCCCCGGTGGACAGCCAGCCCTCGGCGTCCTGAGTGGCCAGAGGACCGTCCACAGTCAGATACCCGGGAGTAACGGCCTCACCCCGGATCTGGAGCTCACCGACGTCCCGGACACCCAGCACCTCACCGGAGTCCGACACCACCCGCAGCTCCAGCCCCGGCAACGGCGGCCCCAGCAACGGGAACGCACGCCCACCCTCAGTGGGCACGGCACGATGCTCGGCCTCCAACGCGTCGGCGTCCACGACATCCACCGACAGCCCGGTGAACAGAGGCGCGAAAGCCACACCCAGAGTGGTCTCCGCCATGCCGTAGGCCGCCAGGATCGACTCCGGACGCAACCCGAACCGCTCACCGGCCACCACGAACGCCTCGACGGCGGCCGGGTCGATCGGCTCGGCCCCGTTCAGCGCCAGCCGCATCGAGGACAGGTCGAACGCGTCGGAAGACGAGGCCAGGCGACGCGCCACGATCGCGTAGGCGAAGTTCGGAGCTGCGGTGATCGTGCCCCGGTAGCGGGTGATCAGGTCGGCCCACAACGTAGGACGCGACAGGAAGTCGACAGGGGTGACCTTCACCAGTTCCAGGCCGAACAGCATCGGGACGGTCAGGAAGCCGACCATCCCCATGTCGTGGAACAACGGCAGCCAGGAAATCATCACGTCAGACGACGGATCGAGGGCCGCCGCGATCTCCATGCCACGTGCGTTCGCCATCAGGTTGCGGTGCGTGATTCGCACCGCCTTGGGATCGGCGGTGGAGCCACTCGTCAACTGCAGCAGTGCCGTGGCATCCTCGTCGGTGGGAACAGGAGCAGCGATCGGTTCCGCGTCGAGTTCGGAGAGCAGTCGGTACGGCACTCCGTGCTGGTCCAGAACGGCAGCCAGGGCGTCGAAAGGGCTGCCGAGCAGGACCAGACGCGAATCGATCATGGCGAGCACCCGCAGCGTGTCCTCGGCCCACTCGGCCAGGTCGGTGCGTGGTGTGGGTTGATGCAACATCGTGACGCTGCCACCACACAGCCATGCAGCTTGCACGGCTGGGGCGATCACGGCTGGTTCGGCGGCGAGCACGGCGATGGCGGTGCCCGGCGCCACGTCGAGCGCACCGGCCATCCGCCGGGCGCGTTCGTGCACCTCGGCCCAGGTCCGGCGGACGGGCGCGGCGGGTTCACCCGTCGTCATGCCCCTGTCCCGGCCGTTGGAAGCCGTCGCCAGCATCACATCCACGAACTGACTCATGTTCGCGATCGTAGTGGCGCCGTTTGGTCCATCAGGGCGAAACGTTATGCCACGCGAAACGCGATACTCCCCAGTACAGGTACGCAGGAGGAGGTCATTGGTGGATCGGGGCGGTCCCGGAGCGCAGCATCGTCTACCCGCGCATCCGGCTCCTCTGCTCTCCGCGCAGGACGTGGCGCTGGTCGCGTTCCACCGGCCCCCCAGTGGGCAGCGCGGCTACGACGCGGCTGAGGTGGACGCGTTCCTCGACAGGGTCGAGGGCACCATGAAGAGCAAGGACATCCTCACGCGCGAAGACGTCCTCAACGTCAAGTTCAGCACGGCGACCCGCGACCCGGGCTACGACGTGAACGAGGTCAACGTCTTCATGGAACTCGTCGCGGACACGTTGCGGTCGACTCCGCAGCGTCAGCAGGCCTCAGCGCCCGCCAAGGGCGCGCACGCCACGTCGCAGGCGATGAGACCCGCGGTCCGGTTATCGCCCGACGACGTGGCCGCTGTGCGCTTCCACAAGCCCAGACCGGGGACCCGCGGGTACCACGAGGGGCAGATCGACGCGTTCCTCGACCGCATCGAGCAGACGCTGCGCGGCAGGGACAACCTGACGGCCCAGCAGGTGCAGGACGCCGTGTTCGGCGAAACCGCGCCCGGCACGTTCGGCTACGACGAGGAAGACGTCGACACGTTCCTCGACCTCGTGGTCCTGATGTTCGAGGTCGCGCCGCCCCCGAGGGACATGGGGCCGCCGACCACGGTGCTCCCGCCGCTCCCCCAGCAGCAGCAACGGCCGCAGCAGCGCGGCCCCCAGCCGGCCTCTCGCCAGGAACGACGCGAGGAACGACGCCAAGGACAACGCCAGGAGCAGCCGCGCTCCCAGCAACGTTCCCAGCAGCAGCCGTCCCCGCCGCGTCCCCCGGCCCAGCAGCCCGCGTCGCAGCAGTCGATCGACGCGCCGAAGCTCACCGCCGCCGACATCCGCGACATCGCGTTCCACCGTCCTCCCCGTGGCCGCCGCGGCTACCAGGAGTCCCAGGTGGACGCGTTCCTCGACCGCATCGAGGCCACGTTGCTCGGCCAGGACAACCTGACCGCGAAGGACGTCCGCGACATCCGGTTCTCCCGTCCGCTCATCGGACGACGTGGCTACGACGAGACCGAGGTCGACGCGTTCCTCACCGCGATCGAGCAGCAGCTCTCCGGGCCGATGCGCAGCAGCATGCCGCAGGTGAAGTCGTGGAAGGACCTGCGCCAGCTGCGGATCCCGCAGGCGGCGTCGGGCCAGCGCGGATACCGCACCGCGCAGGTCGACCGGATGCTGGAGGAGATCGGCGTCGCGCTCGACGGCATGCTCGGCGCGTCCTCCGAGGAGGTCATGAAGGCGCGCTTCAGCTACGCGCTGCTGTCCGGGCAGGGCTACGACACGGCGTTCATCGACGAGCTGTTGCCGCAACTCGCCGACGAACTGCGCCGCAAGGGACGTTAGGACGCGCGGCCCGCCGTGGGCCGCACGTCTCAGCCTTCGACGACCTCCGCCGCGACCATCCAGGCGGTCTCCACTTCGGACTCCTCCGCCAGCACGGCGCGGAGCTCGGCGTCGAGCTTCAGCAGCCTGTCCGGCTCGGTCGCGGCCTCGGCGAGAGCCGCGTGCAGCTCGGCTTCCTTCTTGTGCAGCACCTCGAGCCGGCGCTCCAACCGGGCCAGCTCCTTGCGGGCGGCCCGCTGGTCGGCGGCGTTCGACGGCGCCTTCTCGGCGGCGGGCGCGGCGGCGGCGCTCTCCCTGTCGCGCAGCGAGTCGCGGCGCTTCAGGTACTCCTCGATGCCGCCGGGCAGCTCGGTCAGGCCGCCGTCGCCGAACAGCGCGACGACCTTGTCGCAGACGCGCTCGACGAGGTAGCGGTCGTGCGAGATCACGACGAGCGTGCCGGCCCAGGAGTCGAGCAGGTCTTCCAGCTGCTGCAACGTGTCGATGTCGAGGTCGTTCGTCGGCTCGTCGAGCAGCAGGACGTTCGGCTCGGCCATCAGCAGCCGGCACAGCTGCAACCGGCGCCGCTCGCCGCCGGAGAGGTCCGAGACGGGCGTCCACTGCTTCTGCGACGAGAAGCCGAACCGCTCGCCCAGCTGCGAGGCCGACATCTCGTACTTGCCGAGCACGACGCGCCGGGCGACCTCCTCGATCGCCTCCAGCACGCGCATGGACCCGTTGAGGTCGAGCAGTTCCTGCGACAGGTGCGCGATCTTGACGGTCGACCCCTGGATCCGCTTGCCCGTCTCGGTTTCGCGTTCGCCGGCCAGCAGCTTCAGCAGCGTCGTCTTGCCCGATCCGTTGACGCCGACCAGACCGATCCGCTCGCCGGGCCCGATCCGCCACGTCAGGTCGCGCACCAGCACCCGGTCCGGAATGGACAGTGTGGCGTCCTCGATCTCGATGACCGTGCGGCCCAGGCGCTTCTTCGCGAACGCGAGCAGCTCGACGTTGTCGCGCAACGGAGGCACGTCCGCGATCAACGCCTCGGCGGCCTCGATCCGGTAGCGGGGCTTGGAGGTGCGGGCGGGCGCGCCGCGGCGCAACCAGGCGAGCTCTTTGCGCGCCAGGTTCTGCCGCTTCTCCTCCAGCGTGTCCGCGAGACGCTGCCGCTCGGCGCGCGCGAAGATCCAGTCGGCGTAGCCGCCCTCGTACTGCTCGACCTTGCCGTTCACCACTTCCCACGTGCGGTTGCAGACCGTGTCGAGGAACCACCGGTCGTGGGTGACGACGACGAGCGCGCACTTGCGGGACAGCAGGTGTTCCGCGAGCCACCGCACGCCCTCGACGTCGAGGTGGTTGGTCGGCTCGTCGAGCACGAGGAGCTCGAGGTCCTGGATCAGCGCGGCCGCGAGGACGACGCGGCGCCTTTCGCCACCGGACATCCTGCTGACCACCGAGTCGAGGCCCAGCGCCGTGATCCCCAGACCGTCCAAAATGGACCGGACGCGGGCGTCGGAGGCCCACTCGTGCTCGGCGTCGAACCCGAGCGGGTCGATCACCGCGTTGCGCACGGTCGACCCCTCGGGCAGCTCGGTCCGCTGCGTCACGACGGCCATCCGCAGGTCGCGCGACCGGGACACCCGGCCGTCGTCCGCGGGCTCCACCCCGGCCAGGACCTCGAGCAGCGTCGTCTTGCCGCCGCCGTTCAGGCCGACGACGCCGATGCGGTCGCCCTCGTTGACGCCGAGCGACACGCGGTCGAGCAGCGGCCGGACGCCGAACGACTTCGCCACGGACTCCAGGTTGACCAGGTTGGCCATCAAAACCTCACGACTTCGGAAGAAACTGCCCGACGAAGGCTACCCACCGGGGCCAAAGGCCCTGATCGCCAGCCTTGTCCGGGGAGCGAGCCCGCAGCGCGCGATCGGCCGGACGGACTACGCGTGCACCTCGGGCGGGATGGGCTTCGGCTCCTCCGTCGTGATCACGCGCGCACCGGGCACCGGGCCGTGCGCCACGCGGACCGTGCGGCACACACCGGCGCCGGCGAGCTCGGCGGCCACCTTCACCGCGGCGTCGCCGTCCTCGCACAGGAACGCCGTCGTGGGGCCGGAGCCTGACACGATGCCGGCGAGCGCGCCCGCGTCGACGCCCGCGCGCAGCGTGCGGCGCAGGTTGGGCCGCAACGACACGGCGGCGGCCTGGAGGTCGTTGCCGAGCAGCAACGCGAGCTGGCGCGGGTCGCCGGAGGAAAGTCCTTCGAGCACGGCCTCGACCTCGCCCACGCGGGGCGGATCTCCCTCCGCGCGCAGGCGGTCCAGCTCGTCGAAGACGTCCGGAGTGGACAGTCCGCGGCGGTCGAACGCCAGCACCCAGTGGAACTGGTGGCGGGCCAGCACGGGCACGATCCGTTCGCCGCGGCCGGTGCCGAGCGCCGTTCCGCCGTAGAGGGCGAACGGGACGTCGGCGCCGAGCTTGCCGGCCAGTTCGGCCAGCTCGTCACGGCTGATGTCGAGGCGCCACAACGACGACAGGCCGACGAGCGTCGCCGCCGCGTCCGCGCTGCCGCCCGCCATGCCGCCCGCGACCGGGATGGCCTTGCGGATGACGACGCGGACCTTGGGGTCGTCCGCGTCCCTGCCCACGTGCGCGGCCAGCAGCTGGACGGCACGCCAGGCGAGGTTGGAGGCTCCGGTGGGCACCTGGTCGGCGCCCTCGCCGTGCACCTCGACGCCGGGCTCGTCGGCTACCGCGACCGTGACCTCGTCTACCAGCGACAGCGCCTGGAAGATCGTCACCAGGTCGTGGTAACCGTCCGGGCGCACGTCACCCACGGCCAGGTGCAGGTTGACCTTGGCCGGGACGCGAACTGTGACCGGGGGTGGAACGACTGCGAGCACCACGTCAGCCTACGGGCGTTCTGGCCCGCCGGACTCCTCCCCCGGTCACAGCCGATCTCACACCGGGATGACGGAACCGTTGAACGTCTGCTTGATGTAGTCCTTGACCTGCTGCGACCCGAGCAGCTCGGCCAGGTCCTTGATCCGCTTGTCGTCCTTGAGCTCGGTGCGGGTGACCAGGCCGTTCGCGTTCGGGTTGCCCTCGGCCTTCTCCAGCGCGAGCGAGTCGGTGGCGGGCTTCAGACCGGCGTCGATCGCGTAGTTGCCGTTGATGACGGACGCGTCGGTGTCGTCGAGCGAGCGCGGCAGCTGAGCGGCCTCCAGGGGCACGAACTGGAGGTTCTTGGGGTTCTCCGCCAGGTCGCGGACGGTGGGCTGGTCGACGGGCTTGAGCTTGATCAGGCCGTTCGCCTCCAGCAGCTTCAGGCCGCGGGCCTCGTTGGTGGCGTCGTTGGCGACCGCGATCTTGGCGTTCTGCGGCAGCTCGTCGAGCTTCTTGGCCTTCTTGGAGTAGAGACCCAGCGGTTCGACGTGGACGGGCTGGACCCAGTCGACCTTGGCGCCGCTCTCCTTGGTGAACGTCTCCAGGTACGGGACGGTCTGGAAGTAGTTGGCGTCGAGCGACCCGTCGACCAGCGCCGTGTTCGGCTGCACGTAGTCGGTGAACTCGACGACCTCGATCTTCAGACCCTTCTGCGCGGCGAGGTTGTCGGCCACGTACTTGAGGATCTGGGCGTGCGGGACCGGCGAGACGCCGACCTTGAGCGTGTCGGAGGCACTGGAGGTGCCGGCCGAGCAGGCGGACAAAGCGGTGATACCGGTCAAAACTGCGGCGATGAGGGCAGCACGAATACGCATGACGTTCCTTTTGAGAATTTGCTACGGGTCAGACTGAGGCGTGCCGGCGCCGGTCGGACGCATGGGCGGCACGGGTGAAACCGAACTGGATCACGGTGGTGAGCACGGCGAGCCACGCCACGGTGCTCCACAGGATCCGGTCGTTGAAGCGCTGGTAACCCTCGCGGATGGCCAGGTCACCGAGGCCACCGCCGCCGATCACGCCGGCCATCGCCGAGTACCCGATGAGGGCGATCACGGTGACGCCGATGGCGTTGATCAGGGCGGGCAGCGACTCGCGGATGAGCACGCTGCGGACGATCCTGAGGGTGCTCGCTCCGGTCGTGATCGCGGCCTCGACCACGGTCACGTGCACCTCGGACAGGATGTTCTGCACGAGCCGACCGACGAATGGGATCGCTCCCACGGCCAGCGGCACGATGACCGCCGTGCTGCCGATGGAGCCGCCCACGATGAGCCGGGTGACCGACGTGAGCGCCACGAGCAGCACGATGAACGGCATCGAGCGGCCCAGGTCGGTGACGAAGCTGAGGATCCTGTGCACCGCGGCGTTCGGCCGCAGCCCACCCTTGGCGGTGAGCTGAAGCCAAACACCCACGGGAACGCCGAGCAGTGTTGCGATGACCGTGGAGACGCCGACCATGTACAGCGTTTCTCCGGTGGCCTCGACGAGATACGCGATCACGTCGGACCAGGGTGTTGCAGACCTCACGCAGCTACTCCCTGCGGCCCCTTCAGGGACCTCTGCACAGCGCCGCCGGCCTCGCCGATCCACTCCAGCGCGGAGTCGGACCGCTCACCGTTCAGGCCGAGCCGGAACCGCGCGACGGGCGTCTCGCCGAGGCGCGTCAGGCCACCGCCGACGATGTTGAGCTCGACGCCGAACCGGTGCGCGGCCTCGGGCAGCAGCGCGCCGACCGCGGCGAACCCGACGAGCACGACGTCCGCGACGCGGTCGTAGGCGCTCTCGTTGATCGGGTTCAGGTCCACGGCGGGCAGCAGCGAGCTGCTCGTGCGGCTGCCGGGGTTGTTGACCAGGTCGAGCACCTTGCCGTGTTCGACGACCTTGCCCTGCTCCAGCACGGCCACGTCGTCGCAGATCTTCCGGACCACGCCCATGTCGTGCGTGACGACGAGCACGGTCACACCGAGCTCAGCGCGCGCACGGTCGAGCACGGTCAGCACGGAGCCGGTCGTCTCGGGGTCGAGGGCACTCGTGGGCTCGTCCGCGAGCAGGACGCTCGGGTTGGCGGCCAGCGCACGCGCCACGGCGATGCGCTGACGCTGCCCGCCGGACAGCTGGTCGGGGTACGAGGCGGCCTTGTCGGTGAGCCCGACGAGGTCCAGCAGCTCGCCGACCCTCGTCCGTCGCTGCGGTCCGGGCACGCCGGCGGACTCGAGCGGCAGGGCGATGTTGCCGGCCGCGGTGCGCTGACGGAGCAGCGAATCCCCTTGCGGCACAACGCCGATCTGCCGGCGCGCGGCGCGGAGGGCACTGCCGTCGAGGCTGGTGATGTCGGTGCCGTCGACGCGGATCGCCCCGGAGTCGGGACGCTCCAGCAGCGCGACGCAACGGGCGAGCGTCGACTTGCCGGCGCCGCTCGGGCCGACGACACCGAGCACGGTGCCGGCCTCGACGTCGAGGGTCACGCCGTTGAGGGCGGAGACGCCCTGGAAGGACTTGGTGAGGTTTTCGACAGTGATCACTTCTGCTCCACGGCTGCGCGCGACGGCACACCGTCCGATGTGGACGTGCGCGGTCGAGGTGTGCTGCTCAGGGGGTGCGCCACTCTGCGTTTGAGTGCGCGTCAAAGGACTTTGAGAAGGCGCCTTAGACGAGGTGGCGACGACATGCAGAAGCGGTGCGACGGCACTGGTCGACAACTCGACGGCGCGTCAGCATTCGCACGGTACCCATGGTGCTCCTCCATCGGTCCTGGCGTTAGCACCTGCCCGCATCCAGCGGGTGGTTGCTGCGACGTCGTAGAGCCAGGTCTCTCAGTCGCTCCGGATGGCAAGTAGCAGTCAACCGGACGGACGTTCGGTTGCGCAAGCCAGAATCCGATTCGTTCGACAGATCACACTGTTGGCCGAAGGATCCCCGGCCTAGACCTCGGCGATCCGGATGAAGTCGATCACCGACAGCTGCTCGCCCCTGAGCTGCGGGTCGATGCCGGCCTTTTCCAGGATCTCGTCGACGTTCGGCGACCACGCCTTCAGGGCCGATCGCAGCGTCTTGCGGCGCTGGGCGAAGGCCGCGTCGACGATCTGGAAGAGCTTCTTCCGGTCCACTGTAGATAGTGGCTTTTCGTGCCTGCGGAAGGAAACCAGGCCCGAGTCGACGTTCGGGGCAGGCCAGAAGACGTTCTTGCCGATGGAGCCGGCCTTCTTGGCTTCGGCGTACCAGGCCAGCTTCACGCTGGGGACGCCGTAGATCTTGTTGCCCGGCTTCGCGGCCATCCGGTCGGCCACCTCGGCCTGGACCATCACCAGGCCCTTTTGGAGGCTCGGGAGTTCGGCCAGGAGGTGTAGGACGACGGGGACCGCGACGTTGTACGGGAGGTTGGCGACGATCGCGGTGGGTTGTACCGGCAGGTCCTCTTGGGTGACTTTCAGGGCGTCTTTCTCGACCACGTGGAGTTTGGGGGCGTTGGCTGGGTCGAGCTCTTGCGCCGTCTGCGGGAGCCTTCGGGCCAGGGGTGGGTCGATTTCCACCGCTACGACCTGGCTTGCCGCCGGGAGCAGGGCGAGGGTCAGGGAGCCCAGGCCTGGGCCTACCTCCAGGACGATGTCGTCTTCGGTGAGGTCGGCGGCTGTGACGATCTTGCGGACCGTGTTGGGGTCGTGCACGAAGTTCTGGCCCAGTTTTTTGGTTGGGCGGATGTCCAGTTCCGCGGCTAGGCGGCGGACTTCGGCAGGTCCCAGCAGGCTCACTCCCGCATTCTCGCAGGTCGCGTTGTGTCGCCACTGCGGTGGTCCGGTTGGGTGCAAGACAACTGCGGACGAGCCGGGTCATTTCATCGCCGCTGCGCGACGATAGAGATTGGGGCTTGACTTCGGGGCCCTTGCGAGGTGCTGGTCGGCCGGAAAAGGCCGGGCTGAAAAGCGCCCGGCCGAGCTCGAGAAGCTAGCACCTCGCACCCAAAGTCAAGCCCCAATCTCAAGCGTGCGTGG
>NZ_JBHXLO010000055.1:0-32771 GCF_042721395.1 Lentzea sp. NPDC058450
CCCCGCGCCCCCGTACAACCAGTACGAGGACGCGGGGGCGGCGTCGCGATGCACCCGTCTGAACGTCGGAACAAGGGGCAAAGGCCAG
Source organism: Lentzea sp. NPDC058450 (assembly GCF_042721395.1). Taxonomy (NCBI): domain Bacteria; kingdom Bacillati; phylum Actinomycetota; class Actinomycetes; order Pseudonocardiales; family Pseudonocardiaceae; genus Lentzea; species Lentzea sp. NPDC058450. The sequence continues at coordinate 89 of NZ_JBHXLO010000055.1, forward strand.
CGGTCCCAGCGCCTCAGGGCCCGAACCAGCGCTCCTCGGCACCACCGCGCGGCGCCGCCGACGTCTTGCCGATGATCAGCTCGGTCGACAGGTTCACCGACCGCGGCCGTGACCGCTCGTTGGCGTCGAGCAGCAGCTTGCCCGCCGCCCGGCCCTTCTCCAGCACCGGCTGACGCACGGTCGTGAGCCCGGCCTCCTCGCCTGCGCGGATGCCGTCGAACCCGGTCACGGTGATGTCGTGCGGCACGCGCAGGCCACGGCGCGCGGCCTCGGTCATCGCGCCCAGCGCCAGCACGTCCGACGTGCAGATCAGGGCCGTGACCTGCGGGTCCCGGTCGAGCACCTGGGCCGCGCCGGACGCGCCCGAGGCCATGTTGTGGTCGAAGCGCTCGACGACCGGCACCTGCGACCAGTCGACGCCCGCCTCGCTGAACGCCTCGGCGAGGCCCGACAGGCGGTTGCGCTGCACGTGGAAGTGCGCGGCGTGCTGGCGGTCCGGCGTCACGAAGCCGTCGTTGCGGTCCCGCGCGAGACGCATGCACACGACGCCGATGCGCCGGTGGCCCAGGCCGATGAGGTGCTTGGCGAGCTCGTACATGGCGCCGCGGTCGTCGATGCCGACGCGGTCCACGGTGCCGAGGTCCGGCTGGTCGCAGACGACGGTGGGCACCGGGCGTTCCAGCACGGCGGCGAGGTGCGGGTCGTCGTCCGGCACGGAGTAGACGACGAAGCCGTCGACGCCGGCGCGGTGCACGGACGCGACGTCCTCGCGTTCGGGGTTCGCGGGCACCAGCAGCAGACCGGTCCCGGCGTCCTCGCACGCCAGCGCGAGTCCCTCCAGGAACCCGATCGCGGCGGGGTCGCGGAACGCGTAGGAGAGGTTCTCGGTGAGCAGCAGGCCCACCGCCCCGGCCTTGCGCGTGCGCAACGAACGCGCCACAGGATCCGGGCCGGGATAACCCAGCCTTCGGGCCGTGTCCAACACCCGCCGACGCAGCTCGGGAGAGAGCTGGTCGGGCCGGTTGTACGCGTTGGACACCGTTGTCCGGGAAACGCCCAGCTCAGCGGCCAGAGAGGCCAACGTTGCCGGACGTCGCACATGCATCGACCGCGCCATGAAAGGACCGTAACGGTTCAGAACCAATTCGTGAAGTCAGGGTGACCCGCGTCCCTCCAATGACGCATCGGCGCTGGTTGACCCATCTGCCTTGTCAAGAAGTTGGTCCAGACCAATTAGGTCAATCGGTCATCTCACTTCGGCGGCGCAGACGATTCCCTGACGACGAGCCGCGGCCGGAACACGCGGGTGTAGTTGTCGGTGCTCTGCCTGCGACGATCCGGGTCGAGGCGCAGCACGAGCTCGTCGATCGCGGCCGCCGCCATCTCCTCGATCGGCTGCGCGAGCGTCGTCAAAGCGGGCGATGAGTAGGCAGCCAACGGGATGTCGTCGAACCCGACGACCGAGAGCTGTTCCGGTACCGAGATCCCTCGCTGGTGCGCCTCGCGCATGACTCCGAGGGCCATGTGGTCGGACGAGCAGATCACCGCTGTCGGGGTCACCGTGTCCAGCAGCTGCGCCACGGCCTGGCCGCCGCCCTCCGCGCTGAACGGCGCGTGCGCGACGTACTCGCCGCCCGCCGGCAGGTGGTCCTCTTCGAGAGCCGCCGCCCAGCCGGCGCGCTTCAGCCGCGACGGCAACGAGCGTGCCGGGCCCGACACGAACCCGATCCGCTTGTGGCCCAGTTCGATCAGGTGCCGGGTCGCCATGTAGCCCGCGAGCTGCTCGTCGACCGTCACGTCCGGCACGTCCAGCGCGGGCGTGGCACCGTTCAGGAAGACCATGTGGACGCCGTCGGCCAGCAGCTTCGCGTAGTAGCTCGGCCGGGGCGCCTGCCCGAGCGGCACCTCGACGTTGGTGATCTCCGGTGACACGAACACCATGCCCTCGACGCCGCGGGCGAGGAGCATCCGGACGTACTCCTCCTCGCCCATCGGGGCACCGCTGCGGGTGTTGCACAGCAGCGACGAGTAGCCCAGGCGGGCGGCCCGCGTCTCCAGCGCCTCGGCGAACGCGGGGAACACCGGGTTCGAGAGCTCCGGCACGAGCAGGCCGATCACGCCGGTGCGTTGCAGCGCCCCGAGTCCGCGCGGGGTGTACGGCATCTCCGCGAGGACCGACAGCACCCGCTGCCGGGTCTCCTCGTTCACACCCGCGCGCCTGTTGAGAACACGGCTCACGGTCGAGATGGACACCCCGGCTGCCCTGGCGATCTCGGACAGTCCGGACACGTTGCCTCCCAGCTCAGATCAGGTCTGGCGCAAGCCTGCCCGCTTCAGAAAAATTTTGCAACGAGCGTTTGCAAGACAGGGCCGTTACGGCTTGGTTACGGTCCACGTCTTGACCTGACCATGGTTCTGGTAGTGAAATCGCCCGCAACATTCTCGCAAAACCTTGCAAGACCCTTGTCTCACTCGGAGACGAGGCCCCAGCTGGAGGGAACGGCAGCAACGATGCGACGGACAACCCTCGTGACCGCCATGGCGACGGGTGTCGCCCTCGTGCTCACCGCGTGCGGAAGCGGCGGATCGAGCAGCAACAGCGGATCCGACTCGGGCGAAGTGACCTTCTGGGACACGAGCGGCCCGAACGAGAGCCCGGTGTTCAAGAAGATCGCGGAAGGCTGTGCCACCAAGGACGGCTACAAGGTCAAGGTTGAGACGCAGGCCTTCGACGGCGCGCTGAACAACTACAAGACCGCTGCCCAGGGCGGCCAGGGTCCCGACGTCTTCCGCTCCGAGGTCGCGTGGGTGCCGCAGCTCGCGAAGCTCAGCTACGTCGCCGACCTGTCCGACACCGACCTCGCGAAGGACACGTCCGACTTCCTGGAGGCCCCGCTCGGCTCCACGAAGTACGAGGGCAAGACCTACGCGGTGCCGCAGGTGACCGACTCGCTCGCGTTGCTGTACAACAAGAAGAAGCTCGCGGACGCCGGCGTCGAGGCGCCGAAGACGTGGGACGAGCTCAAGGCCGCGGCCGCCAAGCTGGGCGGCGAGAAGGCATTCTTCCTCAACAACGACGCGTACTACGCGCTGCCGTTCATCTACGGCGAGGGCGGCGACCTGGTCGACGCCTCGGCCAAGAAGATCGTCGTGAACTCCGCGCAGAACGTGAAGGCGCTGGAGACCGCGAAGGGCCTGCTGGACTCGAAGTCCGCCACGACGGCTCTCGACGCGACGAACTCGTACTCGAACATGCAGGCCGCGTTCTCGTCCGGTGAGGCCGCCATGGTCATCAACGGCCCGTGGGCCGTCGCCGACTACCTCAAGGGCGCCGCGTTCAGCGACCCGGCGAACCTCGGCATCGCCGCCGTCCCCGGCCCGTCCGCGGGCAAGGGCAGCGCGCCGGTCGGTGGCCACGACTACGTGATCCGCCAGGGCACCAAGGCGAAGCAGTCGTCCATCAAGTTCATCACCTGCATGGCGTCGGTCGAGTCGCAGGCGACCATCGCCAAGGAGCTGGGCCTGCTGCCGACCCGCAAGTCGGCCTACCAGAACGCCGACGTCAAGGCGAACGCCGTCGTGGCCGCGTTCGAGCCGGTCACCAAGGTCGCGCATGAGCGTCCGTGGATCCCCGAGGGCGGCGAGCTCTTCGACCCGCTGAAGGTCGGCTACGCGGACTTCCTGGCCGGCAAGAAGGACGCCAAGACCGCCCTTGACGACGTCGCGAAGGCGTACAAGGAGAAGGTCGTCACCGAGTACTCGATCGGCTGATCGTGTTGAGCGGCCGGGGTTCTCACGAGCCCCGGCCGTTCGCCGGAAGGGGAGTCTCGGTGCGTCGGTTCCTGGACAGGTACTGGTACGCGTATGCGATGGTGCTGCCGGTCGTGGTGGTCATCGCGGTGTTGGTGCTCTACCCGCTCGCACAGGGCGTGTTCTTCACCTTCACGAACATCAACGAAGGCAACATCGCCAACCCGATCCTCGAACGTCCCGCCACCTACGACTGGGTGGGCTTCAAGAACTACCTGAACGTGCTCTCCGGCGGGGAGTCGTTCGGCGCGTTCTGGGGCACGTTGGTGCGCACGTTGATCTGGACCTTCTCGTGCGTGTTCTTCCACTACACCATCGGTCTGGGCCTGGCGCTGCTGCTGAACCGCCAGGTGAAGGGCCGCACGCTGTACCGCGTGCTGCTCATCCTGCCGTGGGCCGTGCCCGCGTTCATCAGCGCGTTCGCGTGGAAGTACATGTTCAACGCGCAGTACGGGATCATCAACCAGCTGCTGCGTTCGATCGGCCTGCCGGACCCCGTGTGGCTCGGTCAGTCGAACTGGGCGCTGGTGTCGGTGATCATCGTGAACGTCTGGCTGGGCACGCCGTTCATGATGGTGGCGTTGCTGGGCGGCCTGCAGTCGATCCCCGGCGACCTCTACGAGGCGGCGGAGATGGACGGCGCCACGCCGTGGCAGCGCTTCCGCCACGTGACGCTGCCGGGCCTGCGTTCGGTGTCGTCGACGGTGGTGCTGCTGGGCATCATCTGGACGTTCAACATGTTCCCGGTCATCTACCTGATCGCGGGCCCGAACCCGAACACGCGCATCCTGGTGACCTACGCGTTCGAGCGCTTCTTCTCCGGCGCGTCCCGCGACTACGCCATCGCGTCGACGTACGGCGTGCTGATCCTTTCGGTGTTGTTGGTGTTCGCCGCGGTGTACCGGCGGGCGCTGCGCAATCAGGGCGAGGTGTGGTGATGACGCTCGACGCTTCTTCCTTGAAGGTCGTCCAAGCCGCCGGTCCGGTTCGCAAGCGCACCGACCGCACTCCGTTGGCGTCCATCGGTCTGCACGGTGCTCTGGTGATCGCCTCGATCATCTCGGTGTTCCCGGTCTTCTGGGTGTTCATCACGTCCCTGAAGCCGGACGCCCGCGCGGTCGAGCCGTCGCCGAAGTTGTTCAACGAGTCCTCTGTGGACAACTACACGCGGATTCTGGCCGGCGACAAGGGGAACTTCCTCGCGTGGTTCGGCAACTCGGTCGTGATCGCGTTGCTCACCACGGTCATCGCGGTGTTCCTGTCGGCCACCACCGGCTACGCGGCGTCGCGCTTCCGGTTCCCCGGCAAGCGATCGCTGATGATGTCGTTCTTGCTGGTGCAGATGTTCCCGTTCGCGGTGCTGATCGTGCCGCTGTACAACATCCTGATCGCGCTGGGGCTCAACGGTTCCACGTTCGGTCTGGTGCTGGTCTACTGCACGACCGCGGTGCCGTTCTGCACGTACATGCTGAAGGGCTACTTCGACACCGTGCCGTCGGACATCGACGAGGCGGGGCGGGTGGACGGGCTGTCGCCGTTCGGCGTGTTCTGGCGGCTGATCATGCCGCTGGCCAAGCCCGGTCTCGCGGTCACGTCGTTCTACGCGTTCCTGACGGCCTGGGGTGAGGTGGCGTTCGCGTCGGCCTTCCTGTCCGCCGCCGACGAGTCGAAGACGCTGGCCGTCGGGCTGCAGGTGTTCGTGCAGCAGAACCGGACCGAGTGGGGGCACCTCGCCGCCGCGTCGATCCTGGTGGCGATCCCCGCGATCGTCGTGTTCTACCTGGTGCAGCGCTTCCTGGTGACCGGCCTCGCGTCCGGCGCCGTCAAGGGCTGAGTCACCCGGCTGGAGGCGGCTGCAGGGCCGCCTCCAGCTCTGCCCGGCGTTCGCCCAGCCCGTACGCGTCGCAGATCGTGCGGAGTCCTTCCGCCGCAACCTTTGGATCTTCGAGATCCAGGTGCCGCCGGCACAGGTGTGCGAGGTCGTGGACGCGCCGGCCCGGTGCGGCGAGATCCCAGTCGAGGAACGCGACCGGCACCCCGTCGCGGCAGACCGTGTTCCGGGGCGACAGGTCGTTGTGGCACACCACTTCCTGGTCTCCGGCGAACTCCGTCCCCGCCGTGAGGTCGTGGAACTCCCGCACGAGCCGGGCCACCTCGGCCAGCCCGTCCGTCGATCGCGCCGGCGCCTGCCCGTCGAGGAACGCCAGCACCTCGCGTCCCTTCCCGTCCACGCCCAGGTACCGCGGCGCGCCCCGCCACCCGTGCCGTTCGAAGTGGAGCAGCAGCCGGTGGACGAACGGCGAGTGGGCGCCGAGCGGCCGGCGGACCGTGTCCCCGATCCGGACGACCTCGTTGGTGCAGCCGCCTGGGAGCGGCGTTTCGTTCATGCCTCTGAACGTAAGCGCTTACGTTGTGCCGCGCCGAAACGTAAGCGCTTTCGTCTGTTCACGTAAGCGCTTGCAACACCTAACGTCGCGTCCAGACAAGGGTGAAAGGTGCGTCACATGGCAGAGGTGTCCTACGTCAAGGCGTCGCGCGTGTTCTCCGGCAACCCGCCGGTCCGCGCGGTCGACGAGCTCTCGCTGGAGGTCGCCGACGGCGAGTTCCTGGTGCTGGTCGGCCCGTCCGGTTCCGGCAAGTCGACGGCGCTGCGCATGCTCGCGGGCCTCGAGGACATCGACGAGGGCGCCATCCACATCGGCGGCAAGGACGTGACGAACGTTCCGCCGAAGGGCCGGGACATCGCCATGGTGTTCCAGTCGTACGCGCTCTACCCGCACATGACCGTCGCCGAGAACATGGGCTTCGCGCTCAAGCTGCGCGGCGTGCCGAAGGCCGACATCAAGGCGAAGGTCGAAGAGGCCGCCAAGATGCTCGACCTCACCAAGTACCTGGAGCGCAAGCCGAAGGCGCTCTCCGGTGGTCAGCGTCAGCGCGTCGCGATGGGTCGCGCCATCGTGCGCGAGCCCTCCGTGTTCCTCATGGACGAGCCGCTGTCCAACCTGGACGCCAAGCTGCGCGTCGAGACGCGTGCGAACATCGCCGCCCTCCAGCAGCGCCTCGGCACCACCACGATCTACGTCACGCACGACCAGGTCGAGGCCATGACGATGGGCCACCGGGTCGCCGTGCTCAAGGACGGCCTGCTGCAGCAGTGCGACACGCCTCGCGCGCTGTACGACCGCCCGGCCAACGCCTTCGTCGCGGGCTTCATCGGCTCGCCGGCCATGAACCTCAAGACCGTCCCGATCAGCGCGGAGGGTGCCAAGCTCGACGGCATCATCGTGCCGCTGTCCCGTGCCGCGCTCGACGCCGCCGGCGGTCTGGACGAGGTCACCTTCGGCATCCGTCCCGAGGCGCTCGGCATCGTGCCGTCGGGCGAGGAGGGCATGGAGATGACCGTCGAGCTCGTCGAGGAGCTCGGCGCCGACGCGCTCGTGCACGGCGCCGTGAAGATCGGTGAGTCGTCGCAGCGCTTCGTCGTCCGCGTCGACGGCCGCACGCCGCCGACCCTCGGCCAGCACGTCAAGGTCGCCGTCCGCGACCACAGCGAGATTCACCTGTTCCACCCCGAGTCGGGCGAGCGCCTGGAGTCCTGAGTCACACGTTCAAGCCCCCGGCGTGACCGTCGGGGGCTTTTTCGTGTCGTAATATGAACTCGACAACGGTTTCCATTACCTGATCGAGGGACGGCGTGATGACTCTCCGCAACGCTCTGGTCGGCACTCTTGCCGTGGTGAGCCTGGCCGCGTGTGGCACGTCCACGCCGTCCGCCGACAACGGCAAGATCCAGGTCGTGGCCTCCACGAACGTCTGGGGGAGCGTCATCAAGGCCGTCGGCGGCGACGCCGTCGAGGTGAAGGCCCTGCTGGACGACCCTTCGGCTGACCCGCACTCGTACGAGAGCAAGCCCGCGGACGCAGCCCTGGTCAAGGACGCCAAGCTCGTCATCTTCAACGGCGGCGGCTACGACGACTTCTTCGCCAAGCTGATCACCAGCGACGCCACCAAGAAGATCGAGGCGTTCCCGCTGGCCGACAACCACGCCGAGCCGTCCACGGGCACGCCGGACGCCGACGGGCACGACCACAGCACGAACGAGCACGTCTGGTACGACCTGCACACCGTCGAGGCCGTGGCCGAGGCCGCGTCGACCGAGCTCAGCGGCCTCGCGCCGGACAAGAAGGCGACGTTCGAGAAGAACGCGGCGGACTTCAAGAGCGCCCTGGAGGAGCTGGAGAAGAAGGTCGCGGGCGTCGGCAAGGGCAAGAAGGTCGCCGCCACCGAGCCCATCGCGCACTACCTGATCGAGGAGAGCGGCGCCGAGGACGCGACCCCCGAGGCGTTCAGCAAGGCCATCGAGGAGGAGGCGGACGTGCCCGCCGCCGCGCTCGCGTCGATGAACCAACTGGTCGAGGGCAAGCAGGTCACCGTGCTGGTCGAGAACACCCAGACGGAGAACCAGGTGACGAAGGGCGTGGTCGAGAAGGCGCGCACCGCCGGTGTGCCGGTCGTCGCCGTGACCGAGACGCTGCCCGAAGGCGTGACCGGCTACCTTGACTGGATGACCAAGCAGGTGGACGCGCTCGCGCAGGCGCTCAAAGCATGAGCGCGATCTCGCTGCGCGGGGCGAAGCTGTCCTACGGCGACCGAGTCCTCTGGGACGGCCTCGACCTGGACGTCGAGCCGGGTGAGTTCCTGGCCGTCCTCGGCCCGAACGGCTCCGGCAAGACCAGTCTGATGCGCGTGCTGCTGGGCCTCCAGCCGCTCTCCTCCGGCACGGTCTCCGTGGCCGGCGGCAGGCACGCCATCGGCTACATCCCGCAGCAGCGAGCGCTCGACCAGTCCATGACGTTGCGGGGCCGCGACCTCGTCGGCCTGGGCCTGGACGGCCACGCGTGGGGCTTCGGCTGGCGAGGCCGCCGCGAACGCCGCGTCCGCGTGGACGCCGCCATCGAGTCCGTGGGCGGCACCCGGTACGCGGACTCGCCCGTCGGGCTGCTGTCCGGCGGCGAGCAGCAACGGCTGCGCGTCGCCCAGGCCCTGGTCGGCGACCCGACCGTGATGCTCTGCGACGAGCCGCTGCTGTCGCTGGACCTCGCGAACCAGCGGATCGTGTCCGAGCTGATCGACAAGCGTCGCCGCGAGTCCGACACGGCCGTCCTGTTCGTGACGCACGAGCTGAACCCGGTGCTGCCGCTGGTGGACCGGGTCCTGTACCTGGTCGGCGGCCGGTTCCGCGTCGGCACGCCAGAAGAGGTCATGAACTCCCGCACGTTGTCCGAGCTGTACCGGACGCCGGTCGAGGTCGTGCGGGTGCGCGACCAGATCCTGGTGGTCGGCGCCGGCGCCTGCGAGGAGCAGACGCACCACCTGTCGGCGGAGGCCGCGTCGTGAGCTTTCTGGACCTGCTCGAACTCGACTTCGTGCAGACCGCGCTGATCGCGGCCGCCGTGCTGGGCCTCGTGGCGGGCGTCCTGGGGCCGCTGGTCGTGACGCGCAAGATGGCGTTCGCGGTGCACGGGACCAGCGAGCTCGCCTTCACCGGCGGCGCGGCGGCGCTGCTGCTCGGCATCGGCGTCGGCTACGGCGCGCTGGCCGGGTCGATCTTCGCCGCGGTGCTGCTCGGCGTGCTGTCCCGCCGGGAGAGCGACCGCGACTCGGTTATCGGCGCGATCCTCGCATTCGGACTCGGCATGGGCATCCTCATGCTGGCGCTCTACAAGGGACGGGCCAGCAACAAGTTCGGGCTGCTGACCGGCCAGATCGTCGGCGTGGACTCGACGGACCTCAACCTGCTGGTCGTATCGTCCGCCGTGGTGCTGGTGGCGTTGGCGTTCATCTACCGGCCGCTGTTCTTCGCCTCCGTCGACCCCGACGTGGCGGTGTCGCGCGGGGTGCCGGTGCGCGCCCTGTCGATCGTGTTCGCGGTGCTGGTCGGCGTGGCCACCGCACTGTCGGTGCAGGTGGTCGGCGCGCTGCTGGTGCTGGCGTTGATGATCACGCCGGCGGCCGCGGCGATGCGGATCACGGCTTCGCCGTTGCGGGCCACGGTGCTGTCCGTGGTGTTCGCCGAGGTCGCCGCCGTCGGCGGCATCCTGCTTTCGTTGCAGCCCGGGCTGCCGGTGTCCGCCATGGTGACGGCGGTCAGCTTCGTGATCTACCTGGTGTGCCGGCTGGTCTCGTCGCAGCGTTCACGCACTGCGTGAGCTGATCGGCTTCGTCACGTCGTCCTGGCGCGGCGCGGGCATCAGGCGCGGCGGGATGTCCAGCCCCGCCACCCGCACCTGGTTGCGGCCGTTCTCCTTGGCCTTGTAGAGCGCCGCGTCCGCCGAGTGCTGCGCCGTCGCCATGTCCGGCCCGTTGTCCGGGATCACGGCCACGCCGATCGACGCCGAGATCGCCCGCAGCGACTCGCCCTCCGGCTCCGACGGCTGGGTCTCGCGCCCGTACAGCGTCACGACGTTGCGGTGCTTGTCGGTCGTGGGCACGGCCAGCGAGCCGATGGCCTCGCGGATGCGTTCGGCGATCGTCACGCCCTGCGCGACCGGGGTGTCCTTCAGCGCGACGACGAACTCCTCGCCGCCGTCGCGACCGGCCACGTCGCCGGGACGCAGCTTCTCGCGCAGGATCCGGCCCACCTCGGCGAGCACGGCGTTGCCGGCCGGGTGGCCCCAGGTGTCGTTGATGCGCTTGAAGTGGTCCAGGTCGATGACGAGGACGGTCATCGGTTCGCCGTCCAGGCGGCACCTCTCGGCGAGGCGGCCCGCGTACTCGGCCAGGCCGTTGGTGTTGAGCAGGCCCGTCCGGTAGTCGGTGTGGGCGTCGGCGGCGAGGCGCTGGTGGAGCTGTTCCTGTTCGCGCAGCAGGCGTTCCAGGTGTGCCCGGCGCTCGCCCGCCTTCGACAGCAGGGCGTTGACGAGGATCACCGGCACGGCGAGCAGCAGCGGGCCGACCCAGTGGGTGGTCATGAGCATGCCGAGCATCGCGCCCGCGCCGAGCGTGCTCATTTCGAGCATGTTGTCGACTTTGGAGCCGAGGAAGTCGAGGACCTTCGAGTTCGGCGTCACGATTTTGAATGCCACGGCGACTGTCATCACCTGGACGAACCAGTAGAGGACCGCCGCTATCGCGAGAATCAGGACCAAACTCAGGTCAGTCGGGACGTTTCCGGTCGCAGCGAGCGAAACGCCCGAAAGGTGCACCAGTGCCCAGGAGAGGAGCGTTGAGGCGAGCATCGAGGCGGTGCCGAAGACGAAGCGGTACGGCTGGCGGCGGGCGATCGGCTGGATCAGGATGCGCATCCAGATCGTGGCGATCACGGCCAGGCCGCCGGGCAGTGCGACGGCCGCGGCGAAGGTCCAGACCGAGGTCAGGTCGATGTGGGGGCCGGAGGCCTCGTTGCGGCGGGCCTCTTCGGCTCTGCGCACGATCGTGAGGTGAATGGTGATCGCGGCGATCAACGCGCCGAAGCGGAGCCAGTCGGCTGTCGAAACGGACGTGAGCTTCGTCAGGAGCCAGATGGAGGCAACGGCTACGGCCGCTTCGAGCACGAAAAAGTAAGCGATCGCACTAGGCGCAACGGTCCAAAGGTCCCAGTTGCGAATCGGAGTCAAGCCGAGTGCCCGCGATCGCCTGCGATCAGTCAAACTGTTCTTCACCACGACCCCCTACGCTCATGGCACTTCATGAGCTAAGCCGCCGCTGACCAGGTCGTAGACCACCACGCTGCCGCTCGTCGCAACGAGGAGGTGTCCTTCCATGTGCAACCGAGACTTCTAGCGCTGCCCTTCCTCCACTCGACTTCCACACCGCATCCTGATGCCTCTACGACGGATATCGCTATTGGTGACCGTTCTGTTTCAGATTGCCACCGCCTTCGTGTCGGCGCGACCCCGCGCCCGTCGCCAGGCGAAGGTGGCCTGCGTCGCCAGCAGCAGTCCGATACCGCCCGCTCCCGCGATCGTGGCCGTGACCGATCCGACCGAATGGGCGACGACACCCGCCAGCGCCATTCCACCGCCCTGGCTCGAACGCAACGCCGCGCGCCCAATGCCATAAGCCCTGCCTCTGTACTGGTCCGGTAGCAGGCGCATCCACGCCGAACGAGCGGGTGTGTGATAAGCCCCGCCTATACCGGCAATCACCAGCAAAACGATCGTCCAGGTCAGGTTCGGGTGGAAAGCGAACATGATCAACGGCGCCAGCGACAGGATCGCCAGCGGCCCGATGAGCCGCTCCCGCTTCGCCGGATCCCTGACCAGACGGAAGAGCAACGCCACGCCCAGCACGTTCGCCGCGGGCTCGATGGCGAGGATCAGACCGACCGCCCAGACGGCGTTCAGGCTCGCCGCCAGCGGTACCGCGAGTCCTTCCGGGACCATCGCGAGGCCCGCGAGCAGACGGACGCCCAGCAGCGTCCTGAGGCGCGGTTCCGACACCATGAGGGTCAGCACACCGCGCGACTCCTCGTCGGGCTTCTTCTTGCGTCCCAGCGGGTCCGCGGCCGGCCGGTGCTTCACCGACGTCTGCACGAGGACCGCGAGCAACACGAACGTGCCCGCGTTGATCGCGAGCGCGAGACCGGGACTCGTGTGCGCGACCAGGAAACCGGCCGCCGCCAGGCCCGCCATCTGCGCGATGTCGACGGACGTGCCGAACAGCGCCACCCCGTCGTCGTAGCGCTTCGGCGGCAGCACGTTCGGCAGGCTCGCCTCCTGCGCCGCGAGGTACGGCGAGGAGATCGCCAGCACCACCACGAGCAGCACGATCATGGCCCACAGGGGCATGCCGGGAATGGCCATCGCGCCCATCAGCACGGCCTGCATCCAGGCCGTCGTCACCATTACCGTGCGGCGCGGGAACCGGTCGGCGACCCAGCCGAGCAACGGCCCCGAAATCAGCGGCGGGAAGAGCGTCAACGACCACGTGAGCGCGGTCCAGGCAGCGGATTGTGTTCGCTCGAATACGAGCAGTGACAATGCGACCGCCGCGAGTTGGTCGCCGGCGGTGGACGCGGTCGAGCCGATCCACATCGCGCGGAACTCGCGCAAACCCACCAGCTCGCGGACGGTCCCGCGGGCCGTCATGCGGTGCCTCGCGGCAGCGCTGCCCGCGCGCGGCGAATCGGCACGTCCCGATTCGCTCTACGCCGAGTCACGTCGCCCCCGCCGGTGGTAATCAATTCCTATCGACAATCACGGTAGAAGCTGCCTGACCGTTCAACGTCTGTCCTACCACAGTGTGTACCTAAACGGAGCAGAGCAGTTACCTAAAGTAGTTACAATAGTGAAACACAGAGCTGATCTTCTTCACAGTTGACCTCGGGTTCGCCTGATTGGACCCCAAATGGTCACACTATGTGTCAGCCGGTGCCAAACGGGTGCCGCGTGCTCGCCCAACCGGTGCAACCGGCTCCGACTCCTGACCGGCAGGACCCGTTAATGGCGATCGAGACGACGGTACCCGCGCCCGGGAGTGGCGCGTAATAGCCCACGCGGTTTGTCATGCGAACGGCAGCGTGGTTCTGGCAAGCGTGAAATGTCGACTTTCACGCTTGCCCTTCCAAACCGGTTTAGTGGCCAGGAAAACGATCACTAACGTCGGCCAAAGGACGCGCTTAGCGTCACGAACTAGCCGATAACGTCAGGCAATCAGCCTTTGGCATCGATCCGGCGGCGACGCGCCACCTCGGCCAGCACGACACCCGCGGCGACCGACGCGTTGAGCGACTCGACGCCCGCGGCCATCGGGATCGACACGGTCTGGTCGCACGTCTCCTTGACCAGACGCCCGAGCCCGCGGCCCTCGGAACCGACCACCACGACGAGCGGTCCGGTGGCGAGTTCGAGGCCGTCGACGTCCACGTCGCCGTCCGCGTCGAGGCCGACGATCATGAGACCGGCCTCCGCCCAGTCACGCAGCGTGCGCGTGAGGTTGGTGGCCATCGCGATGGGCGTCTTGGCCGCGGTGCCCGCGCTGGTGCGCCAGGCGACGGCGGTCATCGAGGCGCTGCGCCGCTGCGGCAGCACCACGCCCTGCGCGCCGAACGCGGCCGCGGAGCGGATGACCGCACCGAGGTTGCGCGGGTCGGTGACGCCGTCCAACGCCACCAGCAACGGCGGCCGGGTGGAGTGCTGGGCGAGTTCCAGCAGTTCGTCCGGGGTCGCGTACTCGAACGGCGGCACCTGGAGGCCGAGGCCCTGGTGCATCGCGCCGCCGGTGATGCGGTCGAGCTCGCCGCGGGACACTTCCAGCACGGAGATTCCCCGCTCGGCCGCCAGTCGCACGGCCTCCTGCACGCGGTCGTCCGCGTCGATGCCCAGCGCCACGTAGAGCGCCGTCGCCGGCGTGCCCGCGCGCAGGCACTCCACGACGGGGTTGCGGCCCGCCACGGTCTCCGCGGCGGCCTTCTCCTTCGTCTGCCTGCGCTGGGTCCTGGCGGCAGTGGACTTCGCCGCCATCTTGGCGTTGCGGTACGCCGGGTGGTTCGGCCGGTCGACCGCCTTCGGCGTCGGACCCCTGCCCTCGAGCCCCTTGGACTTCTGCCCGCCGGAGCCGGCGACCGCGCCCTTCTTCGAGCCCGGATTGCGCATCGCGCCCTTGCGCTTGGAATTGCCAGCCACGGAAGTCAGTCGTCCTTCAAAGTCCACTGCGGACCGCCGGGGGTGTCCTCGACGGCGATGCCCGCGTCGGAAAGCTGGTCCCTCAGCGCGTCGGAACGCGCGAAGTCCCTGCTCTTGCGGGCTTCCTGGCGTTCGACCAGAAGTCGTTCCACCAGGGTGGTCAACGCCTGCCGCATGCCGGTGTCGGCAGACGACGCGTCGTTCCACTTCGGCGACAACGGGTCGACGCCGAGGATGTCAGCCATCCGGCGGACGCACTCGGCCGCGGAACGGGCCGTGTCGTCGTCACCGTCGGCAAGAGCCGTGTTGCCCTGGCGCACCTTGTTGTGCAGTGCGGCCACGGCCTGCGGCGTGTTCAGGTCGTTGTCCATCGCGGCGACGAAGTCCGGGCACATGTCGCCCCGGAGCTCGATCGGCCCGAGCTTCTCCACGGCACGGCGCAGGAACGACTCGACGCGGCCGTACGCCGTCACCGCCTCGTCCAGCGCGCCCTCGGAGTACTCGATGTGCGAGCGGTAGTGCGGGGACACGAGGTAGTAGCGCAGCTCCTGCGCGCGGACCTTGTCCAGCATCGCGGGGATGGACACGGTGTTGCCGAGCGACTTGGCCATCTTCTCGCCGGACAGCGTCACCCAGTAGTTGTGCATCCAGTAGTTCGCGAAGCCGTCACCGGCCGCCCGCGACTGCGCCTGCTCGTTCTCGTGGTGCGGGAAGATCAGGTCGAGCCCGCCGCCGTGGATGTCGAACGTGCCGCCGAGGTACTCGGTCGCCATCGCCGAGCACTCCAGGTGCCAGCCGGGCCTGCCGTCGCCCCAGGGGGTCGGCCAGGACGGCTCACCGGGCTTCGCGGCCTTCCACAGCGTGAAGTCGCGCGGGTCGCGCTTGCCGCGCACGGCCGTCTCACCCTGCTCGACGGCGTCCAGCTTCTGCCCGGACAGCCCGCCGTACTCGGGGAACGAGCGCACGTCGAAGTAGACGTCACCGTCGACGTCGTACGCGTGGCCCTTGTCGATCAGGCGCTGCATCAGCTCGACCATCTGCGTGATGTGGCCGGTGGCGCGCGGCGCGTACGACGGCGGCAGGCAGCCCAGCGCGTTGTACGCGTCCTCGAACGCCCGCTCGTGCGTGTACGCCCACTCCCACCACGGCCTGTCGTGCTCGGCGGCCTTGGTGAGGATCTTGTCGTCGATGTCGGTGACGTTGCGGACCAGCGTGACGTCGGTGCCGTCGTGGGCGAGCCAGCGACGGAGGACGTCGAAGTTGAGGCCGCTGCGAACGTGCCCGATGTGCGGCACGCCCTGCACGGTCGCCCCACACACGTAGATCGACGCCGTTCCGTTGACCTGCGGGTGGAACTCCCGCATGGACCGGCTCGCCGTGTCGTAGATGTGGAGGCTCACACGGGAATGGTACGGGCCACATCCAAAAGAGCGTCCGGGCGGTCACTCGTCGGAACCGGGTTGACGAGCCGGAAGGAGCAACCGATGGCCTCGGCTCCGCCGTCCGCCTCCTCGCTGTCGCCGACCATTACGGCATTGCGGGGATCGACGCCCAGCCGTTCGCAGGCCGTGGTGAAGATCTTCGGGTCCGGCTTGATGACGCCTTCTTCATACGAAAGCACGAACTCGTCGACGAGGTGCGTCAGGCCGTGCAGCTCGAACACCGTGCGGATGTCCCAGCCGATGTTGCTGACGACGGCGACCGGGATGTCCCTGAGGTGTTCGAGCGTCGCCTTGGTGTCCGGGTACGGCACCCACGATTCGGGGTGCAGCAACTGGTCGTAGAGGGCCTCGGCGTCGGGTACGAGCGCGTCCTTGAGGACCTTGACGTGCACCCAGCGGTGCACGTCGGGGTCGAGATCGCGGCGCAGCCAGCCGTCGACCAGCTCGGGGTCCATGCCGTCGGTGATGCCGACCGGGGCGGTGAGTGCACGCATCAGGTCACCGTTGGACTCCAGCTCGGGGTGCTCGAGCCGGAACAGCGTGCCGGAGAAGTCGAAGAGCGCGGCGCGGATCGTCACGCCCCCGACTCTACGTGCTCTTCGCCTAGGTGGTCT
The DNA here is from genome assembly GCF_042721395.1 of Lentzea sp. NPDC058450. Classification (NCBI taxonomy): domain Bacteria; kingdom Bacillati; phylum Actinomycetota; class Actinomycetes; order Pseudonocardiales; family Pseudonocardiaceae; genus Lentzea; species Lentzea sp. NPDC058450. Next base: position 16,580 of record NZ_JBHXLO010000055.1, read on the forward strand.
GGACCTTTTTGAGCTCGGCCTCGACGTCGGTCGTGTCGTACTTCAGGGTCAGCCGCAGGTCGCCCGCGCCGCGGTCGGTGGCGGCCGCGAAGTCCTCGACGAACTGCTCGATCTGCTTGAGCGGCTGGTCGGCGAGCTGGGCCGCCGCCCGGTACAGCGCGGTGTACCGGTCCGGCGTCGTCGTGCCGCGCAGCTCAGCCGACCAGTCGAGCAGCCCTTCGTAGTGCTCCACGAAGCCGTTGGCCAGGTGCTTGATCTTGTCGCGGTCACCGGGCCGTCCGGGCGGGCCGAACGCCATCTGCACGCGGCCGGGCGACAGCAGGTCCTCGACGGCGTTGAGGATGCCGTCGAACGACCGGCTGCGCGCCCGGAACGTGTCCAGCGCGTCCACGTCCTCGGTGATCAGGCGCTTCGGCTTGACCGTGCCCATCTCGTGGCTGACGCGCTTCGACTTCAGGTTGCGCATGAGCATCGCGACCGTGTCCGAGAACAGCTGGTACTCCCAGCCGGGCTGCGGCGCGCTCGCCGCCGTGCCGACCTTCTGCGCGATCATCTCGGCCAGCTCGCGCGGACTGCGGTTGCTGATGTCCAGGTAGCCGGTGCCGACCCGCAGCGCGGGGATCTCCGTGTCGTCGAACCGCACGGGCAGCACGTACTCGGTGTCCGACACCAGCGCGCGGTCGAACGCGGCCTGCCGCTCGTGCTTGGTCCACATCTTCCGGGCGTAGTGCTCGGAAATGAACATCACGCAGAAGCGCGAGTCGTGGCGGTAGATCTGGTCCAGGTGCTCGACGAGGTTCTTGCCCCAGAGATCGGCTTGCTCGTCGGTGTCGTAGAAGCGGGAAACACCGAGTTCGGTGAGGTGGCGGGCCACCTGGTCGACGTAGGGGCGGTCTTCGCCGGCGAAGGAGAGGCACACGTCGTACTTGGGCACCAGCCGAATGGTAGTGGCGGGAACCACAGCGCAGACGGGGGAGTTGTCCTTGTATGAGCCTGGGGTTCCTGTTCGCCATGTCGCTGCCCGCGTTGGTGGCGGCCCTGTTCTTCCTCGCCGTGTTCGAGAGATTCGTGCGGGGCAAGAAGAAGGGCACGCCGCTCTCGACCGCCGGGATCGGTGAGCTGGGGGCGACGTTCGAGGCGGGGAAGCGCGAGGAGCTGGAGTTCCGCAAGGAGGAGCGGCAGCTGCGCGACGAGGAGGGGGACGCCGCGCCGCCGCGGAGCTCGGTGGATCTCGACGGCGGCACGGCGGTGCTGAAGGTGCCCGCGCAGAGGCAGGCGTCCTAGTACGCGGGTTCCGGTTGCTTGGGTGGGTCGCGTTCCAGCGGGGTTGGTCGCGTTCCTGGGTTCGGCCGGCGGTTGCGAGGGTTGGTTGCGCGGGTCGTGACGAAAGACCTGGGGTGTGCGATTGGGGCTTGACTTCGGGGCCCTTGCGAGGCGCTGGTCGGCCGGAAAAGGCCGGGCTGAAAAGCGCCCGGCCGAGCTCGAGAAGCTAGCACCTCGCACCCAAAGTCAAGCCCCAATCGCCAGCGTGGGCGGAACCGGCTCCCAGCCGTGCATCAGCCCGTTCGGGCTCGCCTTCGGCTTCGCGTGCCGGGTTTCGTAGGTGGTTGGCTTTGCGTTGACGGCTGCCGGTTGAGAGCGCGCGCCGGGCCAAGACGGTGGTCGCCTTGCGTTGGCGACTGCGGTTGGGTGCTGGGTGGTCAGGCGTTGCCCGTGGTCTTGGCTACCTTCACGCGGACGATGACGCGCACGTTGTCGGTGCCCTCGTCGCCGGGGTAGGCCTTGCCCAGGTACTTGTGCGACAGCTCGTCGATCAGCTCGCGGCCGCCCTCGGTCGTCAGCTGCGCGTCCCCGCGGAACTCGGCGTACTGGTACGGGTTGTCCTTGTTGATGACGGTGACGCTCACCCGCGAGTCGTTCTGCAGGTGGCGCTCCTTCGCCCGGCCCACGACCGTGGAGAACAGGACGTCGTCGCCGTCGCGCTTGACCCACACGACCGAGGTCTGCGGGCTGCCGTCCTTGGTCAGCGTGGCGACCGTGCCGTAGTTCGGGCTGTCGAGGAGTTCGCGCTGTGCATCTGAAAGCGTGGCCATGCTGTCAGGCTAGGGGCAACAGCAGTGCGGTCGCGATCGCGGCGATGCCCTCGTTCCGCCCTGTGAGACCCAGGCCGTCCGTCGTGGTGCCGGCGACCGAGACGGGGCCGCCGACGGCCTCCGAGAGGGTCTTCTGGGCCTCTTCGCGGCGCTTGCCGACGCGGGGCTGGTTGCCGATGACCTGCACTGTGGCATTTCCCACTCGGTAGCCGGCTTCCTCGATCAGGCGCCGCACCTCCGTGAGCAGGACCACACCGTGGGCGCCCGACCAGCGCGGATCGGACGTGCCGAAGACGGCGCCCAGGTCGCCCAGGCCCGCGGCGGACAGCAGCGCGTCGCACAGGGCGTGCGAGGCCACGTCGCCGTCCGAGTGGCCGGCGCACCCGTCCACGCCCTCCCACAGCAGGCCGGCGATCCAGCACTCCCGACCTGACTCGATCGGGTGGACGTCGACGCCCTGGCCGATCCTCATTCGTGGCCTCCGCTGAACAGTGCTTCCGCGACCGCCAGGTCGAACGGGGTGGTGATCTTCATGGCGTGCGCGTGTCCGGGAACCGTGTGCACCGCGACGCCGTTCTTCTCTACGAGACCAGCGTCGTCAGTCGCGGCAATACCGGAGCAATAGGCGGCTTTGAGAGTCTCGGCGCGAAAACCCTGCGGGGTCTGCACGACCCGTAGAGCGGCCCGATCAAGTGTGGAGACGACCACTCCGACCTCGTCCACCTGCTTGATCGTGTCGGCGACCGGCAGCACCGGGATGACGGCGTCGAACCCGCCACGCACGGCGGCGACGACGGCGGCGATGACCTCGGGAGGGGTGAAGGCACGAGCGGCGTCGTGGACCAGCACGATCGAGGTGTCCGGAATCACGCTGAGAGCGTGGTCGAGGGCGAGGCGCACCGAGTCGGTGCGTTCGGCGCCCCCTGAAAGCACGTGCACCGCCCCGCCGGCCGGGGCCAGCGAGGCGGTTGCGGTGTGCACTTGGTCCACATCGGACGGTGGAGCGGCGATGACCACGTGTTGAACCTGGCCTGACTCGAACAGGCCACGCACGGCACGGGTCAACAGCGGAACTCCGTTGACCGGCACGAGCGCCTTGGGCATCCCGTAGCCCAGACGCTCACCCCGCCCTGCCGCGGGCACGAGCGCGACAACACTCATGTTCGCGACTGAATCCGATGCTCTTTGTGTGATTGTTAAGAAGCAGTGGCGAGAACTTCGTCGAGGAGAACCTCGGCCTTGTCCTCGTCGGTGCCCTCGGCCAGCGCCAGCTCGCTGACCAGTATCTGCCGCGCCTTCGCCAGCATCCGCTTCTCGCCGGCGGAAAGCCCGCGATCCTTTTCGCGCCGCCAGAGGTCGCGCACCACTTCCGCAACCTTGTTCACGTCGCCGGAGGCGAGCTTCTCAAGGTTGGCCTTGTACCGCCGAGACCAGTTGGTCGGCTCCTCGGTGTGGGGAGCACGCAAGACCTCGAAAACCTTGTCGAGCCCTTCCTGGCCGACAACGTCACGCACGCCTACGATTTCGGCGTTGTCAGCGGGAACCCGAACGGTGAGGTCGCCCTGCGCTACCTTGAGAACGAGGTACTTCTTCTCCTCGCCCTTGATCACGCGGGTCTCGATTGCTTCGATGAGAGCGGCACCGTGGTGCGGGTAGACGACGGTCTCTCCGACCTTGAAAACCATGTGTCCTCTGCCCCTTTCGATGCCTCCATCCTATCACGTCCGGCAACCCTTCGATCGCTGCTCGATGATCCGTTAGTGCTGGTCAGGGCCGTGCGGGGGGTTGACAAACCACCTGTTCGCGTGCAAGGTACGTCTCATCGAAGATCGACTGGCAGCCAGTCGCGCCCTCGATTCGGGCCCCGGTTAGGCTCCTTGCCTGGTGGTTGTTCCCTAGGAAGGACGCTGGAGCCGTGAACTCAGGAGTGTCTCGCCGGATGATCGTGACGGCAGCGCTGGCCGCGGGCCTAGGCCTGGTGGCGGTCGGCTGCAGCGCCGGTCAGGTCACCCAGACCGACACCCAGGTCGCCGCCGTCGACGGTGCGAGCGGCAACGCGGGCCCGATCGCGGTGCGCAACGTCATGCTCGCTTTCCCGCCGGACGGCAACCGGTACCACGAGGGCGAGGACGCGCCGCTGACGTTCGTCATCGCCAACACGGGGTCCGCCGCGGACAAGCTGCTCTCCATCAAGTCGGAGGGCGCCGAGTCCGAGGCCGAGGTCGTCGGCACGAAGGAGATCCCGGCGCAGTACGCGCTGCGGGCCGAGTACGACGCCTCGAAGGCCCCGGTGAAGCCGTCCACGTCGGCCTCGTCGTCCGTGGTGCCGACCTCGGGTGCGCCGTCCTCGAACGTGACGCCGTCCTCCGGCGCCCCGTCCTCGAACGTGACGCCTTCTTCGGGCGCCCAGTCGTCCGTCGCGGGCACGCCGTCCTCGGGCAACCCGTCGTCGGTCGCGTCGTCCTCCGGCCGCCCGTCGGGCTCCGCTGCGGCGTCCTCGTCGGCCGCGCCCGTGGACCCGGACCTCGAGGTGCTGGAGATCCGCTGCACGCTGAAGAAGCTGAACCGCGACGTGGTGGCCGCGCAGACCGTCAAGGTCACGTTCCTCTTCGAGAAGGCGGGCTCGCTGACGCTGGAGGTGCCCGTGGCGCCGTCCGAGCACAAGCGCACGAGCGAGAACCACGAGTCGGGTCACTGATCTCTCTCGAACGCTGAAAACGCCGCCTCCCCACGTCGGGGAGGCGGCGTTTCTCGTCGTGCGTCAGGCCTTGAGCATCGGGCGGAACCTGTCCCGGTAGGCCCACGCGAGGCCGATCTCGGCGGCGACCACGACCACCGCCATGACCGTGCCGCTCGGCTCCAGGAAGACGTGGAACAGGAAGATGTTCACGATCACCGGTGCCAGCAGGGCCAGCGCCAGCGGCACGAACCGTCCCGCGACGAGCAGCAGCCCCGCGACCAGTTGGACGCCGCATGTGAGCGGAAGCATGTAGCCGGTCTCGTAGAGCGCGGCGTTGAAGGCCACACCTCCCGGAGCCATCGTGCTGGGATCGGGGGCGGGCATGAACATCAGGAAGCCGTTCAGGCCGGTCGTGGCGAACAGCAGGCCGGTCAGCACGCGGGTGACGACGGTGGCGTAGCGGCCGATGGCGAACTTGCGGGTCTGCGTCTGCGTCGCGGTGGCGGTGCTCACGGTGTCCTCCAGGCTGTGTCGTGTCCTTCCACTGATGCGTCGAACGGCCCCAGCACCGGATCGACAAGCAGCCAGAAAATCTTGAAAGTTTCTCCGCGCCACCGCTGAGCCTCGGTTTGGCCAGCGGGCAGAAGCCTGGTGCGCGCCCCTCGACCAGCTCCGACGGCAGGCGGCTTGCGAGGTGTTCGCGAGTTCGCGAGGACCGACTCCCCGGCGAACGAGCCGCCGCTGCGGAGCAGCGGCAAACCAGCACTGTCGGACCCTTGCTCTAACGTTCGTTCTGTGGCGAAGACACCCCGGCCGATCTTCCGTTGTGCCGAGTGCGGGCACGAGGTGGCGAAGTGGTTCGGCCGCTGCCCCGAATGTCAGGCGTGGGGCAGCATCGAGGAACGAGGCACCGCGTCGGTGACGCGCGTGGTGGCAGGCGCGCCGACGTCGGCCGCACGTCCCATCGGCGAGGTCGACATCGAGTCGGCACGGGCGTTGTCGACCGGCGTCAGCGAGTTCGACCGCGTGCTGGGCGGCGGCCTGGTGCCCGGTGCCGTCGTGCTGCTCGCCGGCGAGCCCGGCGTGGGCAAGTCGACGTTGTTGCTGGAGACGGCGCATCGCTGGGCGGAGTCGCACGGGCGTTGTCTCTACGTCACGGGCGAGGAGTCGGCGGGTCAGGTGCGGTTGCGCGCCGAACGCACCGGCAATCTCCACGCCGAGATGTACCTGGCGGCCGAGAGCGAGCTCAGCGCGCTGCTGGGCCAGGTCGACCAGGTGAAGCCGTCGATGCTGATCGTCGACTCGGTGCAGACCATGTCCACGGTGAGCGTGGAGGGCGTGCCCGGCGGCGTCACGCAGGTGCGGACCGTCGCATCAGGACTGATCGCGATGGCCAAGGAACGCGGCCTGCCGGTCGTCCTGGTAGGACACGTCACGAAGGACGGATCCGTTGCGGGGCCGAGGGTTCTGGAACACCTCGTCGACGTCGTGCTCCAGTTCGAAGGCGACCGCCACTCCAGCCTGAGGCTGCTGCGCGGCATCAAGAACCGCTACGGCGCCGCGGACGAGGTGGGCTGCTTCGAGCTGCGCGACGACGGCATCGTGGGCGTGCCGGACCCGTCCGGCCTCTTCCTGACCCGCCGCGAGAAGGCCGTCGAGGGCACCTGCGTGACGGTGATCGTCGAGGGCAAGCGCCCGATGCTGGGCGAGGTGCAGGCCCTGGTGGCCAAGACGAACCTGCCCGCTCCGCGCCGCGCGGTGAGCGGCCTCGACTCGGCGCGGATCTCGATGGCCCTGGCGGTGCTGGAGAAGCGCGGCAAGGTCAACCTCTTCCAGAAGGACGTCTTCACCGCGACCGTGGGCGGCATGCGCCTGACCGAACCGGCCGCGGACCTGGCCGTGGTCCTCGCCGTGGCCTCGGCCGAACGCGAGATCGCCCTGCCGGCCGACCTGGTGGTGCTGGGCGAGGTGGGCCTGGCGGGGGAGATCCGGCGCGTCAACGGCGTGGGCAAGCGCTTGCAGGAGGCCGCGCGGCTGGGCTTCAAGAAGGCGCTGGTGCCGCCGGACCACGGCCCGCTGCCGGACGGCGTGCGCGCGCTCGTGGCGAACGACCTGGTGTCGGCGCTGGACGTGCTGGGCCTGAACCGCAGGCGTGCCGCGAAGAAGGAGGATTCACGCGAGCCCGGCGATGACTGAGCCGCGCACGAAGTTCCGGTGGTGCCCGCGCCTCTGGCGATGAACGAGTCCGAGAGATTGCCGACCTCCTGCGCCGAGCGCCGGCCGTGGTCCCACCAGAGGTCCGAAACGACGCGGATGACTCGGCGGCCGACGTGCGGGCCTACCTCGACGGTGGTGACTGGAACGTCGCGCTGGAACGGCTCCGCGCGGTCGGCGGCATCGCCTGGCAGACCTCGTCGCGCTGAGCCCGGAGGGGTGGCGGCACCTCAGGCCCGGTGACGTCATCACCACGCACGAGGGACAGCCGGTGGCCGGCACGGCGACTGTGATCGAATACGCGGGTGTTGGGGAGACACGACAGCGAGATCGGTGAGTTGTTGCGGTACGCCGTGTCCTTGGTACCGCCCGAGGTGCGGGGCGACGAGCTGCCCGACTACCTGGACCTCGAAGAGTGGGAGCTGGTCCTCCAGCTCCTGGGGGACTTCGACGGCCACACCTGGCAGACGCCGCGCTACTGGGCCCTGCTGGCCGAGGCGGCGACGCAGATGGACCAGGACGAGGCGTGGTTCCAGTGGCGTTGCGTGGAGTCGATCCAAGGCCTGCTGCGCATCGAGCTCACCCTCGCCGTGGCCGCGGAACCGTTGCAGGCCAGGGGAGAACGCCCGCTCTGGGACATCACCGGCAAGACCCAGCGGGTTGCCGCGCTGTGGATCGAGTCCAAGCCGGTTCTGGGGCCGGGCGAACGCGCTACGGCCCGCCTGCGTCCGTTCGTGCCGCCGGCGTGGACCCACCTGATCCGCGGCGACACGATCACCCTGCACGGCACCTCGCCGGGGACGGCGAAGATCATCGAGAAGGTCCCGCCCAGGCTCTGAGACGGCAACCGCCGCGACCCCGGGAAGGGATCGCGGCGGCGCACGGAAAGCGTTCTACTGCGAGAGCAGCTGGGCGCAGCGGATCAGGCCCAGGTGCGAGTACGCCTGCGGGTGGTTGCCCAGTGAGCGCTCGGCGACCGGGTCGTACTCCTCGGGCAGCAGGCCGGTCGGGCCCGCCGCCGCCACGATCTGGCCGAACAGCTCCTCGGCCTCGGTGCGGCGACCGGTCAGCAGGTACGACTCGATCATCCAGGCCGCGCAGAGGTGGAAGCCGCCCTCGTCGCCCGGCAGGCCGTCGTCGCGGTGGTAGCGGTAGACGGTGGAGCCGGACCGCAGTTCCGCCTCGATGGCGGTGACGGTGGACTGGAAGCGCTCGTCGGTCGGGTCGATCAGGCCCGACAGGCCGACGAACAGGGAGGCGGCGTCGAGGTCGTCGCCGTCGTAGGCCGTGGTGAACGACTGGACGTCGTCGTTCCAGCCGTTCTTCAGGACGTCGGTGGCGATCGTGTCGCGCAACGGCACCCAAGAAGCATCAAGCTCCCGGCCGAACTGCTCGCCGAGCTTGATGGCGCGGTCGATCGTCAGCCAGCACATGACCTTCGAGTACACGTGGTGGCGCGGCGCGTGCCGTTCCTCCCAGATGCCGTGGTCGGGCTCGTGCCAGCGCCGCGAGACGGCCTCGGCCATCGCCTGGACCATCGTCCAGTCGGCGTCCGACAACGACCCGCGCGCGGTGGCGAGCTGCACCACCAGGTCCACGACCGGGCCGAAGACGTCGAGCTGCACCTGCTGGTTCGCGAGGTTGCCCACGCGGACCGGCCGGGACCCCGCGTAGCCGGGCAGCGACTCGATCACGGCCTCGGCGCCCAGCTGGGTGCCGTGCAGCGTGTACAGCGGGTGCAGGCGCTCCGGGCCCGGGATGGTCTCCAGGACGCCGTGCAGCCACGCCAGGAAGCCGTCGGCCTCGGCGAAGGAGCCCACCGACACCAGGGCGGCGGCGGTCATCGCGCCGTCGCGGAGCCAGCAGTAGCGGTAGTCCCAGTTGCGGACACCGCCGAGCTCCTCGGGCAACGAGGTGGTGGCCGCGGCCATGATCGAGCCGGAGTCCTTGTGCACCAGGCCGCGCAGCGTCAGAGCGGAGCGCAGCACCAGGTCCGTCTGCACCTTCGGCAGGTGCAGCCCGGCGGCCCAGTCCGACCAGTAGCCGGCCGCGCGGTCACGGCGGACCGACTCGGGCGACACGTGCTCGGACAGGTCGTCGGTGCCGCACCGCAGTTCCAGCAGCACGGGCGCACCCTCGCGCGGACGCACGACGGCGCGGGCCGTCTCCTGCTGGCCGTCCGAGGTGATCTCCCAGTCGACGCCGGGGGAGCGCAGCACCATCGGGTCCGAGGTGCCGACGATCCGCAGGCCGTCGCGCTCGCGCAGCAACCGCACCGGGACCTGGCCGAACTCGGGACGCGGCGCGAACGTGATCACCGCGTTGGTCGAGCCGGAGATGCGGCGCACCAGGTCGGTGCGGTGCGACGCGAGGTCGTGCTCGAGGTAGTCGGTCACCAGCAGGCGCGACCACCGGGTCTCCACGATCATCGTGCCCGGCAGGTAGCGCTGGCCCAGCGGCAGCGAACCGTGCTCCGGCTTGATCGAGAAGTGGCCCGCCGACGGCCCGCCCAGCAGGTCCGCGAAGATCGCCGCGGAGTCCGGCTCGGGGTGGCACAGCCAGTTGACCTTGGCGTCCGGGGTCACCAGGGCCACGGAACGCTCGTTCGCGAGCATCGTGAGGCGCTCGATCGGCACGGCCTGGTCGCCGTGCAGCCACGCCCGGCGCTCCTCCAGCAGGAACGCGAGCACGGTCGCGACGTCGGCCGGGTCGGACACGTAGTGCTCGGCCAGCGACTCACCGGCACCCACGCGGATGCCCAGGTCGGGGCCGGACAGGCGCGCGAACGCCTTCTCGTCCGTCACGTCGTCGCCCAGGAAGATCGCCGCGGTGGCGCCGACCTGGTGACGCAGGATGTCGAGGGCGTGGCCCTTGTTGGTCTCGACGACGGCCAGCTCGATCACGGCCTTGCCCTCGGTGACCTGCACGCCGCCCCAGGTGCAGGGGCCGGAGCGCACGGCGGAGAGCACGGCCTCGCCGATCGCCTCGGTCGCCGCACGACGCACGTGCACGGCGATCGACGCGGGCTTGACCTCCAGCTGGACGCCGTCCTGGCCCTCGGCGATCTGCTCCAGCTCCGCTTCGAGGCGGCGCAGCAACGCCTTGGCGTCCGCGTCGAGCGCGTGCACGAAGCCGACGTCGAACTCGGAGCCGTGCGACCCGACGAGGTGGACCTCGCCGGGCAGTCGGGACAGGGTGGCCAGGTCGCGCAGCGCGCGTCCCGAGATCACCGCGGATGTGGTCTCGTGCAGCGAAGCCAGCGAGCGCAATGCGTTCACCGACTCCGGGAGCGGGCGCGCCTGCTCCGGGTCGGCGACGATCGGCGCCAGCGTGCCGTCGTAGTCGCTCGCGACGAGAAGTCGTGGGGTCCGCGCGAGCTGAACGATCGCTCTGCGCAGTTCGGCGGGGAGGGCCTCGGCGGTCAACGCCCCTCCTGGAGCACTCGAAGGGTCAGGTGGATCTGAAAGGATTCAGACCGAGGTCTGCGTGCCCAACGCCTCCAGGAAGGACCTTGCCCAGCGATCAACGTCGTGGGTGAGGACCTGACGGCGCAGCGCGCGCATCCTACGGCGGCCTTCGGCGGGATCGATGTCGAGGGCGGCCTGCAGAGCGTTCTTGACACCGTCCAGATCATGGGGGTTCACCAGGAACGCGCTGGTCAGTTCTGCGGCAGCGCCGGCGAACTCGCTGAGCACCAGAGCTCCACCAAGATCATATCGGCAGGCCACGTACTCCTTGCACACGAGGTTCATTCCGTCCCGAACGGGCGTGACGACCATGACGTCCGCCGCGCTCATGAACGCGACGAGCTCCTCGCGGTTCACCGACTGGTGCAGGTAGTGGACGACGGGTTTGCCGACCCGGCCGAACTCGCCGTTGATCCGGCCGACGGACTGCTCGATGTCCTTGCGCATCGTCACGTAGTGGTCGACGCGCTCCCGGCTGGGCGTCGCGAGCTGCACCATCGCGACGTCCTCCGGGTCCACGCGCCCGTCCGCGATGAGCTCGTACAGAGCGCGGATCCGGACGTCGATGCCCTTCGTGTAGTCGAGACGGTCCACGCCGAGCAGGATGCGCTTGGGGTTGCCGAGGTCCGCTCGAATCTGCTTCGCGCGGGCCTGCGTCTCCTTGCGCCGGGCCACCGCGTCGAGGCCCGCGCTGTCGATCGAGATGGGGAACGCGCCGACCCGCACCGTGCGGTCACCGACCTGCACGACACCTGGCCGAGTCCTGACACCAACGGTGCCGCGACTCGGCTCCAGGCCCACGAGCCGGCGGGCCAGCCAGAGGAAGTTCTGCGCGCCGCCGGGACGGTGGAAGCCCACCAGGTCGGCGCCGAGCAGGCCGCGGATGATCTCCGTGCGCCACGGCAGCTGCATGAACAGCTCGACCGGCGGGAACGGGATGTGCAGGAAGAAGCCGATCTTGAGGTCGGGCCGTTGCTCGCGCAGCATCGCCGGCACGAGCTGCAGCTGGTAGTCCTGCACCCACACCGTCGCGCCCTGTGCGGCCACCTTCGCGGTCGCGTCGGCGAACCGCTGGTTGACCTTCACGTACGAGTTCCACCAGTGCCGGTGGAACGCAGGCTGCGCCACGACGTCGTGGTAGAGCGGCCAGAGCGTGCCGTTGGAGAAGCCCTCGTAGTAGTCCTCGACCTCCTTGGCCGAGAGCTCCACGGGGTGCAGCAGCAGGCCGTCGTCCTCGAACGGCGACACCACCGTGTCCGCGACGCCGGGCCAGCCGACCCAGGCGCCGCTGTGTGAGCGGAGGAACGGCTCGAGCGCGCTCACCAGCCCTCCCGGGCTGTGCTTCCAGCGCTCGGTCCCGTCAGGGAGCCGCTCCAGGTCAACCGGCAGCCGGTTGGCCACGACTACGAACTCTGCCCCGTTCTCGCCAATGTCCATGCTCACGCGAAAGACGCTAGCCGCTGTGCGTGTCCTCGGCGTGTCGTGTAACCCCCGTCACAGCGAGTTTCACTCCAAACGACGCGTGCTGGGTTTGAGCGGCCCGGACAGGCGCGGACCTGCGAACTTCCGCTCCAGCCGACCTAGTCCGGTGCGCACCGGCTGGGCCAGGTACTCGCCGAACACGACACCTCCGGCCAGGGCGAGAGCAATGCCACTCGCGAACACCAGCGTGCTCAGGCCGGCCGTGTCGCCCTCCGCGGTGAGCTGGAACAGGCCCCGGTACGTCGTCCAGCCGGGCAGCAGCGGGACGACGCCCGCCTGCACGACGACGAGCGTCGGGATGCGCAGGCGGCGGGTCATCGTCGCGCCACCGAACCCGGTGATCGCGGCGGCCACGGCCGAGGCCAGCAACGCGTCCAGTCCGAGGCTCGTCATCAGGCCGTAGGCGGCGGTGCCGATCGCGCCGGAGATGGCGGCGGCGACGAGCGCGCGGGGCCGGGCGTAACAGGCGAGCGCGAAGAACGCACTCGTCGCCGCGCCGGCCGCGAACTGCATCGGCACCGCGGAGATCAACGCGGGCAACGGGTCGCTGAGCTTGATGTCCAGTCCGAAGTGGACGGCCGCGCGGATCGCCAGCGCGACACCGACGATCAGACCGGCGCTGAGCAGCACGGTCTCCACGGTGCGGCCGGCGGCGGTGACGTTGTAGCCGGAGATCGCGTCCTGCACGGTGCTGACCAGCGCGAGCCCCGACAGCAGCACGACGATCCCGACCGCGACCAGCAGGCTCGGCCGGACCGGCAACAGCCCGGTCGAGTAGATGGCGAGCGCCGCACCCGTGCCGAGCGCACCGCCGACGAGCTGCTGGAAGAAGAACGGCAGGTTCCGCCGGTTGAGGAGACGTCCGACCCGGTCGACCACGGCGCTGATGCCGGCGGCGGTCAGTGCGAGCACCACACCACCACCGACGAGGAACGCGACGGCGGCGGCCATGCCGGCCCATGCCGCTGTGGCGACCCAACGCGGATATGGGTGCGGTGCGTTCGTTATGTCTTCGAGCCGGGCATGCGCTTCTTCGATGGGCCCGAGATTGCGCACGAGGTGTTCGACGTCCGCGAGTCGCGTGTAGTCGAGGCTGCGCTGCCGGACGACGCGGATGGACGTGATGGGCAACGCCTCGGTGCCGCGATGACACGACACGCTGATAGAGGTGTAGATCACGTCGACTTCCGTGTGCGGAAGTCCATAGCTCTCGGTGACCGAGAGAATCGTCGCTGTCACATCGGCCGCGCCGGCCCCACTGGCCATTTGGACCTCGCCGATCTTCAGGGCGAGATCGAGTACCAGGTGAACCGTGGTGTCATCGGGCAGAGCAGGGCCGTGCAGGCTGTTCGTGGAAATCTCGTGCACCTCCGTCGTGTGATCGTGACGGACTCTTCGACTGTTGCTGTGTCGTCGGCCACCTCCGATCGGGCGACCCGAAATGGAGGACATGATCACTGTCCGTTGGTTACCCTCCTGACCTGGTCAAGGTCGTCACCCCGACGCATTGATCCACTCAGTTGGTTGGTCCGACTCCGGTCGGAGCAATCCGATCACACTGAGAGCAGACCGTTCGCCGCAGGTAGCACCCGCAACGGGCGCTTACGATGTTCGCGAACACGAGCCGGCCGGCGTAGCTCAATTGGCAGAGCACTCGCCTTGTAAGCGAAAGGTTAGGGGTTCGATTCCCCTCGCCGGCTCTTTTCCGGCGCCCTGACCAGCCATGACGGTTGGTCAGGGCGCCTTCTTGCTTCCCGGGACCGGTCGCCGTTCCTTTCCCGGGGGCGAATCGGACACCCTTCACGCAGGTCGGTCGAGGCTCGTACGCCCTCCCGAAGTTCGTTCGCTGTTCTCACCGACGCAGTTTCCGGCACTATCCGCACCGCCGCATGTGCGTTCCGTAGTCGTTTGGTCGCCGGTCGACTCGACGGAACTCGGGAACGCCTTGAATTGCGGTCGAAGAGGCGCGCTCAGGAATGAGCGGACCTCCTGTGCGGACCGCCGGCACGGCGCTGCGGAGTGGCCGAACTCACGCACGGCGGGGTCGGCGATCGGCTGCGGCCGACCGGCTTCGGCCGTTCGTGTGGCCGTGCAACTGGGCTCACGACGGTTCCGGTGAGCCGTACCGTCAGTGCCTCGACCGCACGGCAATTGGGGGATTGCTCATGGCGTTTCTTCAGCGTGTTCTGGTCATCACCGCGGCGCTCTTCATGGTCGCGTCACTCAGCACCACCGCGCAGGCCGCGGACGGGACGATCACCTACGTCAAGCGGACCGGCGGCGAGATGGCCGCCCAGCAGGCCTACTTCCTCAAGAACATCAACACCGGTCGTTGCCTCGCGATCAGGGGCGCGGCGAACTACAACGGGTCGCCCGCCTTCCAGCACGACTGCGGCTTCGCGGACCAGATCTGGGAGATCCGGTACTACGGCTACGACCGCTGGGAGGTCCGGAACACCTTCACCGGACGCTGCCTCTCCATCCGGTCGGCGGACAACTACAACGGCTCGCCGGCGTTCCAGCTCGACTGCGTGCCGTACGCGGACCAGCACTGGTTCATCGTCGACGCGTACGACTCGATCGGCCGCTACCTCTACAGCATCCTGATCAACAACGTGACCGGGCGCTGCCTCGCGGTCCGGTCGGCGGCGAACTACAACGGGTCGCCCGCGTTCCAGCACGACTGCAGCCCGAACTACAACGACCAGCAGTGGAAGTTCCAGCAGGCGTGACCCGGGGTGTGCCCACGAGATCATGTCCTGCACTGTCTCGTTAGGACGTGACATCGTGGGCACATGTCCTACCTCGCGGATAGCGCGCGCTACGACCAGATGACCTACCGGCGGACGGGACGCAGCGGCCTCAAGCTGCCCGCCATCTCGCTCGGCCTGTGGCACAACTTCGGCGGCGACCGGCCCTACGAGTCGGGTCGCGGGATCGCGCGACGTGCGTTCGACCTCGGCGTCACGCACTTCGACCTCGCCAACAACTACGGCCCGCCCTACGGCTCGGCGGAGATCACGTTCGGGCAGATCCTGAAGGACGACCTCCGGCCGTACCGCGACGAGCTGGTGATCTCCACCAAGGCCGGCTACGACATGTGGGACGGCCCGTACGGGGAGTGGGGCAGCCGCAAGTACCTGCTCAGCTCGCTCGACCAGTCGCTGACCCGGATGGGCCTCGACTACGTCGACATCTTCTACTCCCACCGGTTCGACCCCGAGACGCCGCTGGAAGAGACCATGGGCGCGCTCGTGTCCGCGGTGCAGCAGGGCAAGGCGCTCTACGTCGGCATCTCGTCGTACTCGCCGGCGAAGACCCGCGAGGCGGCGCAGCTGCTCAAGAGCGCCGGGGTGCCGTTGCTGATCCACCAGCCGTCCTACTCGATGCTGAACCGCTGGATCGAGCCGGAGCTGCTGGACACGCTGGAAGAGGTGGGCGCGGGCTGCATCGCGTTCTCGCCGCTCGCGCAGGGCATGCTGACCGACCGGTACCTCAACGGCGTGCCGGAGGGGTCGCGGGCGACGCAGGGCAAGTCGCTGTCGACGGACCTGCTGACGGACGAGAACCTCGGCCGCATCCGCGCGCTCAACGAGATCGCGAAGTCGCGCGGGCAGTCGCTGGCGCAGCTCGCGCTGTCCTGGACGATCCGGGACCCGCGGGTCACGTCGGCGTTGATCGGCGCCTCGTCGGTGGGGCAGCTGGAGCAGAACCTCGCGGCGCTGCAGGCGCCGCCGCTGACCGACGACGAGCTCGCCGAGATCGACAAGTACGCCGTCGAGTCGGGCATCGACCTGTGGGCCACGAGCTCCCAGGCCGAGTAACTCAGGCCGCGTGCCGGGGGAGGCGGATCGTGAAGACCGTCGACCCCGGCCTGCTCGTCAGCTCGATCGTGCCGCCGTGCGCCTCCACCAGCGACTGGACCACGGCGAGCCCCAGGCCGCTGCCGCCGCGCTGCCGGGTCCGCGAGTCGTCCACCCGGTAGAACCGGTCGAAGATCCGCGCCTGGTCGGCCTCCGGGATGCCGGGGCCGCTGTCGCTCACCCTGATCACCGCCCAGCCGTTCTCGGCCGTCACCTTCACCGCCACGGCGGTGCCCGCCGGCGTGTGCACGGCCGCGTTGGTCAGCAGGTTGTCGAGCACCTGCCGCAGCCGCGTCGGGTCTGCGGTCATCCGCACGGTGTCGGCGTCCAAAGTCAGCGGGTGCGTCGTGCGGGTCGCGTGGAACGCGTCCGCGGCGGCCTCGGCGACCGCCG
>NZ_JBHXLO010000056.1:0-32720 GCF_042721395.1 Lentzea sp. NPDC058450
GTTTGTCAGGTGACAGGCGCGGGCGAGAGACCCGGAGGCAGTGCCGCCGCCATACCCTCATACCGGGCGTATTCGGGCATGGCGGCGGTGCTGTCTCCGGGGCCCTCGGCCGCTACTGTCGCCCGACGAACTTGCCGGACACGGTCTAACCGAGGACGGTCGCGATGAGCTCCTCGGCCAGCTGAGGAGTCGCGGCCGCCACCCCCGACCACCGGTGGGTCAGGTCGGGTTCGAACGTGAACGGCCGCCCGTGCAGGTCGACCAGCACCCCGCCGGCCGCGGGGACGGTGACCAGCGCCGTCGCGAGGTCCATGATCCGGTGCGTGTCGCTGCCGGGGTCGATGAACGCGTCGACAGTGCCTTCCGCGACGAGCATGGTCTCCAGGCAGGTCGTGCACAGCACCCGGATGCGGTCGGCCCGGTTCGCCACGCGCAGCCACGCGTCCTGAGTGCCCGTCTTGGGGCGCATCAAGCACACCGACGCGCCGTCCAGCGTCGTGCGTCCGGTGGTGCGGAACGACGTCGGCACTCCTGCGCGCGCATGCCACGCACGGCCCGTGTCGAACCACGTCGTGAGGGCTTCTTTGGCGGTGCCGTCTTCCACGAGCGCACCGGCGAAGCAGGAGAGAGGAACGCCGAAAGCGGCGTTCGCGGACCCGTCGACCGGGTCGATGACCAGGGTGATCGAGGAGCCGTTGTCGACGAACCCCGCCTCTTCGGAGAGCAGGTTCACGCGACTGCGGTGGATGGACTCCAGGATCGCGTCCTCGACGATGCGGTCGACGCGCATCGTCGGTGTTCCGTCGGCGCCGTCCGCGACTTCTTCGCGGAGTTCGAGGCGCGTGTGCAGGGATCGGGCGCGTCCGTACGCCGCTGACGCCGCACGAGCGGCGTCAGCGAGCGCAGGATGCACGTCATCGGTGAGCTGTGGCTGGGGCACGTCCCATGGAATGCGCACGTGCCCCACACTGCCACGCTTTAGATCAGGCCGAGGCCCTTGACCGCGTCGCGCTCCTCGACGAGCTCGGCGACCGAGGCGTCGATGCGGGCACGGGAGAACTCGTCGATCTCCAGGCCCTGGATGATCTCGTAGCTGCCGTTCGAGGTGCGCACCGGGAACGACGAGATGATGCCCTCGGGCACGCCGTACGAACCGTCCGACGGGATGGCCATCGAGGTCCACTCGGTGCCGTTGACCCAGTCGTAGATGTGGTCGATGGCGGCGTTCGCGGCGGACGCGGCGGAAGACGCGCCACGGGCCTCGATGATCGCCGCGCCGCGCTTGGCGACGGTCGGGATGAAGTCGTTCTCCAGCCACGCCTGGTCGTTCACGGCCTCGGCGGCGGTCTTGTCGCCGACCTTGGCGTGGAACAGGTCCGGGTACTGGGTGGCCGAGTGGTTGCCCCAGATCGTCATGTTCTGGATGTCGGTGACCGCGACGCCCAGCTTCTTGGCGAGCTGCGACAGGGCGCGGTTGTGGTCCAGGCGCGTCATCGCGGTGAAGCGCTCGCGCGGGACGTCCGGCGCGTGCTGCTGGGCGATGAGGGCGTTGGTGTTGGCCGGGTTGCCGACCACGAGGACCTTGACGTCGTCCGCGGCGCCGGCGTTGATCGCCTCGCCCTGCGGCTTGAAGATGCCGCCGTTGGCCTCGAGCAGGTCGCCGCGCTCCATGCCCTTGGTGCGGGGGCGGGCGCCGACGAGCAGGGCCACGTTCACGCCGTCGAACGCGGTCTTCGCGTCGTCGGTGATCGTGATTCCCTTGAGCAGCGGGAAGGCGCAGTCGTCGAGCTCCATCGCGGTGCCCTCGGCGGCCTTCAGCGCGGGGGTGATCTCCAGCAGCCGCAGGTTGACCGGGGTGTCCGGGCCGAGCAGGTGGCCGGAAGCGATGCGGAAGAGCAGTGCGTAGCCGATCTGGCCGGCTGCACCGGTGACAGTGACGTTCACGGGCGTGCGGGTCATGAGCCTTCCCGAATGACGGTCCTCGTTGACGTCGGGCAGGTCGCCCGGCGTCCCGCACGTTACCAACACGCGGACTCTGCGAGAGTGTGAGAGTGGACAACCTGCTCGAAGAGGTCGGGGAGGACTACTCCGACGCCAACCTGCCTGATCAGCAGTGGGAGAAGCGGTCCTTCACCGACTGCGACTTCACCGAAGCCGATCTCCGCTCACTGGTCACGAGCGGGTGCACGTTCACCCGGTGCGACTTCACCCGGACGGACCTCGGCGAGTCGAAGCACCACGCGACGGCGTTCCGGCAGTGCACCTTCGACCGCACGGTGCTGACGCGGTCGTCGTTCAACTCGTGCAGCCTCATGGGATCGAACTTCGTGGACTGCGTGCTGCGGCCCGTGACGTTCGTGGAGGTGGACTTCACGCTGGCGTCGTTCGTGAAGGCGCCGCTGCACGACCTGAAGCTGGGCGGGCAGCGGTTCCGGGAGACGAACCTCAGCGAGGCCGACCTGCGCAACACCGACCTGAGCGCCGCGGACCTGATGGGCGCGCGGCTGCTGGACGCCAAGCTGGACGGCGCGGACCTGCGCGGCGCGAAGATCGACGCGAACGGGCTCCGGCAGGCCAAGCTCGCCGGAGCCCTGATCGACATCGACACGGCGATCGCGTTCGCGGCCGCGTACGGGCTGGTCGTCGGCTGATCCTGACGGCAACGGCCCCGCGTCCCAGGTGCGGACGCGGGGCCGTTGCCGTCAGTCGAGATCAGTTGTCAGCGGAGATCTCCACCAGCACGCCGTCGGCGACCATCTCCTCGATCGCCTTCGGCAGCAGGTAGGCGGTGCCGCCACCGGGCTGCTCGAACCACGGCACGGCCACGCCCGTCAGCACCTCGAGCGGCCGCCGCAACCGGTACACGCGGTACGGCCGGTTGATCCACGACGGCACGAGGCTGCGTTCCGGGAACGGCGTGCCCGCCACGTAGACGAGGTTGCCGGACTGGTCGCCGTAGCGGTCGATCTCGGTGCCCGCCGGCAGCTCGAACATCTGCTTGTGGCGGAACAACGTCAGCGGCGGCTCGCCTGCCAGCGGCGAGATCGGGAACTTCCGCTTCGACGGTTCCTCCTGCGCCACCGCGGCGGCGACCGGTGAGGGGGCCTGCTGCGGTGCGGGCGGCGGAACGGGCTGCACCTGGGTCGGTGCGGCCTGCGGCGACGGCTTCGGCTGGACCTGCGTCGGTGCCTGGTTCTGCGGCACCGGCTGGGCCTGCGGCATCGGCGGGCGCTGCGGCGGGACCGGACGGCGCGGCTCCTCGCGGAAGCCGTTGGTCATCGGCCGCTGCGGCTGGGGTGCCCGCGGGATCGTGCGGAAGTTGCCCAGCACGAGCTTGCCGACGAGGTACGCCGACGCGTCCTCGACCTTGTCGAACCGCACCGGGTTCTTCGGGCCGTGGTCGAACCAGCACACCTCCCAGCTCTCGCCGTCGAGGTGCAGGGTCCAGGTGCGGTCGGCGGGCTCGCCGATGCGGAACACGCCGTGCGGCACGTTCAGGTCGTCGAGCGCGCGGCGGGTGCCCGCGAGCTCGCGGTCCTCCTCCGGCGTGACCTGGCGCGGCGGCCTGACCGGCTCCGGTTCGGGTTCGGGTTCCGGCTCGGGTTCGGGCTCCGGTGCCGGTTCGTGCGCGGCGACCAGGGCCGCGTCGAAGACGGTGGTCTCCTCGGACTTGGTCGGCGCGGGCGGGGCCGCGACCGGCAGCGGTTCGGGCTCCGGTTCCGGGTCGAAGTGCGAGTCGAGCTGCGCGTCGATGCGCTGCTCGAACTGCTCCGGCTCCTGCTCGAACTTGGTCGCCTCGAAGGAGGTCGTGGACTCGATCTCCTCCTCGGCGAGGTCCGGCTCGTCCTCCGTCACGGCGACGGCGGGCACGACCGGGTGCTCCTCGGTGACCTCGGCCGGGCTCTCGGCCGGCTCGTCGAGGACCGGGCTCCACGCCATCGTGTCCTGCATGGCGTCGCGCGGGCGTTCCTCGGTCTCCGCCTCGATGTGGTCGGTGAGCTCGGCCTCGCGGTGGTGCGTGAGCAGCTCGGGCTCGTCCGGCCCGGCGGTCGGGATCTCGGGTTCGGCGTCGGCGTCCACGTCCTGGTGTTCGTCGACGGGGGCCGGTTCGGTTTCCTCCGGCTCCGGCTCGGCCTCGCGGTGGTGCGTGAGGAGCTCGGGCTCGGTCTCGAACTTCGGCGGCTCGAACGTCCGGTCCTCGAACTTCGGGGTCTCGGGCCTGCGCTCCTCCGGCCTGCGCTCCTCGATCTTCGGCGCCTCGAAAGTCCGCTCTTCGGGCTTCGGCGGCTCGAACGTCCGCTCCCCGGCCTGGCGCACCTCGAACGTCCGGTCCTCCGGCCTGCGCTCCTCGAACGCCGAGGCCTCCGGCGCCTTCTCCCGCACGGGCTCGGCGGCGGGTTCCGGCTCGTCCGCGTGCGGCGCGAACAGGTCCATGCCGGCGCCGTACGTGTCGCGCAGGGTCCGGTCGGCGACCGTGTCCGGGACGCCGTCGGAGTCGAAGACCACCCGGTAGGGCGGGCCGTCGCCGGCGAACGGCGGGATGACCGGCGCGGGAGGCACGACGGGCTTGACGGGCTCCTCGGCGACCGGGGGCTCCGGGTAGAGGGGCTCGAAGTCGTACTCCTCCTCCGGCTCCTCCTGCTGGGCCGGCTGGGGCTGAGGCTTCTGAGGCTTCTGGGCGTCGAACTTCGGCGCGACGACGAACTGGGTCGCGTCCGCCGAGGGTTCGGGCTTCGGTTCCTGCTTCGGCGCGGGCTCGGGCTCGACGGGCACCGGCACGACGGTGCCGGGAGGCGCGGCGGGAGCACCCAGGTTCGCCGCGGCGGCGAGCCTCGACTCCTCGCTCACCTCGGGCAGGCTGAAGCCCGCGGCACGCGCGCGTTCGACCAGCTCGGGCTCGGGCGGCACGCCGTACTTGCGCAGGTAGTACGAGACCCCGGCGGGCCAGATCCACGCACCGTCCGTCTGGAACCCGGACGGCACGACCGGCGGCGCGTCGGGGTGCAGCACGTCGTTGTCGAAGCCACGACCGGCCACGGCGACCGGCGCGTTCGACAGGTACGCGAGCAGCGGCGCGACCTCGGGCTCCGGCACCGGCGGCCGGTTGACCGACGGACGGCCGTTCGGCCCGGCGCCGTCGAACACGCGGACGGTGCGGAACACCGGCGTCGGCGGGTTCAGCCGGCGACGCAGCCAGTCCGGGATGTTCTCCTCGACGCGTGGGAAGAACCGCATCTCGTCGACGTACGCCTGCTGCGGAGGAGGCGTCTGCCAGCTCGGTTCCGCGCGGTCGAAGTCGAGGTTGTAACTGGAGGGGTGGTCGAGCTGGTACCTCGCGTTGGTCCAGCTGCCGCGGCCCTCGCGGTGCATGCCGGCCCGCAGGCGCGCGAACAGCGAGGCGGCCTCCTGCGGCGCCTGCCACGAGCGCTTGGAGCCGTCCTGCAGCTTGAGCTCGGCCTCCAGTTCGAAGTACCGGCCGGTGGCGCGGTACTGCGCGATCACGCTTCGCCAGTCCTCTGGTGCGGCCCGCATCAGAGTCAGGCCGATCTGCTTGACCAGAGCGTCCTGCTCAGTAGGGTTCAACGGCTTCGGCTCGGACACGCCAACATCTTCCCCCGCAACTCGCCGGATCGCACACGTCCCCCGCCACTGCGCCGAACGGTGGAGACCCGACCATAACGCGGCGGACGTGCATGCTTAAAGCCGATCAAGAACACTTTTGATCTGTCTGGAGGCGACGTGACGCGGTCCGCGCAGGTGACCGGTGGTCTGCTGGCCGCGGCCGGCGGAGTGGCCATCGCGGTCCAGGCCCGCGTCAACGGAACGCTCGCCCACGAACTGGGAAACGGTCTGCTCGCCGCGTTGATCTCCTTCGGCGGCGGGTGGTTCGTGCTGCTCGCGGTGGTCCTGTCGCGACAGTCCGGGCGGAACGGCCTCTTGCGACTGCGCGACGCGCTGACCCACCGCCGCATCCGGTGGTGGGAGTGCGTCGGGGGCATCAGCGGCGCGGTGCTCGTGGGCTCGCAGGGGCTCGCCGTCGCGACCATCGGTGTGGCGGTGTTCACGGTCGCGGTCGTGATCGGACAGGTCGTGAGCAGCATGGTCATGGACAACCTCGGGGTCGGCCCCGGCGAGCCGAAGGCGATTACAAAGACACGTGTCGTCGGAGCGGCCGTCGGCGTTATCGCCGTCACGATCGCGGTGTCCGACCGGTTCACGGCGCCGGGCGGGCTGTGGCTCGCGCTGCTGCCGCTGGCCGCCGGTCTGCTGATGGGCTGGCAGCAGGCGGTGAACGGGCTGGTGCGCGAGGCCGCCGACAACTCGATGGCGACGATCCTGATCAACTTCACCGTGGGCACGGCGGCGTTGCTGCTGGTCAACGCCGTGACGTGGAGCGGGGCGCCCGGAGCGTTCCCGGACGGCTGGTGGCTGTACCTCGGCGGGTTGCTGGGCATCGTCGGTGTGGGCGGCGCGATCGCGTCCGTGCGGTTCATCGGCGTGTTGATGGTCGGGCTCTGCGGTGTGTCCGGGCAGCTCGTCGGGGCCGTGCTGCTGGACGCTGTGAGCGGGCACCTGGCGTTGCCGACGGCGATCGGCGTGATGCTGACGCTGGTGTCGGTGGGCGTCGCCGCGCTGCCCAGTGGGAGGATGAGGACGTGACTGCGACGCTGCTCAACGGCAACGAAACCCGGAACGCGCTGTTCGAGGACCTGAAGGCGCGGGTGGCCGCGCTGCCCGGCTCCGTCGGTCTCGCCACCGTGCTGGTCGGCGACGACCCCGGCTCGCACTCCTACGTCAAGGGCAAGCACCGCGCGTGCGAGAAGGTCGGCATCAAGTCGATCCGGCGCGACCTGCCCGAGGAGACCACGCAGGAGGAGCTGGAAGCCGTCATCGACGAGCTGAACGCGAACCCCGAGGTCACCGCGTACATCGTCCAGCTGCCGCTGCCCAAGCACCTCAACGCGAACGCGATCCTGGAACGGATCGACCCCGCGAAGGACGGCGACGGCCTGCACCCGGTCAACCTCGGCAAGCTCGTGCTCGGCGAGGAGGCCCCGCTGCCCGCGACCCCGCGCGGCATCGTGGAGCTGCTGCGCCGCTACGACGTGCCGATCGCAGGTGCGAACGTCACCGTCGTCGGCCGTGGCGTCACCGTGGGCCGCCCGATCGGCCTGCTGCTGACCCGCCGCTCCGAGAACGCCACCGTGACGCTGTGCCACACCGGCACCAAGGACCTGGCGGCGGAGGTGCGCCGCGCGGACATCGTCATCGCGGGCGCCGGCAGCCCCGGCCTCATCACCGCGGACATGGTCAAGCCCGGCGCGGCCGTGGTCGACGTCGGCATCACCCGCACCGAGGCCGGTCTCGTCGGCGACGTGGCCCCCGAGGTGCGCGAGGTGGCCGGCTGGCTCGCCCCGATGCCCGGCGGCTCCGGCCCGATGACCGTCGCGATGCTGCTCACGAACACCGTCGAAGCCGCCGAGCGCGCTCATGCAGCGGTCTGACGCGCAGGCGCTCATGGGCGAGACCCGCTGGCGTTCCGGTCCCGGCAAGCACCTGCCGTTCGCGCTGGTGCTCGGGGTCGGCGCGCTCGGGCTGGTGCGGATCTTCCAGTACCACTGGCGGCAGGGCGCCGTGCTGCTCGGCGTGTCGTTGCTGGTCGCGGCCGTGCTGCGGATCCTCGTGACGGACGAGCAGGCCGGTCTGATCAAGATCCGCGGCCGGGGCATGGACGCGTTCCTGTACTCGACGCTGGGCGTCGTGGTGATCGCCGTCGCGCTCACGATCACCGGCGGGCCGCTCAGCCGATAGCCCGGTCCACCATGACCTCGATGAGCTCGTCGAGGTCCATGGTGGCCACCACGTCCGGCAGCGTCAGCCGTTCGTAGATCAGCCCCGTCATCGCGAAGTAGAGCGAGATGACGGTCATGCGGTCGCCCGGCAGCTTCGCCTCCTCGTTGAACTCGACGTTGAACTCGAGGTTGTCGCCGATCGTCCTGGTGAGCGCCTGCCGGATCTCCGGCCTTCTCGTGGCCTCCAGCCGCAGCTCCATCATCGCGAGGTAGCAGGCCTTGTCGGCGTCCGCCCGCTTGAGGATGTCGTGCATGAACTTGATCGTCAGCGACCTGTCGCGCGGCGCGGTGAGCGACTCGGCCACCGACTCGTCCGACGGCATCAGCCGGATGTGCACGCGCGTCATCACCGCGGACATCAGCTCGGCGCGGTTCGCGAAGTAGTTCGACGCCGTGCCCGCCGGGGTCTCCGCCTTCGCGTCGATCGCGCGGTAGGTCAGCCCCCGCGCACCCTCCTCCGCCAGCACGTCGATCGCGGCGTCCAACAGTGCCGTGCGCCTTGCCTCGTTCTTGACCACGTCGCCTCCTTGACAACCACTACAGACATAGTACTACAGTTGTCGTGGTTAAACCAACTGAGGGGATTCTCGTCATGCGAAAGCTCGTGTACTACGTCGCCGTCACGCTCGACGGGTTCATCGCGGCCGAGGACGGGACCTTCGGCGGGTTCATCTTCGAAGGCGACCACATGGCCGGCATCAACGCGCACTACCCGGAGACGCTGCCGACCCAGCTGCGCGAGCCGTTCGGGCTCGCGGACGCGCCGAACCAGCACTTCGACACGGTGCTGATGGGCCGCCACACCTACCAGGTGCCCGGCGGCCTGGCCTCGCCGTACGCGCACCTGCGCCAGTTCGTCGTGTCGACGCAGGTCACCGACACCCCTGAGGACGTCGAGGTGATCCGCGAGGACGTCACCGGACGGGTGCGGGCGCTGAAGCAGGAGGACGGTCTCGACATCTGGCTGTGCGGTGGCGGCAAGCTGGCCGCCGAGCTGCTGCCCGAGATCGACACGCTGCTGCTGAAGCAGCACCCGGTGGTGTTCGGGCGCGGTATCCCGCTGTTCGACGGAAAAGCGGACATCCGGACGTTCCGCCGCACGGACGCACGACTCTTCGAGAGCGGAGTAACGTTCGCGAGCTACTCGCGGATGTAAGTCCCACCAGACCGGCTGTGCAACCTCGCCCCAGTACCCCGCGTCCTGTGGTGGCATGCACTCACAGAACCTGGGGGAACCATGAGTTGCGTCAGCCGTAGAGCCGTGCTCGTCGCGGGCGCCACCGCCGCCGCGGCGACCGCCCTGCCGAGTACCGGCATCGCATTCGCCGCCGCCGGCGCGAAGAGCGTGCCGACCGGAGGCAGTTTCGTCACGATCGTCGCGCACTCCGACGACGATCTCCTCTTCATCAACCCGGACATCCAGCCGTCCGTCCTCTCCGGACAGCCCGTCCGGACGATCGTGCTCACGTCGGACCAGTACGACGGGTCGACGAACCCGCCGCTGACCCGCGAGCAACTGGCGGCGCGGCTGCGCGAGGGGCAGCGCCAGGCGTACGCGAAGCTCGCGGGCAAGCCGAACAACTGGACCAAGGCGTCCAAGACCGTCGCGACGATGGTCATCGAGGTCGACACGCTCGTCGGGGCGCCGAACGTGCAACTGGTCTACCTGAACCTGCCCGACGGCGGCAGCAACCAGGCCAGCTACAACCAGGCGCTCGCCAAGCTCTGGGCCGACCCGAACTACGCCGCGCCGACGATCATCCCGACGGGCGGCCCGGTCCAGGTCGCGCAGTGGTACAACCAGGCCGACCTGCACAACGTGCTGGTCGGGCTGCTGGACGAGTACCAGCCGACGGTGATCCGCATCCAGGACCCGTTGCCGAACCTCAAGTTCCCGAACGAGCCCACCGAGCACACCGACCACATCCACGCGGCCAAGTTCGCGACGAAGGCCGCGAAGACCTACCAGGGCACGACCGCCGGCGGGTTCGCGCTGCTCACGCGCTACCGCTGCTACAACATCGCCGCGGGGCCCAGGAACGTGCCGTCCGCGCTGTCAGCGCCGAAGCTCCAGGCCTACCAGGCCTACGCCGCGCTCGACCCGCTCACCGGCAACGCGTTCGACGAGCACATCTACCACAACTACCACCGGTGGCCGGTCGCGGCGCCGTGGGCGATCACGGACGGCACGGGCAAGCTGCACGCGTTCGTCTCCGCCGGCGACTCGATCATGTGGTGGCACCAGGCCGTCGGCGGAGCGTGGACCGGCCCGGTGATGATGCGGTCCGGCACGCACGCGCCGGGTGTCGCCGTGGCGCTCAACGGGGCGGGCCGCGTGCACGTCGCCGTGCTGGACCTGGACTCCGGCTCGATCTTCATCACCGGCCAGTCCTCGGCGGGCGGCGGCTTCGGCGCCTGGACCAACGTCGGCAACCCCGACGGCGGCTCGCCCGGATACGGCACACCGGGTCTCGCGCTGAGCGGTGACGGCGTGCTGGAACTGTTCGCCGTCAACAAGAACGACCGCATGACCAACGCCTGGCAGAACTCCAACGGCTCCTGGAGCGGCTGGGTCGCGGTGTCCGGCAACTCCGGCATGCTCGTGTCGCCTCCCGTCGCGCTCACCTCGACGACCGGCCGGATGCACCTGTTCGCCGACGCCAACGGCAAGGTCGTCCACTGGCAGCAGAACCTGGCCAGTTCGCTCACCTACAAGGCGATCGGCAACCCGGAGTGCACGCACGCGCCCGGATTCGCGATGGACGGCGACAAGGTGCGCGTGCTCGTCCGCGAACACACCGACGGCGCCGTCGGCACCCTCGCCGAGGGGTCGAGCAACGGCACGTTCGGCGCGCTGGCCCACCTCGGCGGGCAGGGCGGCGTGGGACCGGTGTCCGCCGCGATGTCCGGCGGCGGAACGGCCGCGCGCGTGCTGGCGTTCACGCGCAACAACGGCTACGGCATCAGCGTGGCGCGGCAGACGTCCGGCAACACGTTCGCGCCGTGGGAGGACCTCGGCGGGTACGCGGAGGTGGGCCCTGCGGCGGTGCGGGACGCGTCGGGGTTCGTGCGGGTGCTGATGGTCGGCGGCGACGCGAAGCTCTACGAACGCAAGCAGACGGCAGTAGGCCCGACGGGCGCGTTCGGCGCCTGGCAACTCGCGGGCATCTAATTCGCTTTTCCAAAAATGATTGACGGACTCCCTGTGCGACCGCAATACTTGTGCCACACGACGAACGGAAAGGGGATCGCCATGATGGGCTTGCAGCACCGACGCCTCTCCGGCGACTGCCCCGCGCGACCGTTCGTGCGGCTGTTTGCGCAGGTGAGCTCCTTGTAGTGCCGAGCACCTCGGCCTCTACCAGGAGCCGCCCGCCGGGAAACCGACGGGCGGCTCTTTTGTTGTGCATTTCTAATTCTTGCCCTTGTAGCTCAATGGAGAGAGTGCGGCGCTACGAACGCCGAGATTCAGGTTCGACTCCTGGCAGGGGTACTCGCGGATGCGAGGGAGACGGCAACCCGCCTCATTTGGGATGAGGAAACACCGCGTTCGACTCGCGGGCATCCGACTGATTTCGCAAGGCCCTATGTCCTCTGAAGTGCTGGCGGAGGCACGCCCGACTGTTACGCGGGAGGACCAGGTTCGAATCCTGGCAGGGGAACGACGATCAGCAGATGTGCTTCAGGAACAAGCTCCAGGCCTCCGAGGAGAATCCCAGAACAGGCCTCTCGGCTCGCCGATCCTTGCTGTCACGCACCAGGACGCCACTGACGTCGAGGTTCACCTCGACACAACTGCCCGAATCGCTGCTGTAGCTGCTCACGAACCAACCTTCGCGACCACGGGACAATGCCAAGACTTCCTGGCCGATCAACCCAACTCCTCGATGCGGTGATGAAGTAGTTCCAACGACTTGTTCGCGCTCAAAGCGCGGTCCTGCGTGTCCATGAAGGTGAGCTTGACGTCCCTGACCTGACTGCTGTCGTCGATGATGCCCCGCGTCGTGACGGTCTCCAGGTACATCACCGTCGGCAGTCTGGCCACCGGGAAGTCGATGAGCTGGACAGTAGACGACCCGAACAACCCGCACGCCTTGGTGGTGAAGGGAATGACCCGGATCTCGAGTCCTTCCTGGTTGTCCTCGATGCTGCGCACCAGGTGCTCCAACTGGCGGCGCAACACGGCGGGGCCGCCGATCTCCTGGCGGATGGCCGCCTCGCTGATGACCGCGACGAGTCGCAGCGGCGCCTCTCCGGCAAGCCGCTCCTGACGCCGCTGCCGGACCTCGATGCGCTGGTCGATCTCGACCTTGCGCACGGTGACGCCGGTGCTCATGAGGGCTTTGGCGTAGTCCGCGGTCTGGAGCAGACCCGGGATGAGCAGGCTCTCGTACCAGCGGATCGTCTCGGCGCCGGCTTCCAGGCCGATCAGCCGTTGCAGTTCGTTGTCGAGCAGGTTTCCGTACCGCGTCCACCAGCCGCGCTCCTTGGCGGCCTCACGCAGGTCGAGCAACTCCTGGCGGTCCTGCGCATCGAACTCCAGCAGGTCCATGAGCTTGACGAGGTTCTCCTCGGAGAGGATCTTGCGCTCGTTCTCGACGGCGGACCAGTAGTTGCGCGTGAAGCCGAGAGCCTGGGTGATGGTCCTGACCTCGACACCCTCGCGCTCACGCTGTTCCTTCAGCCGGAGGGCGAGCTCCCACCCTGCGACGACTGGTGATGTCGGCATCGGCACGACCTCCCCGTTCGGCGGTGTCCGGCTCGGTTGGACTGCACAGGTATATCACGCCGTTAAGCTAACCGGGCGGTTATCCGGTTACGGTAACCGCGTGGTATGGCGCTAACCGTAACCCCCGCCCTATCGTGAGACGTGAGTCGCCGGGCAAAGGCGAACGCGCAAAGGGGGAGACGATGATGAGCGGGCTCTTACCCGAGCCGCGAGATCCGAACACCGCCCACTGCACGATCATCGCCGTGGACATCGCGGGGTTCGGGCTGCGCGACCCGAGCAACGACAACCAGGTGCGCATGCGGGAGGGCATGTACAAGGCGATGCACGCCGCCTTCGACGCCGCGGGCATCCCCTGGTCGTCGTGCCGCGACGAGGACAGGGGCGACGGCATGCTCGTCCTCGCCGCCGCGGAGGTGCGGAAGAGGCCGTTCGCGGACCACCTCCCCAGCGCGCTGGCCGAGGAACTGGCCCTGCACAACCGGCATCACCGGCCGCGGGAACGGATCAGGCTGCGGCTCGCACTCCACTCCGGCGAGGTCAACTTCGACCGGCACGGCGTGACCGGATCCTCGATCAACCACACCTACCGGCTCCTCGACTCCGACACCGTCAGACTCGCGCTGGGGAAGTCCGCGGCGGTCCTGGCGATCATCAGCTCCGACTGGTTCTTCGAGGACGTCATCCGGCGCAACGAACTGAGCCGTCCGAGCGCGTACCGCCAGGTGGACGTGGTGAACAAGGAAACCCGGGCCAGAGCCTGGATCCGCCTGGTCCGGCCGGTCGCCGCGCGTCGACCGCAGGCACCACCCCGCGCCGGCCAGACCGCCTGAGATCAGCGGAAGTCGCGTGACTTCGACGGGATGCGCAGGTCGAGGTGCTGCAACCGGTCCGCCAGCAGGCTGACCACGCCCTCCGCCGACTCCACCACGCCCCGCACGAGCATCGCGCCGCTCCCCCGCGCCACCCGCCGGTACCGCGCCCACAACCCCGGCGAGCACACGACGTTCACCATCCCGGTCTCGTCCTCGATGTTGAGGAACGTGACGCCGCCGGCGGTCGCCGGTCGCTGGCGATGGGTCACGGCGCCGCCGATCAGCACTCGCGTGCCGGGTTCGACGTCCGTCAGCGCTGTCACCGGCAACGCGCCCATCGTGTCCAAAGTGGACCGCACGAACTGGGTCGGGAAGCTGTCCGGGGACAGGCCGGTGGCCCAGACGTCCGCCACGGCCAGCTCCACGTCGTCCATGCCGGGCAACGCGGGCGCGTCGACGCCGACCACGGTGCCGGGCAGGCGGTCCGGGCGGATCGCGGCCACGGCGCCGGCTGCCCAGAGCGCCTCGCGGCGTTCGAGGCCGAAGCAGGCGAACGCGCCGGCGGTGGCCAGGGCCTCCACCTGGGCGGCGGTGAGCTGCACGCGGGCGCCGAAGTCCTCCATGTCGTGGAACGGTTGTGCCGCAACGATTCGCTCGGCGTCGGCGTCGCCCACGCCGCGGACGGCGGACAGGCCGATGCGGACGGCCTGCGCTCCCTCGAACGGTTCCAGGCCCGCCCACGGCAGCGAGCGGTTCACGCACGGGCCGTGCACCGTCACGCCGTGCCGGCGGGCGTCGATCACCAGCGACTGCGGCGAGTAGAAGCCCATCGGCTGCGCTCTGAGCAGGGCCGCGCAGAACGCAGCCGGGTGGTAGAGCTTGAACCACGCGCTCACGAACACGAGGTGCGCGAACGACAGGGCGTGCGACTCCGGGAAGCCGAAGTTGGCGAACGCCAACAGCTTCGCGTAGATGCGCCCCGCCAGCTCCTCACCGATCCCGTTGACCGCGCAGCCCTCGTAGAAGCGGTCGCGCAGGCGTTCCATGCGGGCGGTCGACCGCTTCGCGCCCATCGCGCGGCGCAGTTCGTCGGCCTCGGCGGCGGTGAAGCCCGCGACGTCGACCGCGATCTGCATGAGCTGTTCCTGGAACAACGGCACGCCGTAGGTCTTCTTCAGGGCGTTCTCCAGCAACGGGTGGTCGTAGTCCCACTTCTCGACCTCGTTGCGGCGCCTGATGTACGGGTGCACCGAGCCGCCCTGGATCGGGCCGGGCCTGATCAACGCGACCTCGACGACCAGGTCGTAGAACTCGCGCGGCTTCAGCCGCGGCAACGTCGCCATCTGCGCGCGGCTCTCCACCTGGAAAACCCCTACGGAGTCGGCTTTCTGCAGCATGTCGTAGACGGCGGAGTCGGCGAGGTCGATCTCGCCCATGTCCACCAGCACGCCCTCGTGGTCGCGAACGAGGTCGATGGCGTAGTGCAGCGCCGAGAGCATGCCGAGGCCGAGCAGGTCGAACTTCACCAGGCCGATGGACGCGCAGTCGTCCTTGTCCCACTGCAGCACCGTGCGCTTGTCCATGCGCGCCTTCTCGACCGGGCACACCTCGCTGACGGCGCGGTCGCAGATCACCATGCCGCCGGAGTGGATGCCGAGGTGGCGCGGGAAGTTCTCCAGCTGCGCGGAGAGTTCCAGCACGTCCCGCGGGATGTCGCAGTCGTCGGTGGTGGTGCCGAGCGGCCCCCACCTGTCTATCTGCTTGCTCCAGGCGTCCTGCTGGCCCGGCGAGTGGCCGAGCGCGCGGGCCATGTCGCGCACGGCGGAACGCGCGCGGTACGTGATGACGTTCGCGACCTGGGCCGCGTGCCTGCGGCCGTACTTGGCGTAGACGTGCTGGATGACCTCCTCGCGCCGGTCCGACTCGATGTCGACGTCGATGTCGGGCGGGCCGTCGCGGGCGGGCGCGAGGAACCGTTCGAAGAGCAGGTCGAACCGGACCGCGTCGACGTTGGTGATGCCGAGCGCGAAGCACACCGCGGAGTTCGCCGCGCTGCCCCTGCCCTGGCAGAGGATGTCGTTCTCCCGGCAGAAGTTCACGATGTCGTGCACGACGAGGAAGTAGCCGGGGAAGCCGAGCTGCTCGATGATCCTCAGCTCGTGCTCGATCTGCCGGAACGCCTTCTCGTTCTCGTCGGGATAACGGCGGCGCGCGCCCTGGTACGTGAGCTCGCGCAACCAGCTGATCTCGGTGTGGCCGGGCGGCACGTCGAACGGCGGCAGCTTCGGCGCGACCAGCCGCAGGTCGAACGCCAGCTGCATGCCGAGCAACGCGGCGTTGTGCACGGCACCGGGGAAACGGCGGAACCGGTGGAACATCTCCTCCCCGCTGCGCAGGAACGCGGCGGGCGACGGCGGCAGCCAGCCCGCCATGTCGTCGAGGCTGCTTCGCGCGCGCACGGCGGCCATCGCGGCGGCGAGCCTGCCCCGGCCCGGGGTGGCGTAGTGGACCGCGTTCGTGGCCACGACCGGAAGCTGCAGGTGCTGGGCCATGGCGTTGAGGAGGTCGTTGCGCCTGCTGTCCTCCGGCAGGCCGTGGTCGGTCAGCTCGACGTGCACGCGGCCCCTGCCGAACATGTCGGTGAGCCGGACGATCTCCTCGAACGCCGCCTCCGGGCCCTCTCTCGCGAGCGCTCGTCTGACGGTTCCCTTGCGGCAGCCCGTGAGCACCACGACGTCACCCTTGGTGTCGGCCAGGATCTGGTCGATGTCGTAGACGGGTTTGCCCTTCTCGGCGTGGTCGTCGAGGTGGCCGGTGGTGAGCGTGCGGCACAGCGCGTGGTAGCCCTCCTGCTTGCGCGCCAACAGAAGCAGGTGGTCACCCTCGGGGTCCGGTTCGCCGTTGGCGGGCTTGGCCAGGCCGATGCTCAGCTCGGCGCCGAACACCGTGTGCATGCCGAGCTCCTTGGCGGCCTCGGCGAAGCGGACAACGCCGTACATGCCGTCGTGGTCGGTGATCGCGATGGCGTCGAGCTTGAGCCGTTGCGCCTCCTCGACCAGCTCCTCCGGGTGGCTCGCGCCGTCGAGCCAGCTGAAGTTGCTGTGGCAGTGCAGTTCCGCGTACGGCACGCGCTTGCGGGAGGCCGCCATCTCGTCCGCGTGCAGCCGGAATCCCGGCGGCGCGGTGTAGCGGTCGCGGTGTCTTCCCCACCCCGGACCGTCACCGCCGTCGGGTTTCTGCTCGTAGGGCTTGCCGGAGAGAGCGCGCTCCAGCTCCCGCCAGCGGACCGGCGGGTTATTCCAGCCCATCGGTTTCCTTGCGCGGCAACGGGATCAAGGTCTCCAGCAGATCCCAGTAGTCGTCCTGCATCAGTCGTACACCCCTTCCAGGAACCACCTCTGGTCCCTGCGGATCAGCAGGAACGCCTGGTCACTCGTCTGCACCTGCACGCGCGCGGCCCTGTGCGGGTCCGGCGCCCACCACCGTTCGTCGACGGGCCACGGCCCCGCCCACGCGGTGATGTCCCGCGTTCTTCCTTTGAAGGTCAGCGTTCTCGGCTTCGCGGTGAGCTCGAGCCGTCCGGTCACGCCGACGTCCTGGCCCGCGTCGTCCTTCAGCTGGGCCGGGTCGTCGGCGAGCGTCGCCGGTGCTCTGGTGAGCCGGCCCGGCCACGGGTGGTCCGGGTCGCGCGCGGGTGTCTTCTCGTCGCCCCACGGCACGAGCCTGACCTGCTCCTTCGGCCCCCTGCCGCCGTCGATCACCGGGGTCAGCACGGCGTCCGGGCCCAGCAGGCCCTGCACGTGCAGAAGCGCGCGCACCGCCCGTTCGTCGTCGTGGCCCCACAGCCCGAGCTGCAACGCCGTGCCGTTGACGACCTCGACCGGTTCGAGGGTGAGCGTGCGGATGCCGGAGGTGAGACGTTCGCGGGTGAGCCAGCCGTCGAGCTGCCAGCGCACCCGGTCCGCGATCCCGCGCGGTGTCAACGGTTCCGCGGCCCGCCACACCCGGTGCAGCTCCTCGTCGGTCTCGGTGCGCGCGAGGATGCCGAGCCTGGTGCACGCGAGGCTCCTGGCGGCGAGGTTCTCGTGCAGCCGTTCGGCCAGGTGCCGTGCCGCGAACGCCGCCGCGTCGATCCGGGCGATCGGCTCGTCGAAGGTCTCCCGCACGGCGAGCTCCGGCGCCGGTCTGCGCTTGTCGAGCGGCCGTTCCGGCAACCCCCTGGCCAGCCGGTGCTGCCGGACCGCGGGGCCGCCGAACCGTGAGGCCACCGCGCTCTCCGGTACCTCCGCGAACGCGCCGAGCGTCTTCAGCCCGAGCCTTCTGAGCAGGTCGACCAGCTCGGGCGCGTCGAGCTCGTGCACCCCCAGCGGTCTCAGGAACTCCGCGGTGCTCTCCGGCGGCACGATCACGTTGCGGTGGGCGGCTTTCGTGGCGGCGAAGAGGCTCTCGGCCACCCCGATCTGCGCCTCGGCGCCGGTCCTGGTGGCGATGTGGTCGACGATGCGTTCGGCCGCCTGCTCGGCCGATCCGAAGTACCCGACCGGGCCCTGCGCCGGCACCGCGACCAGCCCCGGCTGCACGACCTCGATGCCGGGTGCGAGCTCCTCGACGGCCTCCGCCACCGGCTCGAAGAACCGGGCGTCGCGCTGCGGGTCGTGCTCGAAGGTCACCAGCTCGGGGCACATCGCCTCGGCCGCGCGCTTGCGCATCGACCTGCGGATGCCCTCTCTGCGCGCCACGGCGGAGGTGGACACGATCTCGTTGCCGTCGAGCACGGCCACCGGGACGTCGGGCGCGGTGTTCGTGGCGGTGCAGGCGGCGACGACGGGCCAGTCCGGGCACCAGACGGTGAGCAGGCGGGAGTCCTTCACGCCGGGGGACTTCCCTGGGCGAGCTTGACCAGCCGCTCGATCGCCGCAGACCGCCTGGCGGTGAGCTCGTCGCTCACGGGCCCCGCGTATGCCCGCCTGGCGGCCGGTTCGTCGACCCGCTCCGGACCGGCATCAGCCGGCTCGTCGGAACGGGCCGGTCCACCGGCCGCCAGCGGGAGCTCGATCTCTTCTTCGCCGAACGTCAGCAGCACGTGCCTGCCGCGGCCCGCCGCTCCCCGGCCGGCGCTGCGCACGCTGATCTGTTGGTGGCGCAGGGTTTCCGCGCCGTCGTCGAGGGCGTTCCAGGTGACGGACTCCGCCGTCAGCTCCACGTCCGCCGCGGGCCAGGCACCCCACGCGATGAGCACCGACCTGCGCTGGCGGGCCCGCGCGGTCAGCCGGCGGGCCAGGGAAGGAGGGAGTGGACAGGCGACGGCGACCACGTCGATGCCGTCGAGCAGGGCCGCGATGACCGGCCCGGGATCGTTGCCAGGACTGGGAACCAGCGCCAGTCGCTGCACCGCCACGCCCAGTTCGGCCGCGGCCAGGACACCCACCTGCGGCAGGCCGACCACGGCGGCCCAGCAGCCGTCCGCGGTCGCGCCCGCGAGCAGGGCGAGCAGCAACGATGTCGATCCGCCCACCGACACCGTGCTGCCACGCCGCAAGCCGCCCCACGGGAGCAGGCCCGCCAGTTCCCCGCGAACCGGCAGGACCCGCCCCGTGGCGTGGTCGGTGGTGGTGCTGGTCAGCTCGCTGGCCGGGTTCACCCCGAGCGCGGCCAACGACGCCGTTGCCGACCTGGACACTCCACCCACCTCCCGTCTCGGACCGTGCGCACCCCTGTGCACGGCCGCCGCGGGAAGTTCGGCGACTTGCTTATTCGAACTCTTGTTCGAACGAACGAGATGATCGTAGCGCGTGGACGCACCCTTGTGTCAATGCCAAGGCGTCACCCTTTTGGTGGACATGGCCACACGGGTCCGGGAGGTCATCTACGGTGGCCCGAGCGGCCACACCCCTGGGGAAAGCAGCAGCTGAGCGCACTGGGAAGCGCGGCTGGAACGCGGAGCGGGGCTCGGCGGGCCGACGATCGAGTTGTATCTGATGGCGCAGCGGCACCGACCCGGCGCTGTGCGAAAGGGGAGCCGTGAACCAACCGCCTCCGCACGGCTGGCACCAGCAACCAGGCCCTCCGCAGAGCTGGCAACCGCAACCGGGCCACCCTCACCCCGGCCAGCAGCCACAACCTGGCTACCCACCACAGCCCGGCTACCCCCAACAACCCGGCTGGGGCCCTCCGCCACCACCCAGGAAGAGCAAGGCGCCGTTGGTCATCGGCATCCTCGCGGGCGTCCTGGCCCTGGCCGTCGCCATCACCGGCGGCGTGATCTACCTGAACGTCAACAAGGACAGCGGCGACGAGAAGCGGGCCGACAAGCTGCCCGCGTTGTGCGGCAACGTCTCCGAGGCGGCACTGGCCAAGGCGCGCACCACGAACCCCAACGGGCTGATGTCCCGCGAGACGAAGCTGTCCAAGGGCATCCGCACGACCTGCTCGTGGAACCAGACCAAGGGCGTCGACGGCTCCGGCCACCGCGCCACCGACGTCTCCGTCGTCAACGAGCGGGAGGAGGCGGAGTCCGCGTTCAGCCGGTCCATCTCGATGCACATGGGCAACACCCAGGGCAGAGCGCTGCAGAAGCCGATCAAGGGGCTCGGCGACGAGGCCGTGGTGATCCTGATCGAGACGACGTCGGCGTTCACCGAGATGACGGTCCTCGTGCGCAAGGGCGAACTGATCGTCGAGGTCGACCTCGTCGGCTGGGACGCGGGCCTGTTCACCAACACCAAACCCGACCTCGACGAGCTCGAGGCCGCCGCGAAGGGCATCGCGGAGGACATGGTCGGCAAGCTCTAGCCGAAGGGGCACCACCCCGACGGCGAGCACCGAAGCGAAAGGGGCCGCTCCCCCGACGGAAGCGGCCCCAACTCCGAGCAACGAGCCTCAGTGGGCGAAGTGACGCGTGCCCGTCAGGTACAGCGTGATGCCCGCCTTCTCGGCGGCGGCGATGACCTCGGGGTCGCGCACCGAACCACCGGGCTGCACGACCGCGCGCACGCCGGCCTCCAGCAGCACCTCGAGGCCGTCCGGGAACGGGAAGAACGCGTCGGACGCGCCGACCGCGCCCTGGGCCCGCTCACCGGCGCGCTTCACCGCGAGGTGCGACGAGTCGACCCGGTTGACCTGGCCCATTCCGACGCCGACGGTCGCGCCGTCGTTGGCCAGCAGGATCGCGTTCGACTTCACGGCGCGGATGGCGCGCCACGCGAACTCCAGGTCCGCCAGCGTCCTCTCGTCCGCGGGCTTGCCGCAGGCGAGGGTCCAGGACGCGGGCGAGTCGCCGGTCGCGTCGATGGCGTCGCGCTGCTGCAACAGCAGGCCGCCGGACACCGGGCGCATCTCGGCGCCACCGCGCGCGGGCGGCTCGGCCACGAGGATGCGCACGTTCTTCTTGCGCTGCAACACCTCGATCGCACCGTCCTCGTAGGACGGAGCGATGACGACCTCGGTGAAGATCTCCGAGACGAACTCGGCCATCTCCACGGTGACCTCGCGGTTCGAGGCGATGATGCCGCCGAACGCGCTGACCGGGTCGCACTCGTGGGCCTTGCGGTGTGCGTCCGCGATGCTCAGCTCGGACACCGCGATGCCGCACGGGTTGGCGTGCTTGATGATCGCGACGCACGGCAGCTCGTGGTCCCACGCGGCACGCCACGCGGCGTCACCGTCGAGGTAGTTGTTGTACGACATCTCCTTGCCGTGCAACTGCTTCGCCGACGCGAGGCCCACCCGGCCGTCGCCCTGCGTGTAGATCGCGGCGCTCTGGTGCGGGTTCTCGCCGTAGCGCAGCACGTTCGACCGGTTCCAGGTCGCGCCGACCCAGCCGGGGAAACCGCTGCCCTCGTCGTCCGGCGCCAGCACGTTGCCCATCCACGAGGCCACGGCCACGTCGTAGGAGGCGGTGTGGCGGAACGCGTCCGCGGCCAGGCGCTGCCGGTCGGACATGGTGAAGCCGCCCTCGCGGACGTTCTCCAGCACCCACTCGTAGCGGGACGGGTCGACGACGACGGCGACGTTCGCGTGGTTCTTCGCCGACGCGCGGACCATCGCGGGGCCGCCGATGTCGATCTGCTCGACGCAGTCGTCGGCAGAAGCACCGGACGCGACGGTCTGCGTGAACGGGTACAGGTTCACGACCAGCAGGTCGAACGGCGCGATGTCCATCTCGCGCAGCTGCTCGACGTGCGACTCCTTGCGCAGGTCGGCCAGCAGACCGGCGTGCACGCGCGGGTGCAGCGTCTTCACCCGGCCGTCGAGGCACTCGGGGAACCCTGTGACCTGCTCGACCGGCGTCACGGGGACGCCCGCGTCGGCCAGCACCTTGGCGGTGCCGCCGGTGGACACGATCTCGACTCCGGCCGCGTGCAGGCCGGTGGCCAGTTCCAGCAGGCCGGCCTTGTCGGAGACCCCGATCAGGGCCCGGCGTACCGGTCGCCTCTCGGCAGGAGTGCTCACGGAATGCTCACCTTTCGTCCGTTCACGGTGCAGCCCTCACGGGCCAGCCGGCCGACCGTCTCGACGAGCAGCCGGCGTTCGACGACCTTGATGCGTTCGTGCAGGGTTTCCTCGGTGTCGCCGGGTTCGACGGCCACGGCCTCCTGCGCGAGGATCGGGCCCGTGTCGACGCCCGCGTCGACCAGGTGCACCGTCGATCCGGTGACGTGCACGCCGTACGCCAGCGCGTCACGAACGCCGTGCGCGCCGGGGAAGGCCGGCAGCAGCGCGGGGTGGGTGTTGATCATCCGGCCGCCGAAGCGGGCGAGGAAGCGCTCACCGAGGATCTTCATGAAGCCGGCGGACACGACGAGGTCCGGCTCGTAGGACGCGACGGCCTCGGTGAGGGCGGCGTCCCACGCGTCACGGTCGGCGTGGTCGCGCAGCTTCACGGCGAAGCAGGGCACTCCCGCGCGTTCGGCGCGCTTGAGGCCCTCGATGTTCTCGCGGTCGGCGCCGACGGCGACCACCTCGACGGGCAGGTCGGCGTCCAGCAACGCCTGCATGAGGGTTCCGGAACCGGAGACGAGTACGACGACGCGCGCCGGTGTCGGAAGCCGAAGTTCGGTGCTCAGCGTCTACTCCTGGGCGTGGCGTGGTGTTGCAGCAGCTCAGGGGCAGTTTAGGCCGTCACCGTTCCGGCTTGGCGTCCAGGTCCTCCTCGGACTCCATGCCGAGCATTTCGTCGAACTCCGCATCGAGGTCCTCCTCGACCGGTTCCTCTTCTTCTTCGACGTCTTCCTCGACGTCCTCGGCAACGTCTTCCTCGTCGTCAACCTCGTCGTCGTACTCGTCTTCTTCGTACTCGTCTTCGTCGTAGTAGTCGTCGTCTTCGAGATCCTCTTCGACCTCGAACTCGTCCTCGTCCACGACCTCGAGCTGTTCGAACTGGTCGGTGAGCTCGTCGTCCTCGAACACGACGTCCGGGTCGACGGCCTCCTCGTCCTCGTCGTAGTCCGGTTCCACGAACTCGGCGACCCCGGCCGCCGCGGCCTTCGTGCGGTTGCCGGCGAGCCACGCCACCAGCGCGCCCGGCACCAGCACCCACACCAGCACGGCCAGCGCGAGCAGGCCCGCGGGCACCGTCACGGGGTCGAACGCGCCGCCCGCCAGCCGTCCACCGGCGGTCGCGGCGAGCACCAGGCTGCCGACGGCCGCCGTGATCGCGGCCACCAGCACCGCGCGCACCCGCGAGGTCGACCGGTCCGACACCTTGCGGCAGGTCCAGCCGACGATCAGGCCGATCAGCAGGCCACCGACGAGCACGGCGGGACTCCACACGTACTCGGCGTCCGGCATGGCCGCGAGCAACGGCACCGGGAGCACGTCGCCGCCGACGAACTTCAGCGGCGAGACCTCGACGGAGCCCATCGAGAAGCCCGCGCCCACGACGTAGGAGAAGCCCGCGATGATCGCGTTCGGCAGGTAGGCGAGGCACAGCAGGAACACGCCGAGCCCGACACCGAACGACGGCCCGGCGCCCGCGAAGAGCTCGCTGGTCGTCGGCCACGACACCGCGAGCCCGGCGGCCACGGCCAGCGAACCCACGCTGACCAGCGAGAACAACGCCATGAAGCCGGCTCGCAGCCCGTGCAGCGCCACCGGGTCGAGCTTGTCGAAGACCACCTCGTACAGGCCGCAGCGGCGAGCGACGCCGATCGTGGCCGCGATCCCGGACACCGCCGCGCAGCCGAAGAACGCGACGGCGGGCGTGGCGCGCACGACCCCGTCACCCATGATCAACGCGATCGCGCCGCCGGTGACGGCGTGCGCCCCGGCGATGCTGAGCACGACACCGCGCGCCTGCAGCGGTTCGTAGAGCCCGAGGCGGTCGGCGGTGCCCGCGGCGGTGCGGCCGACCAGCAACATCAGCAACGCGGTCGCGAGCAGCGGCAGCACACCGAGCTGGCCCGACTCGAAGCGCAACGGCACGTGGTGCGCGGCGAGCCACGCGGGCGCGGCGGCGCTGAGCACACCGGACGTGGAGAAGTCGGCGTACGTGGCCGTCGCGGAGATCAGCGCGAGAACGGCGGCGACCGCGGCGTACCCGACCACCACCGATCCGACCGCGGCGGCGACGAGCACGCGCACGCGTTCGGACCGCGAGAACTCCGGTGGGCGCACGGTGTTGACCTCGCGGGTCACCTCGCGTTGCAGCACGGGCACTTCTCCACTGTGTCAGGCCGCCTGAGCCATTCGGGTCAGGCACGCCGCGTGATGCGAACAGGGGTGGCGCCGGAGAACCGGCACCACCCCTGAAAGGTCGAACGGTGTGCGGACCTTACTGCTGCGGTCCGCCGAAGCCACCGGGCGGCGTGCCCGGCGAGCCGAACTGGCCCGGCTGCGGCATGAAGCTCGTCTGCTGCGGCGGCTGACCCGGCTGTGCGGGCTGCTGCGGCTGCTGGCCGAACTGCTGCTGCTGACCGAACGACGGCTGCTGGGCCTGCTGCTGGGACGCCTGCTGCTGCGGGGCGGCCTGCTGCTGACCGAACTGCTGCCCCTGCTGCGGGAACGCGCCGGACTGCGGGTTCCAGCCGCCCGGCTGCCCCTGCTGACCCGCGTACGGGTTCGCGGGCTTCGGCTCCAGCTTCACGATGCCCTCGGCCATCAGGAACGCGAGCACGATCGCGGCCGTCTCCACCAGCGCCACGATGAGCAGCACGATGTCGAGGCCCGCGATCGACGGCGACTTGATGATGCCCTGCAGCTGGAGCAGGGTCTGCACCGCCGCGAGGACCGCGGCGACCGGGACGAAGCCCTTGGGAGTGCTCGGCAGCACCGACAGGCCGGCGAGCGCGCCCGCCGCGAGCAGGTAGACCACGTTGCCGCTGCTCACGTCGTCGGCGAACGCGACGAGGTACGCGACCAGGCCGAGACCCGCCGCCACCAGCGGGA
The DNA here is from genome assembly GCF_042721395.1 of Lentzea sp. NPDC058450. Lineage (NCBI taxonomy): Bacteria > Bacillati > Actinomycetota > Actinomycetes > Pseudonocardiales > Pseudonocardiaceae > Lentzea > Lentzea sp. NPDC058450. The sequence goes on from NZ_JBHXLO010000056.1 coordinate 24,783, forward strand.
GGATCTGGGCCAGGTTGATGTTGTTGGCGCCCGGGGCTCCGTGGCCCGCAGGCGGTGCCTGGTGCTGTGCCGGACCCGGCGGCTGCTGTTGGGGTGCGCCGTAAGGCACGGACATGTCGAGGTCTCCTCCTCAAACCAGGGTGCGTCGTTTCGACGCTAGCAGTGCGCTGACTCTCGCTACTAAGACGATGGACCGATCATGCCGGTTCCGCCATACGAGCGAAGGCCGGACTCCGAAGTTACTCGGAATCCGGCCTTCGCATTGCACTGCGTGTCTGAGATCAGGAACTCAGCAACCCTGAGCGCGCCTGACGGTCTCAGAGGGCCTGCATGATCTCCCGCATCAGCGAGGCGGTCTCGGACGGCGTCTTGCCGACCTTGACGCCGGCGGCCTCGAGGGCCTCCTTCTTCGCCTGCGCGGTGCCCGCCGAGCCGGAGACGATGGCGCCGGCGTGGCCCATGGTCTTGCCCTCGGGAGCGGTGAAGCCCGCGACGTAGCCGACGACCGGCTTGGTCACGTTGTCCTTGATGTACGCGGCCGCACGCTCTTCGGCGTCGCCACCGATCTCACCGATCATCACGATCGCGACGGTCTCGTCGTCGGCCTGGAAGGCCTCGAGGGCGTCGATGTGCGTGGTGCCGATGATCGGGTCGCCACCGATGCCGATCGCGGTGGAGAAACCGAAGTCCTTGAGCTCGTGCATCATCTGGTAGGTCAGGGTGCCGGACTTCGACACCAGACCGATCTTGCCGCTGCCCGCGATGTTCGCGGGGATGATGCCGGCGTTGGACTTCCCGGGGCTGATGATGCCAGGGCAGTTCGGGCCGATGATCCGGGTCTTGTTGCCCGTCGCGACGGCGTGCGCCCAGAAGTACGCGGTGTCGTGCACCGGGATGCCCTCGGTGATGACGACCGCGAGCTCGATCTCGGCGTCGATGGCCTCGACCACGGCGGCCTTCGAGAAGGCCGGCGGGACGAAGATCACGGTCACGTTCGCGCCGGTGGCCTCCATGGCCTCCTTGACGGTGCCGAAGACCGGGAGCACGGTGCCGTCGAAGTCGACCTTCTCGCCCGCCTTGCGCGGGTTCACGCCACCGACGATGTTCGTGCCGGACGCGAGCATGCGCTTGGTGTGCTTGGTGCCTTCGGCACCGGTCATGCCCTGGACGATGACCTTGCTGTTCTCGTTGAGGAAGATAGCCATCTGACTCAGACCCCCGCAGCCGCGAGCTCGGCGGCCTTGGCGGCCGCGTTGTCCATCGTGTCGACAACGGTCACCAGCGGGTGGTTGGCCTCGGCGAGGATCGCGCGGCCCTCCTCCACGTTGTTGCCGTCCAGGCGGACGACGAGCGGCTTGGTGGCCGAGTCGCCGAGGATCTCCAGCGCCTTCACGATGCCGTTGGCCACGGCGTCGCACGCGGTGATGCCGCCGAAGACGTTGACGAAGACGGAGCGGACGGCCTCGTCGCCGAGGATGACGTCCAGGCCGTTGGCCATGACCTCGGCGGACGCGCCGCCACCGATGTCGAGGAAGTTCGCGGGCTTCACGCCGTACTGCTCACCGGCGTACGCGACGACGTCCAGCGTCGACATGACCAGGCCGGCACCATTGCCGATGATGCCCACCTCGCCGTCGAGCTTGACGTAGTTGAGGCCCTTCTCCTTGGCCTTCGCCTCGAGGGGGTTCTCCGCGGCCTTGTCGACCAGCTCGGCGTGGGCCGGGTGGCGGAAGTCGGCGTTCTCGTCCAGCGTGACCTTGCCGTCGAGGGCGACGATCTTGCCCTGCGGGTCGCGGACCAGCGGGTTGACCTCGACCAGCGTGGCGTCCTCGGAGACGAAGGTCTCCCAGAGCTTCACGATGGTGTCGACGACCTGGTCCTTGACCTCGGCCGGGAAGTTCGCGGCGTCCGCGATCTCGGTGGCCTTGGCGACGTCGACGCCCTTGATGGCGTCGATGGCGATCTTCGCGAGGGCCTCGGGCTTGGTGGCCGCGACCTCCTCGATGTCCATGCCGCCCTCAACGCTCGCCATGGCGAGGAAGGTGCGGTTGGCGCGGTCGAGGAGGAACGAGAAATAGTACTCCTCCGCGATGTCGGAGGCGGGCGTCACCAGCACGCGGTGAACGATGTGCCCCTTGATGTCGAGGCCGAGGATGGCGGTCGCCTTCTCCTCGGTCTCCTCGGGGGTGGAAGCGAGCTTCACACCACCGGCCTTGCCACGGCCGCCGGTCTTCACCTGGGCCTTGACGACGACTGCCTGGCCGAACTTGGCGGCGATGGCCTTGGCGTCGGCGGGGTTGGTGGCCACATCGCCCGGCAGTACCGGGACGCCGTGGGCGGCGAAGAGGTCCTTCGCCTGGTATTCGTACAGGTCCACTCGGGTCTCCTGCGACGTCGGTGTCGGAACACAACACCGCGCCTGGGTGGTCCTCAAGGGGCCAAGCGAACCCACTTGACGCGGCTGGGCCCAGACACTATCGACCTGCGGGTACCGCTCGCACGTCACCACCGGTGAGGTCGGTCTCAACGGCGGTGAGGTCGATCACGCGTACGCGCGCGATATAGGGAAACACGAGTTCTGCGCCACGTTTCAGCGGCTCGCGCGACTGCCCATCAAGCCCGCCGCGACCAGCAGCGCCGCGATCGCCGCCAGAGCGAGCCACGTGCCGGGGGCCGCGACCGCACCCGCGACGCGGTCGCCCGTGAGCGGCAGTTCGAGTGCGCGAACACCCATCAGCACGGCGAGACCCACGAGCGACGCGGCGCCACGAGCGGGCCTCGACCGGGACACGGCCACGAGCGTCATGATCAACGTCGTGAGCGCGAGCAGCAGGGTCCAGGACACGGCGGGGTCGTTGTCCGGGATCAGCGTGGGCGAGGTGTACTCCGCGCCGCGCGTGGTCGGCAGGGCGAAGGCACCGATCGCGAAGAGGCCGGCGAGCAGGATCGCGCCCAGTTCGGCGACCGGCAGCTGTTCCTTCTTCCTCTCACCCAGGTTCTCGCGTTCGATCGCGGAGGCGAGGGCGGTGCACGCGAGCGCCAGCAGGCCCAGCGGGGCCTCGACCACCATCAGCCAGAACCCGGCGCCGGGCTGGGCGACGCCCACCTGACTCGCCGCCGTCACCACCTCGGTGATGCCCGCCGCGGCGAGCTGCATGGCGAGGTAGGCGCCGAACAGCGCCGGACGCACCACCGCGGCCGTTCCCGGCACCAGCAGGAGGAGCCCGAGCACGCCGAACGCGAGCCCGGCCACCCACAGCAGGCTCACCGACGCGAGATCGGGTGCCGTGCCACCGGTGGAAAGAGTCAGCTGAGGGAGGAATGCGCCGACGAGCATCGCGGTTGCAGCGAGTACGGCGAAGACGCCGGCGGTGACGTGCAGGCGCCGGAGAGTGGGGAGTTCGGGGTCTCGGGTCGCGTCGCGTTCACCGCGCAGGAGTCGCGCCGTGCGGCCGAGGAGGGGGACGACGGGGAGAAGCAGTGCGGCGGTGAAGACGGACACCGAACCGCCGGTGATGCCTAGGCCGGTCACGACGGTGCCGGCGGCCAGCGGCGGGACCACGACGGCGAGCAGGGAGAGGGAGACGCCGAGCGTGCCGCCCTCGCGGGTGTCCGGGTCGGGGGAGCTGGCGGCGAGCGCGGTGGCCAGGGGGACGGCCACGGCGACCAGCAGGCCGCCGATCAGGCCGACGGCAGGCAGGTCCCACGGGCCGCGGTCGAGCTGGAACGGGTCGTTCGAGGTGAACGGCTTGCCCAGCAGGCCTACCGCGGCGAACAGCGAGATGGCGATCGGGATGGCGACCAGGGTCGGGGGTTCCGACTCGTCGGCGGGCATGCCGGCGCGACCGGCCGAGAGCGCGCCCGCCGCGATGGTCAGCAGGTGGCCGGCGATCAGCAACCAGACGCCGAGCGCCGGGGTGACGGCGACGAGCGTGGTCGGGCGGAAGAGCTCCGGCCGGGCCACGTCCATGGCGTCGAGGAAGACCTGCGCGTCGCTCAGCAGCCGGCCGATCGCGAAGACGCCGGTGGCGGCGATCAGTCCAGCGGCCACGAACGGACGTCCGCGCATCAGCAGCACGCCTGCTACTACAGGCGGTGCGAGTGCGAGGAGGGCGAGCAGCGGCCACGACGTGAAGGCGGGGTCCGCGCCGTCGACCACTCCGATCAGCGGGCCGAGGGAGAGCAGGAGGGCGCCCGCCGCGGCGAGAGCCCAGGACGTGCGCAGCCGGGCGGCCGCCGGGGTCTGGTTGTCGAGCTCGATGCGAGTCATCGCGGGCGAACCTAGCAAGACCTGAGTAGCACTGCGTGTGACCTGCCTGCACGTATCAAGACGAAATTCGTTCGCATGTGGAAAACGTCCGACGGGTACTCCTACCCCGTGACTTCATCACTTACCGTCGCTCATATGAGCGACAACGGCCGTTCTTGGCTCACGCGTCTGACCGACGCGGCGCTGGACCGTGCCGGGTGGGGCGTGCACACGGCCCGTGACGTCGCGGAAGAGGTCAAGGTGGCGCTGCGGGCGATGGCCACGCCCGGCGGCGTGCGCGGCGTCGCCATGGAAGCGGCCTGGCTGACGGCCCACGCGGTGCTCTACCCGTGGGGCGCGATCACCGAACAGCTCCGGCCGGAAGGCCAGTACCGGCACTACCGCACCGACGGTCTGCCGCCCCGGCAGCGCGGCCTGATGGTTTCGGCGATGGACGCGGCGGGCACCCCGATCGTGCTGGTGCACGGCATCGGGGACAACCGTTCCGCCTTCGCGGTGCTGTCGGGGGCTCTGCGAAGGCGGGGCTTCGGGGTGGTGCACGCCATCAACTACAGCGTGCTGACGGCGTTGACCGGTGACGTCCGCCGTTCCGCCGCGCTGCTGGGCGCGCACATCGAGCGGATCTGCGAGCAGACCGGATCCGATCAGGTGCACGTGGTGGGCCATTCACTCGGTGGGCTCATCGCCAGGTACTACGTACAACGGCTGCACGGCGACTCACGCGTTCGCACACTCGTGACCTTGGGGACGCCCCACAGCGGCACGCTCGCCGCTTATCTGATGCCGACACCCCTCACGCGACAGTTACGTCCGGGTTCGGAGCTGCTGTCCGAGTTGGCCGAACCGTGCCGGCCGTGCCGCACCCGGTTCGTGGTGGTCTGGTCGGAGATGGATCAGATCATCGTGCCCCAGCGCAACGCCCGGCTGGAGCACACGTCGTTACTCGTCGAAGAGCACCAGATACGTGATTCAGGTCACCTTTCTTTGCCGGTTGACACGAGGACTCTTCACGTAGTTGTGACGGCCATCACCCGATCGGATGACTTGTCAACTCACCCCATCGCCGCTGGCAATGAGGGGTATCGACCCTCGGGTCTGACCGACAGTCACAGTTGACAGTTGAAACTTGCTGGTCGCCGCCCGTTCGTAGGACATAACGAACTGGGGTTTGCCCTCCGAGGCTTCGCGCCGTTACTGTCCCCCGGTCCGTTGTCACGGTCTGATCACAGAAGGACACCGAGTCAGAACCCCGAATCCTGACTCGCCGGGAATCCCCCGCCCGGTTGTCCGCCCGATCAGGCTCCCCGAAGGCGGAAGGGCAAGCTTTGAGTCACCACCGCTCCCCCGGCGGCCATGAACGCAGTGCTGCGCTTGAAGAGGCAGTCGACCGCGCATCCGTGCGTCCGGTCAGCTCTCACCGGCTCCCCCCGCCACCGTCGGCGCTTCGCGGACGAATCGTCGTCGCCGCCGTCGCAGTAGGCGCGTTCGCCGCGGCAGGCGCCGGCCAACTCGGCCAGGCAGCCACCGACGACAGCACCGACGTCCAGCTCGCGAACCACTCCGGTGGCGCCGCGACCTTCGACGGCGTCGGCGGCGACACCGCCTCCGCCCCGCAGATCCTCGCGGTCTCCAAGACCACGTCAGAGGGCTCCGCAGAGGCCGCCAAGCTCCTGCGCAGCCAGCAGCTCACCACCGAGCGCGAGGCCGTCGAGGCCGAGAAGAAGCGCCCGAAGTTCGTCCGCCCCGCGGCCGGCGACTTCACCTCCGGCTACGGCGGCCGCTGGGGCACCATGCACCTCGGCATCGACATCGCCGGCCCCATCGGCACCCCGATCCTCTCCGCCGCCGACGGCGTCGTGATCGAGGCGGGCCCGGCCTCCGGCTTCGGCCTCTGGGTGCGCGTGCAGCACGAGGACGGCACCATCACCGTCTACGGCCACGTCGACACCTACAGCGTCAAGGAAGGCCAGCAGGTCAAGGCGGGCCAGCAGATCGCCCGCATGGGCAACCGCGGCTTCTCGACCGGCCCCCACCTGCACTTCGAGGTGTGGAACCCGGGCGGCCAGAAGATCAACCCGCTGGGCTGGCTGAACGAGCGCGGCGTCACCGTCTGACCCTCGTTCTCGTGTTCGGTCTCGGATCGCTGCTGTTTGCTGGTTTGGGTTCGGGCTGCGGCTTGTCGGGTTTGCGGGTCGCGGCCTCCTGGTTCGGGTTTTGTTGAACTACGGCTCAGTAGCTTTCTGACGGGCGTTCGTGGGCTTCGCCACCTCTCGGGGTGGGCGGGGTGGGTTCATCGCCTCAGAGGGCCTTTGCGGTCCCGCCTCCAGCGTTGCTCCAGCACCGCCCCAGCCCGGCTCCGGTTGAGCGAGAGCTCCCGGGGTGGCCAGTGAGTGGTCCAGGGTTGCCACGTGAGCTCCCGGGTTGGCCGTGAGAGCTTCCGGGTTGGCCGTGAGAGCTTCCGGGTTGGTCGCAAGCGGTCCGGTGGCTGTTGCAGGGCTCAGACGTCGTGGACGAAGTAGGTCGCCGCTACCCGCCAGACCGAGCACATGTGTCTGCGCCAGCGTGGGCCGCAGGCTTTGCAGGCCCCGCTCTCCGTTGGTTCGTGGTGCTGCAACAGAGTGCGCCAGGCTTCGACCAGCCTGATGGTGTCCGGGGATTCCAGCTGGTTGAGGATTGCGAACACACGTTCGTGCAGGGCGCCGGCCAGTACGTGATCCATCTTGAGCTCTTCCGCTGGGGGTTCTGCCTCATGCGGACGATTCTGCTCCGGGGGTCTGACAATTTTTGAACGCAGGCATCCTGACCTGCGTCGATCTTGTGTTGTTGTGGCCGGGCGGGTGCGCTCTCGGGTGCCGTCTGCGGGCTTTGAGGGGTCCGTCTTGGGCCGGGTCTGTGATTGGAGGGCGGCCGTCCACAGGCGACAGTGCTGATTCGAAGGCCCTGCGGTCCAGGTCGGCTTGAGGCAGGCTTTTGCCCGCTGGACACCAGGTTCGCCCGTTGCGGCCCGGCTTCTCGCCTGGGCGGCGCGGGCCGGTGGCGGTTTGGGGCGGCCGACCACTGTGGAGTGGACGTCGGCGGTCCACTTGTGGGTGGTCTTGTCTGTTGCCGGGCTGCGTGCGTGGTCTTGCGCGGCGGTCCTGTGCGGTTGGCCGGTCTGGTTTGGACAGTGCGGCCGGACCGCTCTCCCGTTCGGTCCGGCCGCACTTCGCCGCGAAGTTAGGCCCCCGCCGCCCTTCGCTCCCCTTCGACCGCAGGCTGCTCGTTGTGCTGTGGACCGCCCCGAACGTTCCACGGCTGTGCTGCTTGCGACACCCACATAGACGCACCTACCCGGCAGTCGTTGCGCTGGTTTTCGGGATTTCTGCGGATTTTCCCAAGATTTGGTGAAGTTGCTGGTCAGGTGGGTGGGGGTGGTCCGGTTTGGGGTGGGTTGCGGCTTGTGTCTACGGGTCTTCGGCGTTCCGTATGGCTTGGGTGTGCGCGGGTTGGGTGGGCCGTCCCCCTGTTGCGTCGGCGGCCGGCGGTTTGTGTGTCCGTAGGTGGGTGCGTTGGGCTGGCCTGTTCCTGTTTCAGGCGCGGGGCTCTGCCCCGGACCCCGCCAATCTGATCAAAAGCCGGGGCCAGCGCCCTCGGCGGGTTGATGGCACGCCTGTTCGTGTTGGGCGGCT
>NZ_JBHXLO010000057.1:0-32627 GCF_042721395.1 Lentzea sp. NPDC058450
GGCCTTTTCCGGCCGACCAGCACCTCGCAAGGGCCCCGAAGTCAAGCCCCAATCTCTATCGACGCGCCAGCGGCGATGACTCGACCACGCTCGTCCGTGGTTGTCTTTGCGCCCCAACGCAACCACCACCCAACCTACCGCCCCAACGGAACCGGCCCCACGTACCGAACCTCGTTGGACAACACCACATCATGGCTCTTCACGTCGATCTCGATCCGATCCCCATCAGCGATCCGAAACCCGTCGTGGAAGCTCGCCTCATCCGCCCCCAACAACACGTAGTTGACCAACCCGGGTCGCCGAACCGCCGGAAACGAGAACAGGTGCTCCACCATGTCCTGCACCCGGTAGTACAACGCATCCGCCCCGCAGTCGAACGGCCCTTCCCAAGCCACGGCCCCATCCCGGACGATCGACACCCGCCCGGTGACCGAAACCGGCGGCGCATCCAGGAACAGCCAAGGCGCAACAGCGGTGTCGCACAACTTGCAGTAGGGGTTGTACCCGTTGTCCTTCCGGTGCAGCCCGATGTCGCACAGGTCGTTGGCGAACGTGTAGCCGGCGTAGTGCGGATACCCCTCAGCATCGTTGACGTAGACCAGAAGCACCTCAGGCTCCTCGATCAACGCCACCGGCGAGGCAGGCACGGTCAACGGCTCACCGGGCAACCGAGCCCAGTCCCCGAACCCCTTGAAGAACCACTTGGGCGGCACGAACTCGTCACCCTCCACAAAGGTCCGACCGTCCCACTTCTTCTTGTGGGTCCCCATGAATCCGCTCAACAACGCCTTCTCCCCACCCGCAGGCAACAACGGCGGCAGAAACCGCAGCCCGGGATCGTTCAGCGACACCTCGATCGAAGCCCCCGAAGCCCCCGAGGCCCCCGAAGCAAGCGACGCCCTCAACGCGGACACGGACCCGTTGGCCTCCACAACAGCATCGGCCACCTGACCGTCGGCCACGCGGTGCAGGGTCACGACGGGGCCGCGGTCGAACCCCACGTAGCGGTGGCCCTCGTAGACGGCCTCGAACAGCACGGACATGAGATTCCTCCCAGGAAGTGATTCAGGCGGTGAGGCCGGACAGGACCGACCCGATCCGGTCGACGGCGGCGCGGATCCACGGCAGCCACAAGGGGTCGGCGGACTCCAGCGCAGCCAGTCGCTCGGAGTCGGAAGAGCCGTACAGATGGCTGGTCGAGGCGCGAACGCGCAGCACCTCCGCCTCCTCGCCGAAGGCGGACCCGGCCAGCAGACCGATCCCCGCCCGGCTGAACCAGGCGGCGAGGTGTTCGCACCCGTGCACGGAGTGGACCTGAGCGAGCTGAGAACGCAACGGCTCGAAGTCCGGATACAAATAGCAAGTGGCGCGGACAGGAGCGAGCAGCGCACCGGCCGCGACGAACTGCGAGGCGACCGCGGCAGCGACCGTCTCATGCAGACGACGGCTCGCCGCGACGCGCTCCAGGACCTCGGAAGGCTCGTCGAACGCGTAGGCGGCCGCGGCCTGGACCGGAGCCGGTGTGCTGGACCAGATCTGGCTGGCGACCGACACCAGCCGCGAGTGCAACGCACGGCCGAGGTCGCTCGAAGGCAGCCGCGCCACCCCGGTCCGCCACCCGCCGACGGCCAGGTTCTTGGTGAGCCCGGTGGTGACGACGGTGCGTTCCGGCGCGGCACGGGCAGGTGACACCGCAGACCCGGCGAACACGAGGTCGCAGTAGATCTCGTCCGACACGATGACGAGGTCCAGTTCCCGTGCCACCGCGGCGAGACGGCGCACGGTCAGCTCCGACGCCACGGTGCCGGAGGGGTTGTCCGGCACCGTCACCACGACGGCGCGCGGGTTCTGCCCGGCCGCCCGCGCCGTGAGAACGGCCTCCCGCAACAAATCGGGGTCAGGCACGCCACCCGAGCCCGGCGCGACGGGCACCGGCAGCGGCCGCACCCCTGCCAGCACAGCCTGCGACGGGTAACTCACCCACCCCGGCACCGGCACGACCACGTCGCCGCCGATCGCCAGCAGCAGCGCGAACAACAACGGTTTGCTGCCGGGCCCGGCCACGACCAGATCCGGGTCGGTGTCCAGACCGCGCCGGGACCAGTAGCCCGCCGCGGCCGACCGCAACGCGGCACTGCCCTCCACCGGGCCGTAGGAGGTCGAGCCCGCCGAGTGAGCGAGCCGGGCGCGCAACGACGGCAGCACGGGCAGGCCGATCTCGCCGCTCGCCATCGAGATGACCTGCTCCCCGGCCGCACGCCGGCGGGCGAGGTCCGCGTCGGCGGCGAGCGTCGCCGACATCGCGACGGGCCGGGACATCAGACCGCTCCCGCGTACCGCGTGCGCAGTTCGGCCTTGCGCACCTTGCCGGTCAGGGTCTTGGGCAACGCGGGCAGCAGCTCGAGCCGGTCCGGCAGGAAGCGCGGGTCCTGCCCGGCGGCCAGCAGGTGCGCGCGCACCTCGTCGAGCGACGGCCCGGACCCGCGCGGCACGACGACGGCGCAGATCACCGGGCCGAGCCCGACCAGCGCCGCTTCGAGCACCTCGGGGTGGCTGCCGATCACGGCCTCCAGTTCGGTCATCGGCGCCACCCGGCCGTCGCGCAGGATCGCGTCACGGGCGCGGCCGATGATGCGGATGCCGCCCTGGCCGTCGTGCCGTGCGAGGTCGCCGGTGTCGAACCAGCCGTCCGCGTCGAACTGCTCCGCGAACGCCTCCTGGCGCCCGTAGTAGCCGAGCGCCAGCGCCGCCCCGCGCACCCGGAGCCCGCCCACGCCGCTCTCACCGTCCACAGCGGACAGGTCGATGCGGAGCTGCATGGCGTCGATGGACACGCCGTTGCTGTGCGCCGCCCGGTCAGGGGCCGCCGAGGGACGGGTCATGGTCACCGGGCCCATCTCCGACATGCCCCACAACGAGTACGTGCGCGCCCCGAGGTGCTCGCGCACGCCGTCGACGAGGTCGCCGAGCACCGGCGCCGAGCCGACCACGACGTGCTGCAACGTCGGGGTGGCGCGCTTGTCGTGCCGTTGCGCCTCGACCACGTCCGCCACGGTGGCGGGCGGGCCGTAGAGCAACGTCGCGCCGTACCGTTCGACAAGGTCCAGCAACACCTCGTTGCGCTTCACGTCCTGGAACGTCACGGTGCCGCCGAGCAGCACGCCCGCCAGCACGCCCTGGGCGAACCCCGAGTAGTGGATCAGCGGGGTGGACACCGCGGCGACCCACGTGTCGTCCAGGCAGTAGGCGTCGACGTACCCGCGCACCGCCGCGTGGACCGTGTTCGGGCTGTGCAGCACGCCCTTGGCCGGCCCGGTGGTGCCCGACGTGAACAGCACGAGGAACGGATCGTCCGCGCCGACCGCGAGCCCCTCCAGAACAGCATCCCGCTCCGCCGCCACGAACGCCGAGTGGAACGACGAGTCCACCGCCAGCACGTGCTCCAAAGTGGACAGTTCGGCCCGCAGTCGCTCCCCGATCTCCGTCTCCGCGGTGATGAACACCGGCGCCGAGGTCAGTTCGAGCCGGTGCCGCAGCTCCGGTTCGGGGCACACCGGCGAGATCGGGCAGATCACCGCGCCGACGGCCATGCAGGCGAAGATCAGCGGCACCATCTCCCACCGGTTCGGGAGCTGCACGGCCACCACGTCACCCCGCCGCACGCCGAGGCCGAGCAACGCGGCCGCGAACCGGTCCGTCAGCGCGGCCAGCTCGGCGTAGTCGAGCGTGTCGGTGCGCGACTCGGCCACCCGCCTGCCCGCGATCGCGAGCTTGTGCGGACGTTCCCGTGCCTGCGCGCGCAGGTCGTCGAGGAACGTCTCGTCCCGCCACCAGCCGAGCGCGCGGTACTCGGCGGCCAGGTCGGCACTCCTCGCGTTCACCCGCGCTCCTGCCTGCGCACCGCGAGCAGCTCCGGCAACGGGTCGCCCGCGCGGGCCGCGGCGATCTCCAGCAGGTCCCGCGTGTTGCGCGCCACCCGGTCGCTGATCCAGCCGAACACCCAGTCCTTGCGCGCCTGCGCCGGCAGCTCGAACGGCACGACCCGCGTCACGGCGAGGGCGGCCGAGCCGGCGCCGCCGATGTTCGCGATCACGCCGGGCACCAGCACGGCACCGGACGCGGCGATCTTCTCCTTGGCCACCACGCTGGAGGCGATGTTCGCGCCCTCCACCACCAGGCCCGCCCGCAACCGGTGCGCGTTCTCGGCGTTCAGCGCGTGCTTCTGCGCCGCCAGCACGAGGATGTCGGCGTCGACGTCGAGCCACGCGTCCGGTTCCTCGGACACCTTGACGTGCGAAGGCAACCTCGACCGGTCGATGCCGCCGAACTCGTCGGTGATCGCCACGAGGTCGTCCACCGGCAGCCGCTCGGCGCTCACGGTGCCCAGCACGTCCGCGACACCGACGATCACGTGCCCGCGCTCCTCCAGGAACCGCGCCACCGCACGGCCGACCGCGCCGAAGCCCTGCACCACCACGCGCGACGACCCGGTGCGGCCGCTCGCCTCCAGCGCGGTCACGGCGGCGACCCCGACGCCGTGCCCCGTCGCGTCGATCAACGGGTTGTAGTAGGTGTCCCAGTCGATCGGCATGTCGGGGACGCCCGTGCGGTGCCGCGGGTCGTAGCCGGACTCGGCGAAGAACACCGCGCGGTCGCCCGGCGTCACGCCCATGTCGATGCCGAGGTGGATGCCCCCGTGCAGCAACGGTTTCACGGTCCGCCCGAACGTGCGGAAGGTCGTCTCGCGGTCGGCGTCGGTGGCGACGACGCCCGCCTTCGCACCGCCGATCCGCAGCCCGGCCAGCGTGAACTTCTCCGTCATGTCCCTGGCGAGGCCCGCGACCTCGTCCTCCGTCACCCCGGCGGTCATCCGGGTCCCGCCCATCGCGAGACCGTCGACCAGCGAGTCGACGACGACCCATCCCTTGATGTCGCCACCGCTCCCGTTCAGGTGCACGGTGAAAGCGGGCTGCTCCGCAACGCTCATTGCCCAGTCCTTCTCTGCGTAGGTCACGAGTAGAGCTGCGCGAAGCCGCGCAGGATGTCCAGGCCGTCGGCGCGGAACTCCAGGTGCGCCTGCGCGCCGAAGATCCGGCCGTCGTCGGAGCGCAGGAACTCCACCGGCGCGTGCTCCGAGTGCCCGATCGAGCGGAAGCCCGCCGGAGCCGCCTGGAGGTACAGCGTGTGCCGGTGGAAGACGGTCACCGTCGGCTTCACGTGCGTGAAGAGCGGTTCCTGCTTGTCCACCTGCACCTCGTACCCGCCGACCCGCTGCGGGCCGTCCGCGAGCTCCCCGCCGGCGGCGACCGCGATGATCTGCATGCCACCGCAGATCCCGAACACGGGAACGGTCGCGGTCGTCACGAGATCGATGAGCGGCTTGTAGTACGACGTGTCGTAGGCCCGCACCTTCGTGCCGCTCAGCACGATCGCCTGGTACCGACCCTCCACAGAGGACGGCACCTCGGCGGCCGGCACGGCCTCGGTGTCCGAGCCGAGCTGCTCGAACCGCGCGCGCAACTGCTTGAGCGACAGGGTTCCGTTGTTGACGACTAGCACACGGGGTCGTGCCACGTGCGTGCTCCTCACAGTCGCGTGATGGTGGTTCCGGTGCGGTCGGCGAGCAGGTCCGTGACGGGCGCGCTGCCGATGACGACCCGTGCCACGCCCTGGTCCAGCGCCTCGCCCGCGGCGCGCAGCTTCTTGCGCATCCCGCCGGTCGCGCCGTTGTCGCGGAACGCCGCCGCGGCCTTGGCCGAGATCCGCCGCACCGGCTCGCCGTCGACGAGCAGGTGCGCGACGTTCGTGACCAGCACGAGGTCCGTCGCGCCGACGCCGCCCGCGATCGCCGCCGCGGCCCGGTCGCCGTCGGTGTTGACCTCCTGGCCCGCCGCGTTGCGGGCGAGCGGCGTGACGACGTAGGCGTGGCCCGGCTGGAGGTTCTTCAGCGACGACGGGTCGACGCCGGTGATCGGGCCGACCAGGTTGTCGAGCTCCACCAGCTGCTTCTCCCGCCACCACCAGCGTTCGCCCTCGCCAGCGCTGACCAGGCCGTCGCTGCCGAGCAGCCGTTCCACCGCAACGCCGCGGCGTTCCAGCCGGCTGATCACCTCGGCGGCGATCTCCGCGCTGACGGTCTTGATGTCCTCGATGACCTCGGGCGTGGTCCAGCGGCTCTGGTTGCCGTAACGGTCGCGCAGGATCTCCGGCTGCTTGCCCTGGCGTTCGCTCAGCCGCTTCAACGGCTTGGACCACCCGTGCACGAGCACCAGCGGCGTGCTCCGGCCGTGCTCGGCGAGGTCGTCCCACCAGGAGCCGTCGAGATCTTCGAGGCAGCTGCCGCCGAGCTTCACGACGGTCGGCGTGGCGCTCATGCGGGCATCAGCGGCTGCGCCGTCAGCCCCGTCTCCTCGGGCAGTCCGAACCGCTTGTTCGTGACCTGGATCGCCTGTCCCGCAGCGCCCTTGACGAGGTTGTCCAGCGCGGCGAGGACGACGATCCGGCGTTCCTCCTCGTCCACGAGCGCCGTGACGTCGCAGAAGTTCGACCCCAGCACGGCGTGCGGGTCCGGCACCGGGATCAGCGTCTCGTCGTGCCGGCGCACCCGGACGAACCGATGTCCCTTGTAGAACCGCAGATACGCCCGGTGCAGCTCGCGCTGGTCGACGTCCTGCTCCGGGAAGACGTACGAACTGGTGAGCAGGCCGCGCACGTGCGAGACGCCGTACGCGGACATGCTCAGCGAGCCGATGTCGCCGGAACCGTTGTGCCGCAGGAAGTCCTTCACCTCGGCCGCGTGCCGGTGCCCGGTCGGGGCGTACGGCGTGATGGCGCCGTTGCGGTACGGGTGCAGGTCGGCCGTGCGCAACGACGCACCACCACCGCTAGACCCGCTCTTCCCGTCCACCACCACGGTTTTGAGGTTCAGGCCCAGGCCGAGCGCGAGCGGCGCCAGCCCGAGCGTGAGCGCGGTGGCGTAGCAGCCGGGCAACGAGATCAGCGACGCGTCCGCGAGCCGGTCGCCGAGCAGCTCCGGCACGCCGTAGACGAACCGCTCCGCGAGGTCGGCCCTGCGGCGCACCTTGGGGTACCAGCGGTCGTGCAGCTCCGGCGTGCGGATGCGGAACGCCCCGCTGAGGTCGACCACGACCGGCACCCGGTCCGCCAGCAACGCGGCCAGCTCGGCCGACACCGGCGCCGGGGTGGAGAGGAAGACGACGTCGGCGTCGATGTTCTCGGTCACGGGCTGCACGGTGACCCCGAGATCGAGCCGCAGCCCGGGGTGCAGCTCGGAGGGCCGCCTGCCGACGCTTCCCGAACCGCCGAGGAACGTCAGCTCCAGCTCCGGGTGCCCGGCGATCAGCCGGATGAGTTCGCCACCGGCGAGCCCGGAGGCACCGATGACACCTGCCCTGATCACTGTGTCAGCTCCTTGAGATGAGCGCCGATGGCCGACTCGACGTCGGCGCCCGTCGCGGAGGCCACGGCCCGGAACGCGGGGGCGTGGTTGACCTCGTTCACGACGTAGCCGTCGCCGGTGCGGAACAGGTCGACGCCGTAGATGCCCTCGCCGAGCACGCCCACCACGCCGTCGACGATCTTGAGCACGTCGGGGTCGTGCGCGACGGCCCGGTGGTTGTTGCCCAGCGCCGCGTTGTTGCGCCAGTCCGTGCCGCCGCTGCTGAACTCGGCCGCGCCGACCACCTCCCGGCCGACGACGAGGCACCGCACCGACGTGCCGCCCCCGATGTACGGCTCCAGCAGGCAGGCCTGCTCGAACGCGTGCCCGAGGTCCTCGACGTAGTCGTAGACGGACTGCGCCACGTCCGAGTCGCGGATCAGCGTGACCCGCTTGCCCATGCCGCCGTAGACGGGCTTGAACACCAGCGGCAACGGGAGCTCGGCGAGCGCCTTCTCGAAGTCCCTGCGGGACAACACGAGCCGGAAGTCCGACACGGGGATGCCCGCCGCGGCCAGCACCACGCGCAGCACGGCCTTGTTCTCACACGCGTGGATCGCCCTGGCGGAGTTGAGGGTGTGCACCCCGGCCGCCTCGGCGAGCGTGGCGATCAGACCGCCGCGGGTGTAGCTGCGGCTGCGCACCATCGCCACGTCGTAGCCCGCGAGCGACGGTGCGGCCGGGTCGCCGAGGCACAGCGACTCGTCGTTGATCCAGTCGACCTCCAGGCCGAAGCCGGGGGCCGCCGTCATCAGCCGGCGTTCCTCCCAGCCGATCCGGTCGGCGACGATCGCGATCCGCGCGCCCATCACTGGCCCCAGTCGCGGAGCTGGACCTGGACCATCTGCAGCGTCAGCTGACCGTCGACGACGCCCTCGACGCGCAGCGTCAGCAGGCACTCGGGGCACGACAGCGTCTCGCCCTCGACGATCGGCGGCACGGTCAGGTCGGTCTCGCACTCGGGGCAGACACCGGACAGGGTGGGAGCGGTCATGACGTGACTCCGTTTTCGTTGGTGCGGCAGGGTTTCTTCACTGGGCGAGGAAGTCGACGGCGGCCTTGCCGATGGCATCGCGGTCGAGCAGCGGGGCGCCGTCGCTCTCCTGGCGCCGCGCGAGCCACGACGTGAAGGCGTCGACGTCGACGGACAGGCCGGTCTCGGCGAGCGCCCACCGCACGAGCGCGGGTGAGAGGCGCGTGCGGACGCGCAGCTCGCGGACGTTGCCGACGACCTCGGCCGGCAGCGTCTCGTAGGCCTCGGGGTTGGTGAGCTGGCCAGGGAGCTCGTACGCGAACGCGTGCGGCGTCGTCGGACCGGACTGGAACGCCTCGCCGAGCCCGGCGCCCTTCAGCGCGACCCTGGACAGCTCGGTGAGGTGCGACAGGTCGAACCTCGTGTCGCCGTGCACGATCCGCAGCGACGTCAACAGTTCCGCGAGCGGCGCGTTGCCACCGCGTTCGCCGATGCCGCCGACCGTGGCGGAGATCCACTTCGCGCCGGCCCGGACGGCGGCGAGCGAGTTCGCGACCGCCATGCCCAGCATGTTGTGCGAGTGGATCTCGATCTCGGAGCCCTCGATCGCGGTGATCCCGCCGATCACGTCCTCCATCTGCCACGGCGACAGGTAGGCGACGGTCTCGGCGAGCCGGAACCGGTCTGCGCCCGCCGCGAAGCCGTCGGTGACGTACGGGACGAGCCGCTCGGCCGGGGTGCGGGCCCCGTCCTCGCCGCTGAACGTCACGTGGAAACCGCGGTCCTTGGCCTGCGAGATGGCCGAACGCGCGAGCGTCTGCAGGAACTTGAGGCTGGGCGACCCGAGCTTCAGCGCGGCGTGCTCCGCCGACGTGGGGATCGAGTACATGACGTGGTGCACGCCCAGGCGTTCCGCCTCGTCCAGCGCCTGCGCGACCTGCTGGCGGTCACGCACGACGACGAGCGTCATGCTGCGCTTCGGGCCGACGGCCTCGTGCACGGCCTCGACGAGGTCCGCGTCCTTCGAACCCGGACCGGACACCATGCCGACCTCGACCAGGTCGACACCGGTCCGCACGAGGAGGTCCGCGATCACCGCGGCGTCCTGCGGTCCGAACTCGACTCCCGCCATGTGCGCGGAATCCCGCAAAGTGGCGTCGGAGATGTGGGGGAGTGCCGGCGACTCACTTGTGACGGCCGTTTCCGACATCGCTTTCTGCTCCTTCCGAAAGTTTCGCTTCGAATCGGAGGCGAATACAATTTCGATTGCCTTGATCACCCTGCTGCACGTGGCGACGGACGGGCAAGGAGGTCCATGCAAGGAACGCGTCATGGAATGCAAAGAAATGTCAAGTCCGAGAAGAAGTGTGGGGAGGTGCTGAAGCGACGGTCAAATTTGCGCGCGAAGCTGCCGGTCACCGTGACGTGAGTCCTACGGTGGTGACATGGATCTTTTCTCGATGCCACGGGTAGGGGTCGTCGTTCCACCGGAGAACCCCACCGCCGAACCGGAGTTCAACCACCTCATCGGCACGACGGCGAATGTGTACGCCGCTCGTTTCCCGAACACTCCCGGGGTCGGGTTGCGGGAAATGCTGGAGACCTACAACGACGTGCTCCCCGAGACCCTCGACGGCTTCGGGGAGATGCGCCTCGACGCCGCCGTGGTGGCGTGCAGCGCGTCGCACTACCTGCTCGGTCCCGAGGGCGATCGCGAGTTCTGCGAAGAACTGTCCGCGCGTGCGGGATTTTCGGTGCTTTCGTCTACACAAGCGATTCTCGCGGCGTGCGCGGCGCTGGGCGTCACCCACCTGACGCTCGTGTCGCCCTACCAGCCGTGGCTGACCGACACGTCGCGCGGCTTCTGGGAGGAGGCGGGGCTCGTCGTGGACGACGTCGTCCTGGTGCCGGCCGAGGGGGATGTGTTCGACCCGTACCGGGTGACCGCCGACGCCGTGCTGGAGCGGGTGCGGAACCGGGACTTCGCGGCGGGCAGCGCGTTGCTGTGCACCGGAACGGGCATGGGCACGCTGGCCGCGCTCACCGAGCTGGCCCGCGCGGACGCCGGTCGCACGCTGCTGACCTCGAACCTCGCCTCGGCGTGGTGGGCCACGCGCGCGGTGGGGGCGGTGCAGGAACACCCTCTGCTGAGGCGGCTGGGGCGGCAGCCGGTGTGACGGCTTGGGGTGCCGGTAGGTGGTGGCGGCCGGGTGGTGGCGGGTGGTGAGTGCCCGGCGCCTCGCTGAGCCGGGCCTCAGACTCCTCCGCCGGTCGTCAGCCCGCGGCCACCGTGCGCGCGTGCCCCAGCCGGTACCCCACTCCCCGGACGGTGATGATCCACCGGTTCGAGCCCAGCTTCGCCCGCAGGCTGCTGACGTGCGTGTCGATCGTGCGGCTCGAGCTCGCCCAGTTCGTGCCCCACACGCTCGCCATCAGCTGCTTGCGCGACACCACCGTCTCCGGGTTCGCGGCCAGCGCGTAGAGCAGCTCGAACTCCTTCGACGTGACGTCGACGCGCTGGTCGTGCAGCCGCACCTCGCGGGTCCGCTGGTCGATGCGCAGCGGTTCGATCGAGATCGTCTCGGGCTCCGCCTTGCCGCACCGGGACCGCCGCAGCACCGCCTCGATGCGGGCCCGCAGCTCGCGCATGCCCCACGTCTTCGCCACGCAGTCGTCCGCGCCCTCCCGCAGCGCCAGCACCCGTTCCAGCTCGTCGTCACGATGGGTCCGCGCGATCAGCGGGACGTTGCTGACCGCCCGCAGCGAGCGGCACACCTCCAGACCGTCCACATCGGTCAGATCGAGCGACAGCAGCACCAGGTCGGCGTCGCGGCACGCCTCCAGCACCTGCCTGCCCGCGTGCACGCTCCTGGCCGCGTACCCCTGCCGGCGCAGCTCGGACACCACCGAGTCCGCCGCCGGGCCGTCCTGTTCCACCACGAGGATGTTCTTCATCGTCCAGGCCCCTCAGCACGCGGTTCCGGACAACGCGAGCGACGGCGCGCACGCGGGCAGGTTCCGGTAGGCGTAGGCGGTGGAGGCCATCGTCATGTGGTGGTGCCAGCCGGGGAACGAACGGCCCTCGAAGTGCAGCGCGCCGAAGTGCTCCTGGAGCTCCGCGATCGTGGCCAGCGCGGCGATCCGGGCGCGGGCGAGCGCGAGCACCTTGCCGACGCGTCCGCCGGTGCAGCTGGTGATCCAGTACCGGCCGGGCTGGCCGAGGCTCTGGCTCGGCCACTCCAGCACGCGGACCGTGCGCGACTGTTCGTCCGGGGCGCCGAAGAGCGGCAGCCTCGCCTGCTTCGCGTAGATCTTCACGGAGACGGACCCGCGGTGACCTGACGGCGGCGTCAGCAGGTGTGCGCGTTGCCCGAGCCGTGACTCCATGAACTCGCCGACCGTGACGACCGCGGGCGCGCCGGGGCGTCCGGTGACCAGCAGCTGGCTCTGGTGGACCTCGCACGCGAACTCCAGGCCGCGCCGGACCAGGCCCGCCAGCACCCCGGTGGCGTCCTCGCAGCGCACGAGGTCGAGCGCCCACGGCACGTCGGGCAGGGCCGGGTCCGCGGCGGCGCTGTCCGCGAAGTCCATGACGTAGGAGGCGACGGGGTGGCCGTACTCCGTCGCCGGGATGCGCGCGCGGTCGCGGCGCTCGTGGTCGGACTCCCAGACGCCGCGCAGCACGAGGCTCCAGCCCACCGGGAAGCTGCCCGCGTCCGTGGCGAGGAAGAAGCCGAGGGAGCGCTGGCAGTTGACGGGGCGTTCGGTGCCGGCGGCCACGTGCTGGTGCACCCCCACCGAGTGCTGGCCGCGCTTGGGGATGATCAGTTCGGCCGTGGTCCACGCGTACGGCGTCGTGCTCGCGGCGATCTGCCGGGCGACCCTGCGCCGCACCGGTTCCCAGTCCCACGGGCTGCCGTTGATGAACTGGTGCAGGCCGTTCGCGGCCGCCGCCGGGAGTTGTTCGGCGCGGGCGAGACCCCGGGGT
Source organism: Lentzea sp. NPDC058450 (assembly GCF_042721395.1). Classification (NCBI taxonomy): domain Bacteria; kingdom Bacillati; phylum Actinomycetota; class Actinomycetes; order Pseudonocardiales; family Pseudonocardiaceae; genus Lentzea; species Lentzea sp. NPDC058450. Next base: position 12,421 of record NZ_JBHXLO010000057.1, read on the forward strand.
GTTCGCCTGCCATTCCCGTGGACGAGACCTCTGAGGTAAGTGCGGGCCCACCGTCGTTGTTCCGCGCGGGTGAGAGACTCGAATACTCGGTCCACGAAATCTTGCAGGCGCAAGTTCTCAGCTAAGACAACCTCGTTCGACTGGCTTACCGGCATGTGACGCAGACCCCCCACGACGACATATGGCGTGCTCACTCAGGCGGATGTCGCTCGCGCGAACGTCCGGCGCGAGCGCGTCAGTACGACTTCACACTACCGGGCAACGCCGCAGTCCTCATGTATCTATCGTTACTTTGCCATTTCGCCGTGTGACCTGCGGAAACTCTTCGAACGAACGGTCGTTCACGTGGTGTCCACGCGTTGGTCGTAATGGGTGAAATACCGTCGGTATGCGAGATGTGTTCCGGCATTGCGACGACAACAACCGCCGAAAGCCGCGCAATCGTGCGGCTTTCGGCGGCAGTTACTGGAGTGGTGCTGACGTGCTCTTATCAGGTAGTGGCGCGCTGGGCGGGGAAACCGTGCTTGCTCGCCGCGACGATTACGCCGAGTACAGGCAAGGTGAGCACCAGCACGGTCCACGGGAACGAGCCGCTGCCGCTCAAATCGAGCAGCACGCCGCCGATCACACCGCCACCGGCCATCGCGACGTTCCACAACGTGACGAGCATCGCCTGCGCCGCGTCCGCGGAGTCGCCGCCGGCGTCGCCCGCCGCGGTCTGCAGCAGCGTCGGCACGCCACCCCAGCCGAGGCCCCAGAGCGCCGCGGCGACGTAGACGAGCAGCGGGTCCTTCGCGATCGTGGCGAGCAGCAGCGCGGCGACGGCCACGAGCAACGCGCTCGCGATCGAGAACAACCGCAGCCTGCGGTGGATCTGCGCGCCGACGAGCCAGATGCTCACGATCGAGGCGATGCCGAAGATCAGCAGCACCAGGCCGGTCTGGTCGCCCATGCCGAGCCCGGCGAGGAACGACGCGATGTAGGCGTAGAGGATCGTGTGCGCCAGCACGAAGACGAGCGTCACGAACAGCACCGGCGTCACGCCGGGAACCTTCAGCGTGGCCAGCATCTTCGGCCGTTCGCCCGCCTTCGAGCCGGGGTAGTCCGGCACCGCCACCACGATCCAGACCAGCAGGATCACGGTCAGCACGGTCATGGACCAGAACGCCGTGCGCCAGCCGGCGACCTGGCCGAGGAACGTCCCGGCGGGCACGCCGAGGCACAGCGCCACGGGAATGCCGGCCATGGCGATCGCGATCGCCCGGCCCTGCAGGTGGGTGGCGACCATGCGCCGCGCGTAGCCCGCGAGCAACGCCCACGCGAGACCGGCGGCGACACCGGCGATGAACCGGGCCACCATCGTGACGCTGTAGACGGACGACACGGCCGTGACCGTGTTCGCGACGGCGAAGCCCGCCATCGAGGCCAGCAGCAGCTTCTTGCGCCGCCAGCCCGCCGTCATCGACGACAGCGGGATCGCGGTCAGCACGGTGCCGAGGGCGTAGATCGTGACGGTCTGCCCGGTCGCGGACTCGCTCACGCCGAGCGAGCCGCTCATGGCCGGCAGCAGCCCGGCGGGCAACGTCTCGGTGAGGCTCGTGATGAAGACGGCGGTGGCGAGGGACAGCAGGGCGAAGAGGGGCAGCCGCTGTCCGTCCGTCCCCGCTGTTGGCACGGACTCCGTGCCGTAAGTGGTTTCTGGTGTTGCACTCATGTGGCGTGCTCCGGTTCTCCTGCGGACGTGATCATCGGTGGTTCAGGCCACCGTCGACGGGGACGTGGGCGCCGGTGGTGCACGTCGCCTCGGTGGCGAGGAACAGCGCGACGCGGGCCACCTCCTCGGCACAGCCCCGGCTGTCGACCGGCGCCACCGCGTTGACGCGGATGCGGCGGTCGGCGAGCGCGGTGACCAGGGCCAGGACGGTCTCGGCGGACGTGGGCGTGGTGAGCACGACCGAGCCGCCGTCGTGCAGGTGCGGCAGCAACGGCGACGTGCCTGCCACCGCGTCGGTGAACAGGAAGTCGATGCTGTGGCCGGTCAGGGCCGTGCCGATCTCCGGCGGCGCGACGACGTGCGCCGCCGAGCCCACCTCGGACCGCGCCTCGGTGCGCCCGTCCTCGGTGTCCGCGGTCAGCACGACCCGCGCGCCACCCTCGGCGAGTCGCTTGGCGATGGCCAGGCTGATGTCGCCCGCCGCCACGACGACCGCTGCCCGTGTGCCCGCGTACTTCGTCATGCGTTCCGCTCCCTCCCACGTGTTGGGCCACCGTGCCGGGAGGGGCTTCGGACTCGCTTACGATCGGCTTACGGTCGATCACGACGTGACATCAGGGGAGTGGTGCATGCGGTTCGGGGTGCTCGGCCCGCTCGCGGTGTGGGACGAGGAGGGGGAGCCGGTCACCGTCCCGGAGCTCAAGGTCCGGGCGTTGCTCGCGGCGCTGGTCGCGCAGGACGGCGACCCGGTGGCCGCGGACAGCCTCATCCACCACCTGTGGGGCGACCACCCGCCCGGCAAGCCCGCCGGAGCGTTGCAGGCGAAGATCTCCCAGCTGCGCCGGATCCTCGGGCGGGACCGGATCGTGCGGCAGCCGCCGGGGTACCTGCTGCGGCTCGACGGCGCCGGGGACCTCGACGCGGCGCGGTTCCGCGACCTGGTGTCCCGCGCACGGTCCACAGTGGACCCGTCGGCGCGGGCGGGGCTGCTCACCGAGGCGCTGGACCTGTGGCGTGGCGCGGCTTTCGCGGACTTCGCGGACGAGGAGTTCGTGCGGTCGGCGGCCCACCGGCTCACCGAGCTGCGGCTCTCGGTCGTCGAGGAACAGGCGCAGGCGTGGCTGGAGGCCGGCGACCACGCGCTCGCGGTGGGAGAGCTCGCGTCGGTCGTGGCGCTGCACCCGTTGCGGGAGAGCCTGCGGGCGGTGCAGCTGCGGGCGCTCTACCTGACCGGGCGGCAGAGCGAGGCGCTTACGTCGTACGAGGACCTGCGTTCCCGGCTGGCCGAGGAGCTGGGCATCGACCCGAGTCCCGAGCTGCGGGCGTTGCACCAGGCGATGTTGCGGCAGGACGCCGAGCTGGGCGCGCCCCGGGAACGGGTCGCCGAGGTCGCCGTACGGCCCGTGCAGTCGAACCTGCCCAACGCCCTGACGCCGCTCGTCGGCCGGGAGAAGGCGTTGGCACGGCTGGCGGAACTGCGCTCGACGGCCCGGCTCGTGACGCTCACCGGCCCTGGCGGCGTCGGCAAGTCCAGCCTCGCGGTGGCGTTCGCGCAGCAGGTGTCGGAACGGCCCGGCGAGTTCCCGGACGGGGTGTGGTTCGTCGAGTTCGCGGGTCTGCGATCGGCCGCCGCCGCGGACCTGGCGCAGGTGATCGCCGCCGTGCTGGGCATCCGGGACGACGCGTCGTCGCCGGGACCGGGCGGGGAGGCCACGTCCGTGCAGCGGCTGGCGACCGCGTTGCGCGACCGGCGGACGTTGCTGGTGCTGGACAACTGCGAGCACGTCATCGACGCGGCCGCCGAGCTCACGGATCTGGTGCTGCGCACGGCCCGCGGGCTCGCCGTGATCGTGACCAGCCAGGAACCCCTGGGCCTCGCAGGGGAAGGCGTCTTCGGCGTCGAACCGCTGCCGCGCGACGACGCGCACCGGCTCTTCCTGGCGCGGGCCGCCGCGTCCGCGCCCGGATTCCCCTCCCGGCCGGAGGACTGCGCTCCGGCCGACCTCGCCGCGGTCGCCGAGATCTGCCACCGGCTGGACGGCATCCCGCTCGCCCTGGAGCTCGCGGCGACGCGCGTGCGGGCGTTGGGGGTGCGGGACCTGGCGGTGCGGCTGAGCGACAGGTTCTCGATCCTGACGCTGGGCCAGCGCGGCGCTCCGGCCCGCCAGCAGACGTTGCGCGCGATGATCGACTGGAGCTGGGAGCTGCTCAGCGCGCCGGAACGCATCGTGCTGCGCCGCCTCGCCGTGCACAGCGACGGCTGCGATCTCGGTGCGGCGGAAGAGGTGTGCGCCGGCGACGGCGTGACGCGGGCGGAGGTGCTCGACCTCGTCACGCGGCTGGTCGACCGGTCGCTCGTGGTCGTGGCGGAGGGCCCGGCCGGGCGCCGGTACCGGTTGCTGGAGTCCGTTTCCGCTTACGCCACCGAACGTCTGCACGAGATGGCGGACTTCACCTCGGCCCGCGACCGCCACCTCCGGCACTACCTCTCCGTGGCGGAGCACGCCGAACCGTTGCTGCGCGGCGCCGAGCAGCGCGTCTGGCTCACCCGCCTCGACGCCGAGGCGGGCAACCTGCGCGCGGCCCTGGACCACGCCGGCGGCTCGGCCGAAGGTGTGCGGCTCGTGACCGCCCTGGCGTGGTGGTGGCTCCTGCGCGGCCGCCTGACCGAGGGCCGCCGCGCACTCGCGTCCGTCCTGCGCGGTGGTGCGGACACACCGGAACTGGCCGCGTTGCACGGCGCGTTCTCGCTGCTCAACGGCGACCACGCGGCGGTCGTGGCGTTCGAGGTGCCCCCTCGCGTGTCGTGGCTCTGCGCCTACGGCCTGTTCAGCGCGGGCGACGTGGCGGCGAGCCACGAGGTCAACACCCGAGCCCTGACCCGGTTCACCGCGGACGGCGACCAGTGGGGCGTCGCCGCCTCCCTGGGCCTGAACGCGATGCTCGCGCTGGTCCGCGGCGACCTGGCCGCCCTGGGCCGCGACGGCCGCCGCAGCGCCGACCTCTTCCGCGACCTCGGCGACCGCTGGGGCGAGACGCAGACCATCCCGCCCCTCGCCACCCTGGCCGAGATCAAGGGCGACTACGCCTACGCCACCCGCCTGCAACACGAAGGCCTCGCCATCGCCCAGGAACTGGGCCTGCAGGCGGAGGTGGCCGCCCGCCTGTCCGGCCTGGGGCGCCTGGCGTTGCTGGACCGCGACTGGGACCGGGCGCGCGACCTGCACCAGCGAGCACACCGCCTCGCCGTCGACCACGGCTACAGCTACGGCCAGATCCACGCGGAGATGGGCCTGGCCCTGGGCGCCCGCCGCTCCGGCGACCTCGACGCCGCCGAGCACCACCTCACCCGCATCCGCGACGAGTACGCCGAGCTGTCGTCACCGGCGGGCGACCACCTGCTGTGCGCGGAGTTCGGCTTCCTCGCCGAGCTGCGCGGCGACCCGGACACCGCCGCGGCGCACCACCTGCGCGGGGTGGAGCTGGCCCGTGAGCTGGCCGAGCCGCGCGCGTTGGCGTTGTCGCTGGAAGGCCTTGCGGGCGCTGCTCGTGACGCTGTCCGCGCCGCGGTGCTGCTCGGGGCCGCCGATGCCGCCCGGCGCAGCGTGGACGCGCCCTTGCCGCCGGCCGAACGCGGCGACGTGGACCGGATCACCGCGGCTGCCCGGTCCGGGCTGGGTGAGGAGGGGTTCGCGCGGGCGTTCGACCGCGGCACGAGGATGAGCGGCGAAGAAGCCGTCCGTCTCGCCTCCGGCCACTAACCCTTTCGCAGGGTTACTTGTCGGCGGCCTGTCGCTCGCGGAAGGCCTGCGCCTTGGCCCGGTTCCCGCACTTCTTCATGTCGCACCACCGGCGGGTGCGGCGTGCGGAGTGGTCGACGTAGAGCCGGGTGCAGGTCTCGTAGCCGCACTCGCGCACGTTCTCGCGGTCCGGCCCGGTCAGCAGTTCGATGGCGGCGCGGGCCACAGTGGACAGTGCCGCGTCGACGTCCCCGGTGCGCACCACGCCGTCCTCGCCCAGCCGCAGCCGGACCGGCGCGACGGCGGCCACGGCGTTCAGCGTCCGCCGGTCCTCGTCGTCAGCACCGTTGTTGGCCAGCCGGTACACCGCGGCCCGCAACGCCCGTGCCTGCTCCAGGTCCTCCGGCCGCACCACGGGTTCGTCGTCGACCACGCCCGCGTCCACGCACCAGCGTGCGAGCCGGGCCGGGCTGTCGAGCAGCTCGATCCGTTCCGTGGTCCACCGACCCAGGGTGCCGACGAGGTCCAACGCCACGTTGCCGCCGACGAACACGAACGTCATGAACCGGATTCTAACCTCCTTGACAGGTTACTTCTTGCCTCCCTAACGTAACCGCCCAGACAGGTTATTAATCGCTTCAGAGGGGGATCACGATGACCTTGCGCATCGGCGTGAACGGCTTCGGCCGCATCGGCCGCGGCTTCCTGCGTGCCGCGCTGTCCCGCACCGACGACGTGGAGATCGTGGCGGTCAACGACCTGACCGACGCCGCCACCCTGGCCCACCTGCTCAAGTACGACTCGACGGCGGGCGTGCTCCGGCACGACGTGCAGGCGGGCCAGGACTCCATCGCGGTGGACGGCCGCAAGATCACCGTGCTGGCCGAACGGGACCCGGCGGCCCTCCCGTGGCGCGATCTGGCGGTGGACCTGGTGATCGAGTCGACCGGTGTCTTCACCGACGCCACCAAGGCCCGTGCCCACGTCGACGCCGGCGCCCGCAAGGTGATCATCTCGGCGCCGGCCAGGAACGAGGACCTCACCCTCGCGTACGGCGTCAACCACGACGCCTACGACCCGGCCGCGCACACCGTCGTCTCGAACGCCTCCTGCACCACGAACTGCCTGGCACCACTGGCAAAGGTGCTCAACGACGTCATCGGCATCGAGCACGGCTTCATGACCACCGTGCACGCCTACACCCAGGACCAGAACCTCCAGGACGCACCGCACAAGGACCTCCGCCGGGCCCGTGCCGCCGCGACCAACCTCATCCCGACCACCACCGGCGCCGCCAAGGCGATCGGCCTGGTCCTCCCGGAACTGGCCGGCAAGCTCGACGGCTACGCGATCCGCGTGCCGGTGCCGGTCGGTTCGCTGACCGACCTCACCGTGCACGCCGGCCGGAACACCACCGTCGAGGAGGTCAACGCGGCGTTCGCGGCCGCCGCCACCTCAGGCCCGCTGGCGGGCGTGCTCGAGTACACCGAGGACGAGCTGGTGTCGTCGGACATCGTGGGGAGCACGGCCTCGTGCGTGTTCGACGCGGGCCTGACCAAGGTCATCGGCGACCGGACCGTGAAGGTGAGCGGCTGGTACGACAACGAGACCGGGTTCGCGCACCGCCTGCTGGACACGGCGCTGCACCTGGCCTAGTGCCCGGAAAGCGTTGCGGCAGGTGAAGGTTCGTCTCGGGCCGCCGCACCGCAAAGGTGCTTCCTGAGCAGTGCCAACCGCCTGAGCGAACGCGGTCGATGCCCCAGGACGGTCGCACTGCTCACCACTCGCCCGGTGTCCGCGGAACACAGAAGAGTCCGGTACGCGGTCAACGAGCCCAGGTGCGGCGACCCCGCGCCGGACACCACCGCGCCGACCAGCACGGCCACGCTGACCAGAACCACGACTGATCGCTTGTCGGCTCTCACCGGTCACCGCGCACGGAGGTCGCGGATCACCATCACGCTCGACCAGACCAGCAGGAGCACCGCGACGACGGTGTACCAGACCGGCCGTTCCCCGAAGACCGCCCACGCGATGAAACTGAGGGAAAGGCCGAGGGAGACCCAGTTCCGCGTCGCCGGGCGCTGCCACCACCGGGGCGCCGCGGGGTGCTGCTGGGCCAGCGTCACGGCGTACTCCTCGACGGGCCCGAACTCCTCCTGCGCCGTGCCGCCGGTCGCCGCCAGGTGCTGGGCGGTCTCCCGAACCAGCTCGTCGGCACGGTCGGGGGCCAGGTCGTGGCGCCCCTCCAACAGGCCGCGCAGCTCGCCGAGCCACTCCTCCGCTCCCTCGGTCGCCTTGGCCACGTCGGTGGCGTTCTCCCGGGCGAAGCTCCACCAGATGAGCAGCGCGCCGGCGACCAGGAGGAACGGCGAGGGCACGGAGGCGATCGCGTCGCGCGGCAACATCACGAACGCCGTCGCGGCCGGCACCACCAGCACGGCCGCGGCGATCCAGGCGGGCACCACGGTCCGGGGCCTGCCGATCAGCCGCGCGATGTTGCCCGCGTACAGAACGCTGAGCAACGCGGCGTACACGAGCAACGACCCGGTGAGGCCCGCAGGCGTGAGCGGCAGGATCAGGCCCTGCTTGATCCACGCGAACACGCCGGCGATGGCCGTGATCATGCCGACGCGGCCGATGACGGCGGACCACGCCTCGAACACCGTGGTGCCGCTCCGATCCCGCAACGCGCGGTCGGCGAGCGGCATCCGTTCGTCCATGACCGTCGCCGCGAAGTGCGCCGGAGTGCCGAACGCCTCCTCCGGCGACTCGCCACTCTCCGCGCAGTGCTCCCGCACCTCGGCCAGCACCTGGTCCGCGAGCGCGGCGTCCACACCCAGCAGGCCGAGCTCCAGGCGTGCCCGGTCACTCCAGTGGTTGAGGGTCATCGTCATGTCGTGTCCTTCCGCGCACTCATGAGGAGCCGGTCCATCGCGGAGGAGAAGTCGTGCCAGAGCAGCATCTCCTCGTCCAGCCGAGCCCGGCCCGCCGCGGTGAGCCGATAGGTCTTGCGACCCGGTCCGCCCTGCCCGGCCACCCACTCGGTCTCCACCAGCCCGGCGGTCTCCATCCGGCCGAGAACCGGATAGAGCGCACCGCCGCGCACCGTTCCCAGGCCCTGCTCCGCGAGCCTCTGCACCAGCGCGTACCCGTGCAGGTCCTCGCTGACCAGCAACGCCGCGACGGCCAGCTCCAACGTTCCGCGCAACCAACTGGTCGACGCGTCCACTCCTGGCACCGGTCTTCCACCATCCAACTAGTAGCAGATCCGAAGTAGTTCGTTTTCAGACTAGAGGGAGACGGGTCGGTTGTCACGTGTGACCGAGCTGGTGCTTCCGCGCGAGGTCGTCTCAGTCCGAGTGAGACGGAGGAACGGGATGAGTACCCGGAAAGCAGAGAAGCAGGTAGAGACGAATCTCTACCTGCTTCTCTGGAGTACGCCGCCAGGGACTCGAACCCCGGACCCGCTGATTAAGAGTCAGCTGCTCTAACCAACTGAGCTAGCGGCGCTTGTTTGTGTGCCGGAGCCTTGCTCGTTCCGACATGAAGAACGTTAGCACGGGGGTTCCACCGAGTTTTCGCGGGGGTCACCCGTCGGACGCCGAGAACCCCGTGTGCAGGAGCCACTGTGCCGCCGCGTAGGTAGGCATGACACCCGCCGACGCCACTCGCGCCGCGCGTCCCTTGAGGACGAACCGGCTCGCGCCGAGCAACGCGTCCGACACGGCAAACAGTGCTGCGCCAACGAAAACGCGCTTCGAACCCGTGCCTCGCGCGGTGGAGGCGGCGGCGACCATCGTGCCCAGCGTCAACGCGTAGAGGCCCACCGGTTTGCCGAGCGGGCCTGCCGCGCGGGCGAAGACCACGGCTCCCGCAGACGCAACGGCGACGATCGGGAGGACGGCCTTGCGGGAACCGGGTGTGGACTGGCGGGCCAGGGCTGCCGTGTAGCCGAGGTGGGCGGCCAGGAAGCTGAAGAGTCCTGCTCGGAACGCCTTGTCGGAGTCTCCCAGCAGGGCTATGTCGCCTGCCCAGGAACCGGCGAGGCCCACTGCCATGCCGGGGTCGCGGGGTGGGGTGGCCACGGCCAGGGCCGGCATCAGTGCGGTCTTCGTCACAGGGCGCGCCGGGCCCCATCGGCGCACGGTCGCCGCGACCGAGTCCACGATCGCGGCAACCGCGTACAGCTCGTTCTTCATGGAGCACCTCTCGCCGTTGAGGTGCTCAGACTAGAAGCGCTAGCTCAAGGTCACCGCCGTGTCGTCGATCACGAACGACGTCTGGAGCGACGCGTCCTCGACGCCGGTGAACTTCAGCGCGACGGTCTGGCCGGCGAACGACGAGAGGTCGAACGTCTTCAACGCATAGCCCGACGCCGCGTTGGTGTTGGAAAGCGTTGCCAGCGTGGTGGTTCCGGCCGTCACGGTCAGTTTGTCGTAGACGGTGCTGCCGGTCTCGCGGGTGTCGATGTGGACGTAGAACGTCAGGGATGCCTTGCAGCCGGAGGGGATCGTCACCGACTGGGAGAGCGAGTCGGTGTGCGACGAGCCGTAGCCGTTCAGCCACGACGACCAGGTGCCGGTGCGGGCGGGCTGGCCGTCGGCGCTGTGCTGGCCGATGACGCCCGAGCTGGCGGTCCAGGAGGCGGTGCCGGATTCGAAGCCGGGGTTCAGCAGCTTCTGCCCGGAACAGTTGCCGCCCGTGCTGCCGACGGTCCAGGAGAACGACGCCGAGCCCGTCTTGCCCGCGCTGTCGGTCGCCGTCACGGTGACGTTCGAGGTGGCGGCGGTGGTCGGGGTGCCGGAAATGGTGCTGCCGTTGACCGAGAGGCCGGCGGGCAGGCCCGTCGCGGACCACGTGTACGGGGCCGTGCCGCCGCTGGCCGACAGCGGGAGGCTGACCGCCGTGCCGACCTGCGAGGACTGGTTGCCGGGGTTGCTGACGGTCACGCCGCCGGTGGCGCTGCACGTCGGGTCAGCGGACTGCGCGGGCACGCTGATGGCGTCCCAGGCGGCCTTGACCGTGTCGAACTCCGCGCAGCTGCCGGGGTAGAGGTTCTTGGCCGCGGTGAGGGTCCAGGTGCGGTACTTCAGGTAGGAGCTGCTGGAGGTCTTGAGCAGCATGGCGTTGTAGAAGATCTTGATGGCCTTCTCGACGCCCAGGCCCGTGATGGACGTGTTGTTGCACGTCGTGCTGGTCGGCTGGCCGTTCGACGGGTTGGTGCCCTGCGAGAGCAGGTAGAACCAGTGGTTGCCGGGGCCCGCGGCCGCGTGGACCTCGGTGTTCGGGATGGAGCTCGAGTAGCAGTTCGCGTGGTTCAGCGCGGACGGGTTGTACATGTTGCGGATCGGGCCGCGGCCCACGAGGTTGATCGTCTCGCCGACCAGGAAGTCCGGCGTGTCGTAGGGGGACGGCTCGTTCGCGAACCACTCGGTGGTGGCGCCGAAGACGTCCGCGACGAACTCCTGCGTGCCCGCGCCGGAGATGCCGCCGGGCGTGTGGTCGTCGATGCCGTGGCCGAGCTCGTGGGCGACGACGTCGATCGAGCCGATCCACTGGCCGGCCGAGTTCTTGCCGATCTGGACCTGGCTGCCGTCGTAGTAGGCGTTCTGGTCGTTCAGGCCGACGCGCATCGGCCAGCCGCCGCCGTTGCCGTCGAAACCGTTGCGGCCCAGCCACTGCGACAGCATCTTCGACTCGGTCTGGGCGGCGAACAGCACGTCGACGCAGCCGGTCTCGCGGTTGGTCTGGGTGCCGTTGCCCCACGTGTCGGTGGTCTTGGTGAACGTGGTGTTGTTCGCCGCGTCCTGGCAGCTCACGTTGGTGAGCGTCGGGTCCTTGAGCGAGTAGTTCGAGCCGGTGTGCGTGGTGGCGATGGTGACGGGGTTGGGGCCGTTCCAGCCGCTGGTGCCGGTGCCGTGCATGACGCGTTCTTGCTTGCGCAGCACCTTGCCGGTGGCGGCGTCCACGACGACGTCGAGCTTGCTCGGGCCCTCGGCGTCGCGACCGGTCACGGTGACCTTCCACGCCAGTGCGGGCGCGGCGTCGAGCGCGTAGACGACCTGCTCGGCCGAGCCGACACCGTCCACAGTGGACATCGTGGTGCGGGCGGTGGCCTCGGCCTGCGCCTGGGTGACGGAGGCCTTGGTCGCGGGCAGGGTGATGGTGGAGTTCTGGCTGACGGAGGTCTGCAGGACCTGGCCCGTCGAGTTGGTCACGACGACGAAGTCGCCGCCCACCACCGGAAGGCCCTTGTAGGTCCGGTCGTACGGCACGTACTTCAGGCCGTTGGTGGACGAGATGACGCCGTGCCGCACGAACGCGTCGTCCGCACCGGCGTGCAGCTCGGCCGGGCGGCTCGCGACGAGGCTCGCGGCCGCGTCGACGGCCAGTGCCTCGGCGGACGGAGCAGGCTGGGCGGGCGCTGCCGGGGCGCCGAGCGGACTGATCACGGCAGCGACGAGTGACCCCGCCGCGGCCAGCACGAGAGAACGTCTCGCTTGCATTTTTCTCCTCGTTGCAGGGCGAACAGACCGGCCCTCGGTTGCAGGGGGAGCCGGGTGTCCGTCGAGGTGAATCTTCAGTCAGGGCAACGAAAGGATGAGACGCGGCGAGATCGTTAACAAGTACTAACTTATTCACACAAATCATTCGTGCGCATTTGTAGGACTTGCGTCCGTGCATTCCTTTGTCAGGCTTGATGTTCGGTTTGTCCCGAGAAGTTCCCGTTGAGCCGGGCGCGGTAGCCGGCGCGTTCGGCGGAGTCCGGCAGCAGGGCGCGGTCGTCGCGCACGAGCCGGCGCACGGCGTTGAGGACGGGTTCCGGCGTGAGGGCGGAGAGCGTGGCCAGCGCGCCGACGTAGCGCGGAACCGCGATCTCGGCCCGGCGGCTCGCCACCGAACCGATCACGGCACGCGCGATGTCCTCCGTCGCCACCTTGGGGATCGGCTTCATGTCGAGCCCCGACGCGAGCGCGGTGTCCACGGCGGACGGCAGCACCGCGCTCACGCTGACGCCGTGCCGGGCGTACTCGCGGCGGGTGGCGGCGGTCAGCCCCACGACGGCGAACTTGCTGGCGTTGTACATCGCGAGGCCTGGCACGGGGAACTTGCCCGCCAGCGAGGCGATGTTGACGACGTGACCGCGGCCGCGCGCGAGCATTCCCGGCAGCGCCAGCCGCATGCCGTGCACGACACCGAACAGGTTGATCTCGATGGTGGCCCGGCCGGCGCGCTCGTCGAGGTCGAGGAACCCGCCGTTCGGCATGATGCCCGCGTTGTTGACGAGCACGTCGACCTCGCCGGCCGCAGCCAGGAAGGCTTGGAACGACACCGGATCCGTGACGTCGAGCGGGTGCGCGGCACCGCCGATGGCCGTGGCGGCCGCCCGTGCCCGCTCCAGGTCGAGGTCACCGATCACGACCTGGGCGCCCCTGGCCGCGAACGCCGCGGCGACGGCACGGCCGATGCCCTGGGCGCCACCGGTGACGGCCACGGTCGCGTCGCGGAGGTCGATCGCCGGATAGCGGGTCATGCCAGGACTCCTCGGGATGCGCTGATCGTGGCGGGCAGTCTGCGGTGGTCCATGAAGCGATCGCGTCCCCGAGCGGGACCTGCGGCGAGCCGGGCGAACCGAACGCGACGCGCTCACCGGTGCGGGCGTCCGCGGCCACGATCCAGGTGGCGGGGTGCGCCACCCAGCCGTCCCGACCCGCGAGCCGGCCACCGAACTCGCGCAGCCACGTGGCGTCGCCACCGCCCTCCGGCAGCAGTCCGGCCAGCCGTGTCAACGGATCGGGGCCGCGCTGGCCGAGCAGCCCGAGCTCGGGCCAGCGCAGGCGGGGCAGCGGAGGCCGGATGCCGGGACCGGGGGAGCCCAGTGCCCCCCACGACGTCGGTGACCGAGCGCCCGGACCCCAGCAACGCCACCATCTCCGCGGCCGCTGAGGTGCCCAAGAGCACCGCGGCCGATCGCGAGCCCGCGCCGGGTCATGTGGGCGTCGTCGCGCGGACGGGCGAGAAGTCGTAGTCCGACAACGGGAAGCTCGACGCGGCCCGGTGCGCGCTGATCGTCGAGGTCGGCCGCAGCAACGTCGCCTCGCCGTGCTGGTTGAAGTAGTAGCTGTGGGCCGTGGCGCACTGGCCCAGCGAGAACACGGAGTTCTGCGTGACCTTCGCGCGCATCCGGTCGAGGAACTCGCCGTTGGCCCGCTGGGTGACCTCGAAGACCGACGAGCCACGTGAGCGCATCCCCGTGAACAGGCGCCGCATGTGCGCCATCTGGCACTCGATCGTCGTGAAGTACGACAGACCGCTGTAGGAGTACGGGCTGTTGAGCGACAGGTAGTTCGGGAACCCGGGCACGGTCACGCCCTCGTAGGCCTGGAACCGGTTCTGCCGCCACCACGCGCCGAGGTCCTTGCCGTCCCGTCCGATCACCTCGAACGCCGGGAAGTTGGTGTCCCACAGGTTGAATCCGGTGGCGAGCACCAGCACGTCGACGTCGGTGCGACCGTCCGCCGTCACCAGCCCGCCGGCGTCGATCCGTTCCACAGTGGACGTTTCCAGCCGGACGTGCGGCCGGGTGAACGTGCGGAAGTAGTCGTTGGAGAACGTCGGCCGCTTGCAGCCGAACGAGTAGTCGGGTGTGAGCTTGCGCCGCAGCAGAGGATCGCGGACCTGGCGGTGCAGATGCGCCCGGCACCACCGTTCCGCGAGCCGGTTCATCACCCGCAGCTGCTTGTACCGCACCACTCCAGAGATCATCATCAGCTCCAGCACCGAGCTGCCGAGCCACCGCACGGCCCGTTGCGCGAACGGCAGCCGCGCGAACAACCTCCGCACGCGAGGCGGAATCGGGTAGTCCGGCTTCGGGCTCACCCAGATCGGGGTGCGCTGGAAGACCGTCAACGCCGACGCCTGCCGCGCCAGTTCGGGTATCAGTTGCACAGCGGTCGCGCCGGTGCCGATGATCGCGACCCGCTTGCCGGTCAGGTCGACGGGCTCCCAGGCCGCCGTGTGCACGACCTTGCCCGCGAAGGACGAAATTCCGGGGATGTCCGGTGTCTTCGGCATCGACAGGAACCCCGTCGCCGTCACCAGGTACCGCGCGGTGAACACGGACGAGCCCGCCACGACCTCCCAGTGGTCGCCCCGCCAGCGCGCGCCGGTCACCGTCACGCCGAACCGCATCAACGGCCGCAGCCCGTACTTCACCGCCACGTGCTCGGCGTACCGCTTGAGCTCCGCGCCCGGCGCGAACAGCCGCGACCAGTGCGGGTTCGGTTCGAACGAGTACGAGTAGGTCGAGGACGGGATGTCCACGGCGAGCCCGGGGTAGCGGTTCACATGCCAGGTGCCGCCGAGGTCGTCCTCCCGCTCCAGGATCAGCAGGTCGCGCAACCCGAGCCGCTGGAGCTCGATCGCCGCGCCCATGCCGCCGAACCCCGCCCCGACGATCACCGCGTCGTACCGCATCCCGACCTCCCGACTGAAACGGAATCGCGTGTCAGTTTCGGAACGGTATGTCAGTTCGAGTGGTGATCGCAAGACTCCGCAGGTCATAGACTTGGGCGCATGACGTCCAGTGCCGAGCCCGTCAGCCGCGCCGAGCGCAAGAAGCAGGAGCTGCGCCGCGAGATCATCGACGCGGCCTTCGACTGCTTCGCCGACCGCGGCTACCACGCCACGGGCATCGCCGACGTGGCCGCGCGGCTCGGCATCGGGCACGGCACCTTCTACCGCTACTTCCAGAACAAGCGGGACATCGTCGACCACGTGGTGGACGACCTGGTCGGGCGCGTCACCGGGGCCCTCACGGCCGAGAACGCACCGGACGCCGTGTCGACGCTCGCCGAGTACCGCGAGCAGTCCGCGCGCATCGGCGAGTCGCTGGGCCGGATCTTCGGCGAGGACCCGAGGGTGCCGCGCCTGCTGCTGTTCGAGGCGCCCGGCATCGACCGCGCGATGGCCGAACGCATCCTCGACCTGTTCGACCTGGCCGCCTCGCTCACGGCCGCCTACCTCACGCACGGCGTGGAGCTCGGCTACCTGCGCGCGGACCTCGACGTCGACAACACCGCGCGGGCCATCAACGGCATGATCCTCGGCACCGCGATCTCGTCGCTGCGCACGCCGGAAGCCCAGGCGGCGCAGAGCGAAGCGCTGCGCCGGGTCATGTACGACGGCATCGCCGCCCGCCAGAATCCTTGACACGAAAAGAGGTCCCGCCCACCGGTGCATCCGGTGGACGGGACCTCGTCACGTGATCTTCTTACCTCGCAAGGGTGTTGCGAGCCCTGATCAGCCGATCAGGCGGGTGTTCTGCCAGCCCCAGCCGCGTGCGGTGGGGACGTAACCCTGGTTGTCGTCCCACGCGAACTCGAGCAGGGTGCCGTCGGTCGCGATGACCGTGAAGTGGTCGATGTCGCCACCGGCGATCAGCCGGATCCAGCGCTTGTCCGGGTTCTCGAGCTCCCGGTGCTCCTGCAGGCCGCCCGGCGCGTTGACCCAGAAGGACATCGAGTTGATCGCGTCGCCCTTGATCTCGATGAAGAGGTACGGGTCGAGACCCGTGATGCTCCGCGTGGCCTGCCAACCCCAGCCGCGGACGACCTTGGAGAGGTTGTTGGAGCCGTCGAACGTCCAGTAGGCGAGCTCGCCCTGGTTGTTGATCTCCATGAACTCGTTGCCGGCGACGCCGGTCACGAGGCGGGCGTTGTTCCAGCCCCAGCCGACGACGGCCTCGGTGTACCAGGTGCCGTTCCACGACCACTTGGACAGCCGGCCGTCGGTCTTGACCTCGAGGAACGTGTTGTTGTCGAGGGTCGTGATGGCGCGGGTGCCCTGCCAGCCCCAGCCGCGGACGCTCTTGGCGTAGCTCTCGCCGGCCCGCTGCCAGTGCACGAGCTCACCGGCGCCGTTGATCTCCAGGAACGACTGGCCGTCGGTCGTGAGCGGCTTCGGGCCCCGCTCGCGCTCGACACCCTTGATGGACGGAACTTCCCCCTGCGCGGAGCTCGGCGCCGCGCTGATGACGGTGACCATGGCCGCAAGGCCGACCACGGCCGCGATTGCACGCTTAATACGCATGTTTCGACTTCCCCCATAGAAATCTGTCGTGTCCGACGTGGCCATCTAAGCGGCAGAACGTGCAGGTCACAACCAATTTGTGCGCTATGTGAAACGCCTGCGACACAGCGGACGATGGAGGAGGTAGCCCGGACTGCGCGCTCGTCCGGAAATCGCTTACCGCAGCCACGTCCTGGCGGCGACGACCAGCGCGTCGACCCCGGTGGTGAGCGTCGGCTCGAGGTCCGGCGCGTACTCGGGGGCGTGGTTCATCGCGACGGGCTGACCCGGTTCGCGCCGGCCGAAGTCCGTGCCGCCGAGGAACCAGAACACCGTGGGGACGCCCGCCGACGCACCGAACACGCCGACGTCCTCGCTCGCGTTCACCACCGCGCCGGGGATCAGGTTGTTCTTGCCGAAGTGCTCGGCGAACGCGGCCATCGTCCTCGTGGTCGCGTCCGGATCGGACACGAGCACCGGAGTGCCGTCGTACCAGTCGAACTCGGGCTCGCGCGGTGCGCCGGACGCGGCGGCCTCCGCCCGCACGATCCGTTCGACGGCGGCCTTCACGATGCCGCGGACGTGCTCGTTGAACGACCGGACGTTCACGCCGATCTCGGCGGTGTCCGGGATGACGTTCTCCTTGGTGCCCGCCTGCAGCCGCCCGACCGTGACGACGGCCCGTTCGGACGGCGCGATCTCCCGGGACACGATGCCCTGCAGGCGCACCACGCAGTGCGCCGCCATCAGCACCGGGTCGACCGTCGTCTCGGGCGCCGAACCGTGGCCGCCGCGCCCGGACAGCGTCACCCGCACCGAGTCGGAGGCCGCCATCACCGGCCCGGTGCCGTACGCGAGCATTCCGGCGGGCAACGGGCTGACGTGTTGTGCCAGCACGACTTCCGGCGTGCCGAACCGCTCGAACACCCCGTCGGCGACCATGGCCCGCGCGCCGCGGCCGAGTTCCTCGGCGGGCTGGAACACCACGAGCAGCGTTCCGGACCACTCGTCCCGCGAGGAGGCCAGTCGTTCGGCCGCTCCGATCAGGCACGTGGCGTGCATGTCGTGCCCGCACGCGTGGGCGACCGGCACGTCCTCGCCGTCCGCGTTGGTCGCGCGCACCGTTGAGGCGTAAGGAAGTCCGGTCGCCTCCAGCACGGGCAGCGCGTCGATGTCCGCCCGCAGCAGGACGGTCGGGCCGTCGCCGTTGCGCAGCACGCCGACCACGCCTGTGCCGCCGACCCCGGTCGTGACCTCGTACCCCAACGGGCGCAACGCGTCCGCGAGCACTCCGGCCGTGCGGAACTCCTGCAACGACAGTTCGGGGTGCGCGTGCAGGTCGCGGTACAGCGCGTGCAGGTCGGGCACGGGTTCTCCTCAGGCTTTCTGCGACTCGTCGGCGAGCAACGCCAGCGTGCGCAGCAGTGTCTCTCGATCGGCCGGGTCCAGCCGCGCGAGCAGGCGGTCCTCACCGCGCTGGATCTCGGCCTGGACCTCGCCGTGCCGGCGACGGCCCTCGGCGGTGATGCTCACGAGCCGGGCCCGCCGGTCCGCCGGGTCGCGCGTGCGTTCCAGCAGGCCCTCGGTCTCCAGTTCGTCCAGCACGCCGATGATCCGGCTCTTGTCGGCGCCGATGACCTCCGCGAGCGCGACCTGGGTGCGCACCGGCTGACCTTCGAGCGCGTCCAGCACGACGTAGCCCCACATGCTCAGGCCGTGCGCGCGCAGCACCGGCTGCTCGGCGGCGACCAGCGCGCGTTGCAGCGGCGCGATCATCGCCGCGAGGTCACGTCGCCGGCCGTCCACGGTGCGCATGATAGCGACCTTGCACTGATCGTGTGCATCTGCTTATCGTAAGCGCATGCATATCAATGACCTGCTCGCGGTTCACCGCACGGCCGTGCTCACCAGCGTCGAGATCGTCTCGAAGGTGTCCGACGGCGACCTGGGCAACCGCACGCCGTGTGCGGAGTGGGCACTCGCCGAGCTGCTCGACCACATGACCGCGCAGCACCGCGGGTTCGCCGCCGCGGCTCGGGGCAACGGGAGCGACCCCACGGCGTGGGAGGTGCGCGAGGGCGACGACTACGCCGAAGCCGCCCGCGATCTGCTCGCGGCGTTCGCGGAACCCGATGTGCCGCAACGGGAGTTCGACCTGCCGGAGTTCGGCGCGCGGTTCCCGGCGGTCCAGGCCGTCGGCTTCCACTTCATCGACTACGTCGTGCACGGCTGGGACGTCGCCCGCTCGATCGGCGTCGGCTACGACCTCGCGCCCGAACTCGCCGAGCCCGCGCTGCAGATCGCGCTGAGGGTGCCCGCCGAGGGGCGACAGGTGCCCGGCGCGCCGTTCGGTCCCGCTCTGACCTCGAGCGATGTCGATCCGCTGCGCCGGATCCTGACCGTGCTCGGACGGTCGCCGGAGTGGTCCTGATCAAGCGTGAGGACCGGCCTCCCCGGCCACGACGAGCCGGAACCCCGCGTCCCACTCGTCGAGGCCGAGCAGGCCGGCGTGGTCGGCGTGCCATCGGCCGCTGCGCAGGTCCTCGCGCAGCCGGCCGATGCCGCGGTCGACGGCCGCCGGATCGGTCTGCGCCAACGCGGAACAGGCCGCGCGCACCCGCGGGTCGAGGTACGCCTCGGGGCGTCGCCAGTAGGCTGGGAAGACGCCGTCGGTGAAGTCCCACGGCAACGGCAGCGGCGTCACCGTGTGTGCACCGAGTTCTTCGGCGATGTCCTCTGCGGACGGCCTGGTCAGCTCCAAAGCCGCGATCTCGGGCACGTACTCGCGGACGAACCAGAAGTCCGTGTGCCGCCGCGTGTCGTACGCGAGGACGACCTGGAGCGGTGCGATGCGGCGCAGTTCGGCGAGACCGCCGCGCCAGTCCGTCCAGTGGTGGACGGTCAGCACACCCAGTGCCGCGTCGACCGCGTTGTCCTTGAGAGGCAACGCTTCCGCGACCGCGCGCACGGCCGGACACGCGCCTTCCGGCCGTTGCCTGATCATCTCGCTCGACGGTTCGAGAGCCACCACCGTGCGGCCGCGCGGTTCGTACGACCCGGTGCCCGCGCCGACGTCGGCGATCGTCCGCGCGGTGCCGAGTGCGGTGAGGATCGCGGCCATCCACCGCGGGTCGGTGCGGCGTCCCAGCGAGTAACCGGTGCCGATCTCGTCGTACAAAGCCGGTCGTTCCATCTGTGCCCCCAGGTGATCCTTGGCAGGATGCGTCCATGCGCATCAAATTCCAGGTTGTCACGTTCGACGCCGCAGATCTCGGTGCGGAGAGCCACTTCTGGGCCGGCGTGCTCGGTGGCACCGTCGACGAGGACGGCGACTGGCACATGGTGATGGTCGGCGGCGAACCCAGGATCGGCGTGCAGCTCGCGCCCGACCACACCCCGCCGACGTGGCCGGACGGGCCGGTCAAGCAGCAGATCCACTTCGACCTGTGGGTGGAGGACTTCGCCGAGGCGCACGAGCAGGTCATGGCTCTCGGCGCGACGGTGCTCAAGCCGAAGCGCGGCAACGCCTCCGGCGACGACTTCCAGGTCTACGCCGATCCCGCCGGGCACCCGTTCTGCCTGTGCTGGCTCGTCGCGGAACAGAGCTGAGGAAACGGCCGAGGGCCGGCGGGGCGGGGGGCGCCCGGGCACGGCCGCGGCGGGGGGGGTTAGGGGGGTGC
>NZ_JBHXLO010000058.1:0-26946 GCF_042721395.1 Lentzea sp. NPDC058450
GTTTATTTTTGGGGTGTTTCAAACCCCCCCCCTATTTCCGCCCTAACCCCACCCCTCCTCTGATGTGGCCCGCTCTTGGTGCGGCTTGTGATGGGACCCCACCGCCAACGCAACCCAACTACGAAACAGGCAGCCGCCCTACGAAACAGGCGTGCCATCAACCTGCTCACAGCGCTACCCCCTGATCAGATTGCCGGGGTCTGGGGCAGAGCCCCAGGGGAAGCACGCAACCGCCACCCCGCCAACGCAACCCAGCCACCCACGGGACCAGAGCGCCCCGAAATTGGTCTGGACCTTGACACCCACCACACCCCCTGAAACGGTGATTGAACGCCGCCCACCCCTCACCCAGGAGGACGGACGGCGTGACCACAAAACTCAAAGCAGCGCTAGCAGCGCTGATGATCGCCGGATCAGGAGTGCTGGTGACCGAAACAGCAGCGGCGGCCCCCGCCACCACCCTGCAAGAACTTCTCCCCCAGCCGGCCCAGATCCAACCCCGCCCCGACGTGACCTTCACCCTCACGGCCACAGCCAAGATCCAGCTGTCGACCCAGGAAGCCAGGCAACCAGCCGAACTGCTGGCCGGCATCCTGAGGCCCAGCACAGGATTCGCGCTACCGATCACCGACCAGGTCCAGGGCGAGGGCATAGTCCTGACCACAGGCGCGGACCCGAAGACGGGCCCCGAGGGCTACCAGCTGGACGTGACGCCGAAGCAGGTGGTCATCCGGGCGAACAGCACGGCCGGGCACTTCAACGCCGTCCAGACGCTGCGGCAGCTCCTCCCCGCCAAGGTCGAGGCGAAGACCAAGCAGCAGGGGCCGTGGTCGGTGCCGGGCGCGAGCATCGTCGACCAGCCGCGGTACCACCACCGGGGCGCGATGCTGGACGTGTCGCGGCACTTCTTCACCGTGGACCAGGTCAAGCGGTACATCGACCAGATCGCGGCGTTCAAGATCAACTACTTCCACCTGCACCTCAGCGACGACCAGGGGTGGCGGCTGGAGATCAAGAGCTGGCCGGAGCTGACGAAGATCGGCGGCAGCACCGAGGTCGGTGGCCGGACGGGCAAGCTGTTCTACACGCAGGAGCAGTACAAGGACCTCGTCCAGTACGCGGCGGCGAGGGGGATCACGACGATTCCCGAGTTCGACATGCCCGGGCACACCAACGCGGCGCAGGCCAGTTACGCGGAGCTCAACTGCGACGGCAAGAAGCGGCCGCTGTACACCGGGACCGAGGTCGGGTTCAGCTCGTTGTGCATCGACAAGGACATCACGTACAAGTTCGTCGAGGACGTGATCAAAGAGGTAGCGGCCATCACCCCTGGGCCGTACTTCCACATCGGCGGGGACGAGGCGTTGTCGACGCCGGACGCGGACTACGTGAAGTTCATGGACCGGGTGCTGCCGCTCGTGAAGAAGTACGGCAAGACGACGGTCGGGTGGCACGAGTTCGTCAAGACCAGCAAGGACACCGCGACGATCCCGCAGTTCTGGGGAACGACGACCACCGATGCCAACGTGGCCGCGGCGGCCAAGCGCGGCAACAAGGTGCTGATGTCGCCGGCCAACCGGATCTACCTCGACATGAAGTACGACAAGAACACCAAGCTCGGGCTGGACTGGGCCGGGCTGGTCGAGGTCAAGGACTCTTACGGCTGGAACCCCGGCGCATACCTGAAGGACGTGACGGAGGCGAGCGTCCGGGGCGTTGAGGCTCCACTGTGGACGGAGACCATCCGCACCTCGGCCGACATCGAGTACATGGCCTTCCCGCGGCTGCCGGTCGCGGCGGAGCTGGGATGGGCTCAGGCCTCCACCCACGACTGGGAGCGGTTCGCGCCGCGGCTCGGGGCGCAGGCGCCGCGGTGGAAGGTGCAGGGCATCGGGTTCTACGCCAGCCCGCAGGTGCCCTGGAAGCGTTAGAAGTAGCCCTGGCCCCGGTCGGAGTAGCTGACGACCAGGTGCTTGACGCGGCGGTACTCGGCGAGCACGGCGGTGTTCGCCGGGTAGGCGTAGTAGTTGTTGACCCACACCCGCTCGGCGCGCAGGTCCTGGCCGACGTTGTGCGCCAGGACCAGGTCGCGGCACCAGATGCCGGCGCCGAGCTGGGCCGCGGCCTCGTTGGCGATCTTCACGGCGTCGTCGCGGTCGTCGAAGCGGGTCACCGAGACGACCGGGCCGAGGACGTCGTCGGCGAACACGGCCGAGCGGTGGTCGCCCTCGAAGATCGTCGGCTGGACGTAGTGGCCGGAGGCCTCGCCACCCACGACCAGGCGCGCGCCCTCGGCCTTGCCCCGTTCGACGTACGCAAGAACTCGATCGCGCTGCGCAAGACTCACGACAGCGCCGACCATGGTGTCCGTGTCGAGCGGGTCGCCGAGCCGCAACGACTGCGTGCGGACGGTCGCGAGGTGCAGGAACTCCTCGTAGACGGCGGTCTGGATCAACGCCCGGGACGGTGCCGTGGAGATCTCGCCCTGGTTGGCCGCGAACATCGCGAAGCCTTCCAGCGCCTTGTCCAGGAAGTTGTCGCGCTGGGCGAGCACGTCGGAGAAGAAGATGTTCGGACACCGCCCGGCCACCACGGGGTGGTCGTCTGAGCCGGTGACGACGTTGACGACACCAGGCGGCAGCAGGTCGGCGATCACGCCCAGCAGCACGTGGATCGAGGCCGGGGTCTGCAGGGCGGGCTCCAGCACCACGGTGTTGCCGGCGGCGAGCGCGGGCGCGAGCACCCGGCAGGCGTTCATCAGCGGGAACGCCCAGGAGACGCGCTCGTGCACCACGCCGAGCGGCTGGAACGAGCGGTAGTCGACGGCCTTGCGACCCAACTGCTCGATCTCGCCGTTCTCGGTGCGGATGATCGCGGCGTACTGCCGGAACAGCTCGATCAGCATCGGCAGGTCGGCGACCAGGGCCTCGCGGACCGGCTTGCCGTTGTCCCAGGTCTCGGCGACGGCGAGCTCGGTCGAGTGCTCCTCGATGCGGTCCGCGATCTCGCACAGCACGGTGGCGCGCTCGCGGGCCGTGGTGTTGCCCCACGCCCGGGCGGCGCCGGAGGCCGCGTTCAGCGCGCGGGCGCGGTCCGCGTCGGTGCCGACGGCGACCTCGGTGAACACCTCGCCGGTGACCGGCGTGACGTTCTCGGCGTACTCACCGCTCACCGGCGCCACGTAGTCGCCGCCGATGAAGTGGTCGTACCTGGACCGGTACGCGACCACACTGCCGGACCGACCCGGTGCCGCGTACTGCGTCATGTCGACTCCCTGCCAAAAAACGTGCCAAAAAGGTGCCCACCAACTGACCGGGGTGGGAGAAATGAGAAAGTAGGCAGCAGAACGTTGCATGCTCGTTGCAACCCGTGGATGGATCAGTGACCCACGAACCCGGGCAACACGCACTGTTGCTGAGTCGCGTCAGAGATGCCGTGTTGAGTGGTACTCGCACGGCCAGTTCGCCACGCTCAGTGATTTCCGCGTCGTGGCAACGGTCACTCGCCGCCAACGTCGATCCCGACCTGCACACGGCCCCGACGGTCTTCGCCGCGGACGAACTCTCCGACCTGCGCGAACGGCACCCGCTGCACCCCACGCTGCCGCTGCTGCGGGAAACCCTGCTGGGCTTCGCCGAAGAGGCCGGGCACATCATGATCGTCGCGGACGCCCTGGGCCACATCCTGTGGTGCGAGGGCTCCAAGGACACCCGCGGCAGCGCCGAGGACGTCGGTCTCGCGGAGGGAACGCTCTGGTCAGAGCGTGCGGCGGGCACCAACGGCATGGGCACCGCGCTCGCCACCAACGCCCCCGTCACGGTCCACTCCGCCGAGCACCTCGTGCGCACCTACCACCACTGGACCTGCGCGGCGAGCCCCATCCGCGACCCCGACACGGGCACCACGATCGGGGTCGTGGACCTCAGCGGCCCCATCGAGACCGTGCATCCCTCGATGGTGGCGCTGGTCTCGGCCTCGGCCCGGCTCGCCGAGTCGGAGATGCTCGTCCGGATGCACGCCCAGGACGAGGAGCTGCGGGCGCGCAACATGCGGCACCTCATCGCGTTGCGAGGCGAACCGGGCGCGCTGCTCAGCCCCACCGGCCGCGTCGTCGCCGTCGAGCCGTACGGGCTGCTGCCCCCGCGCGTGGACGTGTCGGCGGACCGCGTCGAGCTGCCGGACGGCCGCGAGGCACTGCTCGAACCCCTGGCCAACGGCTACCTGCTGCGCATCCCGAGGCAGCGGCACGTCCGCCGCCGGATGCTGTCGCTGTCGTTCCTGCTGCCGGAACCCAAGGTCGTGCTGGACGGCCGCGAGGTGCCGATCTCGTTGCGGCACGCGGAGATCCTCTGCGCGCTCACGCTCCAGGGCAGGCTGACCGCCGACCAGCTCGCGCTGCACCTCTACGGCGAGCGCGGCAACCCGACGACGGTGCGCGCCGAGCTGCACCGGCTGCGCGCCCAGCTGGGCACCGACGTCCTCGCGACCAGGCCCTACCGGCTCACCGCCGACGTCGAGACGGACTTCCTCGGCGTCCGCACGGCCCTGCAGAACGGTGAGGTCCCGCTCGCCACCAGCCGGTACCGCGGCTCGCTGCTGCGCCGCTCCGAGGCCCCGGTCGTGCTGGCCGAACGCGACGACCTCGCGACGGGCGTGCGCAAGGCGGCGCTGCAACGCGGCGACGCGAACGCCCTGTGGACGTTCACCCAGACCGACTCCGGCGAACACGACGTCGAGGCACTGGAACAGCTGGTCAAGCTGCTGCCGCCGGACGACGTGCGGCTCGCCCTCGCGACAGCGCGGCTGCGGAGGCTCAGTCAGGACGATTGACAAGAGTCTCCGAAACTGAATATCTTCCTTGCTAAGAGACTTAGCGAGGGGACTTCTCATGCGCGTACTCATCATCGGAGCGGGGACCGGTGGCCTGTGCCTGGCGCACGGGCTGAAGAAGGCCGGCGTGGACGTGGCGCTGTTCGAACGCGACCGCACGCCGCGCAGCATGCTGATCGGTTACCGCGTCGGGATCAGCCCGGACGGCAGCAAGGCTCTGCACAGCTGCCTGCCGCCGGAGGTGTTCGCGGAGTTCGTCCGCACCACGGCCAGGCCGCCGAAACACATAGTCATGCGGACCGAGAAGTACAAAGAACTGCTGGTCGGCGACATCGCGACGGACCTCGACGACAGCCGCAGCGAGAAGTCCGTGAGCCGGATCGCGATGCGCACCGCGTTGCTGAACGGCCTGGACGACGTCGTCCGGTTCGACCGCACGTTCACGCACTACACCCAGAACGACGACGGCACGGTCACCGCGTTCTTCGCCGACGGCACGTCCGAGACCGGTGACGTGCTGGTCGGCGCGGACGGCGCCCAGTCGAAGGTGCGCCGCCAGCGCCTGCCGCACGCGACGGTGGCCGACACCGGCATCACGTCCGTCGCGGGCAAGCTGCCGCTGACCGACGAGCACGTGCGACTGCTGCCCCCGCTGGCCGACGGCGGCATCACGCTGCTGTTCGGGCCGCAGGGCGAGTTCGTGATCATGCACGTGATGCGCTTCGACGGAACGGGCGTCGAGGACGACTACATCATGTGGGGCTACGCGGCCTCGCACGACAAGTTCCCGGACATGAAGGACATGAGCCAGGCCGAGCTCAAGCAGGTCGTGCTGAACCTGACGCCGAGGTTCCACCCGAACCTGCGCGAACTGTTCGCGCGGGCCACGCCGGAGACCGTGTTCCAGATCAGGGTGCGCACGTCCGAACGCCTGGAGCCGTGGGAGCCCAGCGCCGTCACGATGATCGGCGACTCGGTGCACCTGATGACCCCGGGCCGCGGCATCGGCGCGAACACGGCGTTGCGTGACGCGGAGTTGTTGTGCCGCAAGCTCGTCGAGGCCCACCAGGGCAAGAACGCCGTGCAGGCGATCGGCGAGTACGAGCGGGAGATGGTCGAGTACGGGTTCCACGCCGTGGAGGCGTCGCGCGAGATGATGGACGGCCGCAGCCTGGTCCACAAGCCCGTGATCGGACGGGTCGCGGCGGCGTTGCAGCGGACGTTCCTGCGCGTGACGAACGCCGTCCCGCCGCTCAAGCGGAAGATGCTGTCCGAGGACGCGGCGGAGCGTGATCACGTAAGTTCTCCGCATGAGGTCGTTCACGCCGGGTGAGATCGTGGTGCGGCGTGAGGTGCTGCACGGCAAGGTGTGGTCGGAGATGCCCACCAGGGTGATCGTCGACGAGCCGGGGCTGCTCGCGGTGTTCGTGGAGCCGGGCACCCGGCTCACCTACCCCGACCACCACCACCCGCACCCGTGGGACAAGCCGGAGCGCGGTTTCTGGCGCGGCCACGGCAAGCTCATGCTGCACCGCCCGCACGACGCCTACTCGGTCGACCTGTTCTGGAAGGGCGACGACCGGGTGTTCGGCAACTACTACCTGAACCTCCAGGCGCCCTACCGCCGCGTCGAGGACGGCTTCGAGACCCTCGACCACGCGCTCGACTACACCCTCGCGCCCGACGGCACGTGGGAGCAGCGCGACCTCGACGAGTTCGAGGAGCAGGTGGCGTCCGGCAAGTACTCGGCCCAGGAGGCCGAGGAGATCAGGGCCGAGGGGCTCAAGATCGAGAAGATGCTGGCGTCGGGCGAGATCTGGTGGGACACGGCCTGGGCGGACTGGCAGCCGGCAGTGGACTGGCGGTGAAGGTCCGGCCGCTGACCTTCGACACGCTCGTCGCCGAGATCGTCGACCAGGTGTCGAAGCTCGACGGACGGGCACGCGTGCTGATCGACGGCGCGCCGGCCGCCGACCCCGGCAGGCTCGCGGACGCCGTCGTGGAACCGTTGCGCGCCTTGGGCCGCGCCGTGCAGCGAGTGTCCGTTCAGGACTTCCTGCGCCCGGCGTCGGTGCGGCTGGAACACGGCCGCACCGACCCGCACTCCTACCGGCACGGCTGGTTCGACTACTCCGGACTGCGCCGCGAGGTGCTCGACCCGGCGATGCACGGCAAGGTGCTGCCGTCGCTGTGGAACGCGGTCACCGATCGCGCCAGCCGCGCCGAGTACGTCGACGTGCCGGAGAACGGCGTGGTCCTCGTCGACGGCACCCTGCTGCTCGACCGCGGCCTGCCCGCCGAACTGACCGTCCACCTCTGGCTCTCCCCCGGCGCGCTGAGGCGCAAGACCGCCGACGAGTGGACGCTGCCCGCGTTCGACGACTACGACCCGGTGGCCGACCTCTTCGTGCGCTACGACCACCCCGAACGGCCGGGCCTGGTCGAGTCGTGAACCGATCTCCCCTCTGCGGACATGAGCGGAGCAGAGAGGAGGGTCCGTGACCGACGAAGAACTCTGGGGGCAGGTCCGGGCCGGCACGAGCGAGGCGTTCGGGCTGCTGTTCGAACGCCACGCCCAGGCCGTGTTCGCCTACTGCCTGCGCCGCACCGGCACGTGGGCGGTCGCCGAGGACCTGGTGTCCGTGGTGTTCATGGAGACCTGGCGCAAACGCACGTCCGTGACGGTCGAGGAGTCCCTGCTGCCGTGGCTGTACACCGTCGCACTCGGCGTCACCCGCAACCACCAACGCTCCCGCACGCGGTACAAGGCCGCGCTTGGCAAGGTGCCGCCGCAGCACGCCGACGACGACCACGCGGAGGACGTGGCCCGGCGGGTCGACGCGGAGACCAGGGCGAGAGCGGTGATCGGGGAACTGGAGAAGCTGCCCGCCGGGGACCGGGAGGTGCTGGAGATGTCCGCGTGGTCGGGCCTCACCCAGACCCAGATCGCCTCGGTGCTCGGCATCCCGGTCGGCACGGTGAAGTCCCGCCTCTCTCGCGCGCAACGCACGGTGCGGAGCGCACTGGTTGAGGAGGCACGGTGAACATCACCCCTGACATCCCGCAGCTGGACCCGATGCGGCTGCAAGCCCGCAAGCACGCGCTGCTCAACGAGATCGGCACGAAGCCGTCCCGGCGCTGGTGGCGCTTCGCCGTGCCCGCGACGGCTCTCGTGGCCGCCGTCGCCGTGACGATGGTGCTCTGGACCCCGACGAACCCGAACGCCAACGCGTCGTGGTCCGCCGAGCCCAGGGCGCCCGGCGCGGACACCGAGGTGGCGGTCGCGCAGTGCCGGGAGATGATCGAGGCGGGCGACCGGCAGGAGAAGCCGCCGAACTTCCCGGAGGCACCCACCGAGGTCTCGGTCGTCGACCAGCGCGGGATCATGACCCTGGCGCTGTTCACCGGCCCGCAGAGCCAGCTGCTGTGCATCAACGTCGGCGGCAGAACGGGCTACACGGGCAGCGGCCGGGCGGAAGGCCTCGAGCAGCTCGGCGACAGGCTGTTCCTCCCGCACGGCGCGGGCCTGCGCTCGGACCGCGACGGCAGCAATCCCATGCGCCTCTTCCGGGGCATGGTCAGTCCGAAGGTCGGCAGGGCCGTCATCGACACGAAGGACGGGCTGAAGGTGACCGCGACCATCGGCCAGGGCTGGCTGCTCGCGTGGTGGCCGAGCAAGGAGGACGCGACGTCCATCACGTTGTACGACCACGAGGGCAAGGAACTCGGGACTCAACCGGCCACGGTTCGGTAGTCTGCAAGGCATGTGGCGGCCGGAGACCAGGCAGCGGGCGATGTTGCTGCTCGCCGTCTTCCTGCCTGCCCTCTACGCCTTCACGCTGTTCTCCTCGCCCACCGAGGTCGTCGCGGCCGTGACCGCGCTCGCCCTCGCGTTGATCGTGGTCGTCGCGCTGGTGCCGCTGTCGGTGGCACCGGCGCGGTCGCTCTCGATCCGCGAACGGGCCAGGCGAACAGCCCAGTTGCGGCTGCGCAACCCTGACGCCGCAGGCAAAGCCCGTCCCCGAGCACCGGGATGCCGGACGTTCTGACACGTCCCTTCCCAACTCAAGACGGAGAACCACTCCCTTGTTCGCTGACCTGGGCGCCGCCCTGGCGAGCTTCGGCATGCCCGCGCTCGCCATCGTCCTGTTCACCATCGTCGTGCGGCTCGCGCTGCACCCCTTCTACCGCGCGGCCGTGCGCGGCGAGAAGGCCAAGGCCAAGCTCGCTCCCGAGATCCAGAAGCTGCAGAAGAAGTACGGCAAGGACCTGATGCGCCTCTCGGAGGAGTCGCAGAAGGTCTACAAGAAGAACGGTGTCTCGATGTTCGCGGGCATGCTGCCGATGCTCGCCACCGTGCCGTTCTTCATGGTCATCTACCAGGTCGTGACGACCCCCAACCCCTTGTTGGAGGGGACTTTTTTGGGGATTCCACTAAGTGCTCACTTCATGAGCAGTTTCTCGTGGATCTTCTTCGCCCTGTTCGGTCTGCTCGCCGTGGTCGCCTATCTGACCGTGAAGTGGCAGCAGTCGCGGATGACCACCACGCCTGCGCCGGGGTTCATGACCGGACTGGTCAAGGTGCTGCCGTACGGCACGATCCTGGTCGCGGCCTACCTGCCGCTCGCGGCCGGGTTGTACCTGCTCACGACCACGACCTGGACGATCGCGGAACGGGCGTTGCTCTACCGCATCCTCAGCTGAAGCTGGGCGACGAGCCGGACGAGCGGGTCGTCGAGATCGAGGTCGATTCGCTTCAACCGGTACCGCAACGTGTTCGGGTGCACGTGCAGACGGTCTGCCGCCGCGCGCACGTCACCCAACGCGTCGAGGTACGCCAGCAGTGACTTCGCGAGTTCGGGATCCAACGCGTCGATGCGCGGGTCCCGGATGCGCGGATTGTCCTGCAACAGCGCCAGGATCTCGCTCACCAGCACCTGGGAGCGGACGTCGGCGAGCGTCGCCACCTCGGCGTCGAGGTCGCGGGCCATCGCGTCCAGCACGCGTTCGGCCTCCTGCCGGGAGATCTGCGCGTCGTCCAACGTGGACACCGTGGACCCGACCGCGGCCTGCACGGCCGTGTGCAGGTGACGGCGCGCGGTCGTGACGATTTCGCGCGTGAGGCTCAGGAGTTGGGCGTTCGGGGCGAGGTCCGGCAGCAGGACGTAGGTGCGGCCGCCGGACTCGCTCACCAGCGCGCTGCGCCGGTACGCCGCCGCGTGCACGGAGATCAGGCCGGTCATCTCGGCGCGGCGGAGCTCGTGCTCGCTGCGGTCGCCCTCGTTGCTGCGCACGGCGAACACCACGACGGCGGCGGGCTTGCGGGGGTCGGCGCCGATCTGACCGGCGACGGTGGCGGCGTCCATGCGGCCGGTCAGCAGCGCGGCCAGGAGGTTCTCGCGGAACCGCGACGTCGGCTGGTTGCGCTGCTGGATGAGGTGCGGGGCGGTGACGCGGGCGGCGCCGAGCAACGCCCGTTCGGCCTGCTCGGTCAGCGGCTGGTCGCCCTCCTGCACCCAGATCGTGCCGAGGGGTTGGCGGCCCGCGTGGATGCCGACCGCGATGCGACGGCGAATGCCCAGCTCAGGGCGTTCGTCGATGCGCACGACCTCCTCGCCGGAGCGG
Source organism: Lentzea sp. NPDC058450 (assembly GCF_042721395.1). Lineage (NCBI taxonomy): Bacteria > Bacillati > Actinomycetota > Actinomycetes > Pseudonocardiales > Pseudonocardiaceae > Lentzea > Lentzea sp. NPDC058450. The sequence continues at coordinate 10,456 of NZ_JBHXLO010000058.1, forward strand.
AGCAGGTTGTAGACGCCCCACTCACGCAGCATCTTGAGGTACGGCTCGGGGCCCTGACGGCCGAGGATCGAGAGCCGGCGCAGTTCGTCGACCTCGTCGGACGAGCGGGAGTAGGCGAGGACGCGGCTCGCGGTGTCCTCGATGCTGACGATGCCGCCGGTCAGCGTGGCAATCGTTTGCGCGAGCGCGAACAGGTCGCCGAGGACCTCGCCGTCGTCGGTGGTCGTCGAGAGCACGCCCTTGGCGAGCGACTCCAGGTGGCCCCAGCGGACCTCGGGCCGGACCTCCAGCAACGCGACGCCCGCGTCCGTCGCGGCCTGCTCCAGCGCCTGCGACGACTCCTTGACGGCCACGGCGGCGGCCTTCGCCCGTCCGGCGGCCCTGATCAGCGGCAACGCGGCCCGGCCCCGTGCGCCGATCAGCAGCGCGAGGTCACCTGCGGCAACATCGGGTGGGTCGTCCGGATCCATGATCACGACGTCGCGCACGTCGACCTCCAGGCCGAGCGGTGCGACCTGGAGTTCCACCAGCGGATCGCCGAGTGCGATCAGGATGTGCCGAAGACTCATAACCTGTCCGATCGTACATCTGACCTGGTGAATCTTGGCGGTTCGCACAACGGAGGCGAGGTCACGCGGACTTACGGTTTGCGTACCGAACAAGCCCAGAAGGAGTTGCGAGTGGACGCGGTCACCCAGGTTCCCGCCCCGGTCAACGAGCCGGTCCTGCAGTACGCCCCCGGTAGCCCGGAGCGCGCTGAGCTGCAGGCCAAGCTGGTCGAACTCCAGAAGGAGCCGCTCGACCTGACGCTGACCATCGGTGGCGAGCAGCGCATGGGTGGCGGCGACCGGTTCGACGTCGTGCAGCCGCACAACCACCGCTCGGTCCTCGGCACGCTCGCCGGCGCGACCCAGCAGGACACGACCGACGCCCTGCGCGCGGCCCGCGAGGCGGCCCCGGCGTGGCGCGCGATGTCGTTCGACGACCGCGCGGCGATCATCCTGCGTGCCGCCGACCTGCTCGCCGGCCCGTGGCGGCAGACGCTGAACGCCGCGACGATGCTCGGCCAGTCGAAGACCGCGATCCAGGCGGAGATCGACTCGGCGTGCGAGCTGATCGACTTCTGGCGCTTCAACGTGCAGTTCGCCCGGAACCTGATGGCCGAGCAGCCGATCTCCTCCCCCGGCGTCTGGAACCGCACGGACCACCGTCCGCTCGAGGGTTTCGTCTACGCCATCACGCCGTTCAACTTCACCGCGATCGCCGGCAACCTGCCGACCGCGCCCGCGCTGATGGGCAACGTCGTGCTGTGGAAGCCGTCGCCCACCCAGTCGTTCGCCGCGCACCTCACCATGCGGCTGCTGGAAGAGGCGGGCATGCCGCCCGGCGTCATCAACCTGCTGCCCGGTGACGGTCTCGCGGTGTCCGAGGTGGCGCTGGCCTCCCCCGACCTCGCGGGCATCCACTTCACCGGCTCCACGCCGACCTTCCAGCGGCTGTGGGCGCAGGTGGGCGCGAACATCGCCAACTACCGCTCGTACCCGCGGATCGTGGGCGAGACCGGTGGCAAGGACTTCATCCTCGCTCACCCGTCGGCCGACCCGGACGTGCTGCGCGTCGCGATGATCCGCGGTGCGTTCGAGTACCAGGGCCAGAAGTGCTCCGCCGCGTCGCGCGCCTACGTGCCGCGCTCGGTGTGGAACAAGATCAAGGACCAGTTCCTGGCCGAGGTCGAGGCGCTGACCTACGGCGACGTCACCGACTTCTCGAACTTCGGTGGCGCGGTGATCGACCGCCGTTCGTTCGACAAGCTGTCGGGCGTGCTGCAGGCCGCGCGTGCGGACTCGTCGCTGGAGATCGCCGCCGGTGGCACCGCGGACGACAGCGACGGCTTCTTCGTGCGGCCGACCGTGCTGCTCGGCTCCGACCCGGCGAACTCCGTGTTCACCACCGAGTTCTTCGGCCCGGTGCTCGCGGTCCACGTCTTCGAGGACGCCGACTACCTGACCGTGCTCAAGCAGATGGAGAGCGCGGCGCCGTACGGTCTGACCGGCTCGATCATCTCGCGTGACCGCGCCGCCGTGGCGCACGCGCAGGAGGAGCTGCGGTTCGCCGCCGGCAACTTCTACGTCAACGACAAGCCCACCGGTGCCGTCGTGGGCCAGCAGCCGTTCGGCGGCGGCCGCGCGTCCGGCACGAACGACAAGGCGGGGTCGGTCCACAACCTGCTCCGCTGGGTCAGCCCGCGCTCCATCAAGGAGACCTTCGCGGCGCCCACCAACCACCTCCACCCGCACCAGGGCTAGATCCGGCCCTCCTGAGTGAGGGGAACGTCGTGGCGCCACAAGCACTTCGACGTTCCTCTCACCTTTCACACCCTGAGGACGTGAACCTATGTTGCGCTCCAGCCTCCTTCTGGCGTCCCGCAGCGCGGGGGCCCGCAAGCTCGTCGAGTCGACGCCGCTGACCCGGCCCGTCGTCGAGCGGTTCGTCGCCGGTGCCGACGTCTCCTCCGCGATCCACGCCACCGCCGAGGTGCTCGCGGACGGTCGTCTGGTGACTCTCGACCACCTCGGTGAGGACACCTTCGAGGAGTCGCAGGCCAACGACACCGTCGAGGCCTACCTGACGCTGCTGGCGCGGCTGGAGTCGTTCGGGCTCACCGAGGGCGCCGAGGTGTCGGTGAAGCTGTCGGCCGTCGGGCAGTCGCTGGCGATCGACGGCGAGAAGATCGCGCTGGAGAACGCCCGTCGCATCTGTGCCGCCGCCGCTGTCGTCGGCACGACCGTGACGCTCGACATGGAGGACCACACCACCACGGACTCCACGCTGGGCATCCTGCGTGAGCTGCGGGTGGACTTCCCGTGGGTGGGAGCGGTGCTCCAGGCCTACCTGCACCGCACCGAGCAGGACTGCCGCGACCTCGCGTACGCCGGTTCCCGCGTGCGGCTGTGCAAGGGCGCGTACCAGGAGCCCGCTTCCGTTGCGTACCAGGACAAGCACGAGGTCGACCTGTCGTACGTGCGGTGCCTGAAGGTGCTGATGGAGGGCGACGGCTACCCGATGGTGGCCTCGCACGACCCGCGCCTGATCGCGATCGCGGCCGACCTCGCCGCCGCGCGCTCGAAGGACACCTACGAGTTCCAGATGCTGTACGGCATCCGGCCCGAGGAGCAGCGCCGCATCGCGTCCGAGGGCAACCGGATGCGCGTCTACGTCCCGTACGGCGACGAGTGGTACGGCTACTTCATGCGCCGCCTGGCCGAACGTCCGGCCAACGTCGCGTTCTTCGTGCGCTCGCTGCTCACGAAGAGCTGAGCTCCGCCGCGGTCTCCAGCGCGAACCGCAGCTTCACCGGCTCGCCCGCCTCGCGGAGGATCTCCGCCGCCTGGTGGGTGAGCCGGAGTGCTTTGGCCGTCTCGAACCTCGTCTCGGCGCAGAGCATGCCGTAGATCGTGACCAGGTCGGCGTAGTCCGTGTTCAGCGGTACGCCGGACAGGTGCCAGAGCACCAGGGCCGTGTGCGCCGTGTTGCGCGCTTCTTCTTTGCGTTCTGCCGCACGAAGTCTGCACACGTACCGTTGCAGCGCGTCGAGGTAGACGGTCGGCGCCGTCTTCGACCTGATCGCCGCGCAGATCTCGACCGTGAACGCGGACATGCGCACGGCACGGACGTGATGGTCCGAATCGGACAGTGCGCGGGCCGTGTTCTGCAGCGGTGGCGCCAGGGTCGTGCCGAAGTACTCGACGAGCTGGTGCGGCAACCGGTGGCAGAGGTCGAGGCACTCGTCGGCCGTGCGCAGCGCCTCGTCGTCCCGGTCGTGCAGGAGCTGCTGGTCGACGAGGGCCGTCAGGGCGATCACCAGCCCGGCCTGGTTGCGCACCCGGTCTTCCTCGGTCAGTTCTCGTTGCACCGCAACGGCTTCCACAGCTGCTTCGACGTCACCGACGACCTTGGCGACGTTGAGCAGCGCGGCGACCAGGCCCGCGCGGTCACCCGTCTCGCGCCAGAGCAGGACGGCCTCACGCGCCGTGAGCGCCGCGTCGATGTCGTCCGTCAGTTCGAGCAGCGCCTGGCTGCGCCGGCACAACGCGTCGGCGAGCTCCTTGCCGAACGTCTCGGGATGCGCGACGGCGAGGTGGCGGAAGAGGGTCACGGCCTCCTCGAGCGCCTCGTTCGCGGCCCCGGCCCGGCCCAGGCCGACGAACATGGTGCCCGCCGCGACGAGGTTGCGGGCGAGCTCCGGCTCGAACCTCGGGTCCTCCTGCGCGACGACCCGCCAGTTCGCGATGGAGAGTTGCATCGAGTCGGCCGCGTGCTGCCGGTTGCCCTCGAACTGGAACCGGTGGGCCATGACGGCGGCGACCCGCGCGAAGTCGGCGCGGAAGAGCGCCGGGTGACCCTTCGCGAGCTCCTGGAAGAGCAGGGTGGCGTGGCTGATGGCGCTCGTGGCGTCCTCGTCGCGGCCGAGCGCCTGGTAGCGGTAGCTGATCTGCTCCAGCGCGGACGCGAGCTGCGGGGTGCTCTCCGGATCGGCGATCGCGATCTCCCGCCAGAGGTCGATGGCCTCCTCGGAGACGGCGAGCACCTCGCCCATGCGCCCCGCGTTGATCAGCCGCAGGCCCAGGTCGCCCAGGGCGTCCGCGAGCAACGGCCGGTTCTCCGGGTCCTGCGCGGCCAGCTCGCGGTAGCACCCGACCTCGGCCAGGGAGGCGTCGACGGACTCCTGGCGCAGCCCGCACACCATCGTGCGGGCGCTGAGCATGGCGTACATCTCGGCGCGTTCGAGGACGTCGGTGGCGCGGTCGAGCAGGCGGCGGGTGAGGATCGAGCCGAGCGCGTCGGTGGCGAACCGCTCGTCGCGGAAGACCTTGCGCGCGATGGCCTCCAGGGTCGCGGGCGAGCCGATCTCGGCGGCGATGCGGAGGCTGTCGCGAGCCATGTCGCGCACTGTCTCGGGGTCGCCGGTGATCAGTTCGTCGAGCCTCGTGCGCAGCTGCGGCCAGCGTTCGGCGGCGCGGGCCAGCAGGTCGGGGTCCGGCGTGTCCGGGGTCGCGACGGCCAGGTAGTCCTCGGCGATGCGGCCCGTCCTGCGGCCGTCGTCGCGTCCGAGCAGCTGGCGGACGAGCTGGGTGCGGTTCACGTCGCACGGGTCGCCGTGCACGACCGTGAGCGCGGCCATGTGCAGGTCGAGCACCGTCTCGCCGGCGATGTTGGGCGGCGGTTCGTCCGGCGCGGTGACCGTGAGCTGCTTCGCGAAGTGCTGGCAGGCCAGCGTGAACGACTCCGCCCGGTCGTCGAGCGTGCCGGGCAGCTCCAGGTCGGTGACCTCGTGGTCGAAGTCGGCGATGCGCTGGCGGGTGGAGGACCACCACCAGCCCTTGCTCCTCGCGGCCAGCAGCACCCGCGTGCGCGCCGGGCCGCCGCGCAGGGTCTCCTGCAGCATCAGGAACACGTCCTGCCACGGGAGGCGGTCGGCGTCGTCGATCAGCAGCAGCCTGCCGTGCGCGCCGGCGTCCCAGTGCTCCTCCTCGAAGTGCCGCAGGAGCCTGGTCTTGCCCGCGCCGGCCGCGCCGTGCAGCAGCAGAGACGCCTGGGGCGCCGAGCTGTCGCGCCACCGCGTGAGTGTGCGCAGTTCGGATTCTCTGCCGTGAAAGGGGACCACCTGGTGGGTGGGATCCAGCAATGCGGCGACGCTGAGTGCTCGGTCCACCCCTTCATAGTCGGTCGCAGGTCAGGCCATCGGTAGCAAGACCACACCATCGTGGACTTTTCCTGTTTTTCTTTCACCCCAACGCCTACTGGCTTGGAGAACGTCCAACGGCTACCCGTGACGACTCAGGACTGCAAACGTTTCCAGTCAGCCTGGACTGAAATTGTCAGACCCTGTCGGCACAATTCGAGGCGTGCTGGTCGCTCTGGTCGCTGAGGGCAACGGCGCGGGCAGGTGGCAGAAGCTGAACGACGACGGGACCGCGGCGGGACCCGTCATGAGGGCTTCGTCGCTGGCCTCCGCCGTCGCGTCGCTGGAACGCGCCCATCGGCCGCGCTGGGTGTGGGCGGACACGTCCGAGATCTACCCCCTGCTGCTCGCGGCCGGGGTGCGCGTGGACAGGTGCTGGGACCTGCACCTGACCGAGTCGTTGCTGCTCGGCGCGGAGGGGCGGCACCGGGAGCCGAAGGAGCTCGCCGGGGCGTTGGCGCGCGTGCTGGGTGTGGCAGCGCCGGCCGACGTCGGGCCGCCGAAGAAGGACGACGCGCTGACGTTGTTCGGGCCGGAACCGGTGGTGCTGCCGGGCGACACCGATCCACTGGCGGCGTTGTCGCTGGTCTTCCGGGCCCAGCAACGGAATCCGGCGCTGGGGTTGCTGATCGCGGCGGAGTCGGCGTCGGCGCTGGTGGCGGCGGAGATGACGTTCCACGGGCTGCCGTGGCGCGAGGACGTGCACAACCGGTTGCTGGAGGAGGTGCTCGGGCCTCGTCCGGCGCCGGGTCAGCGGCCGAAGCTGTTGCAGGCGCTGGCGGAGCAGATCCAGGAGGCGTTCGGCGGGCGCGAGCTCAACCCGGACGCGCCCGCGAGCATCGTGAAGGCGTTCGCGCGGGCGGGCGTCGAGGTGCCGTCGGCGCGGCGGTGGGTGCTGAAGAAGGTCGATCATCCCGCCGTGGCACCGCTTCTGGACTACAAGGAGCGCGCACGGCTGTGGGTGGCGCACGGCTGGACGTGGCTCGACGCGTGGGTCTCGGACGGACGGTTCCGGCCGGACTACGTGGTGGGCGGCGTCGTGTCGGGACGGTGGGCGTCGCGTGGCGGGGCGGCGTTGCAGATCCCGCGGCTGATGCGGCAGGCCGTGATCGCGGACGACGGCTGGTGTCTCGTGGCGGCGGACGCGTCGCAGCTGGAACCGCGGATCCTCGCAGCGCTGTCCGGGGATGCGCGGCTGATCGAGGTGTGCACGGACGACGATCTGTACGCGGCTTTGGCCGAGGACTCGTTCAAGGGCGAACGGCCGCGCGCGAAGATCGCGATGCTCTCGGCGATGTACGGCGGCACCTCGGGCGAGGCCGGGCCGTTGCTGGCCGTGCTGCGCAAACGCTTCCCCGTCGCGGTCGGGTACGTGGAGGCGGCCGCGCAGGCCGGTGAGCAGGGACGGATGGTGCGCACGCGACTGGGGCGCACGTCGCCCACACCGTCCGCGGCCTGGCAGGAGCTGACCGGGGGCGCGGACGAGCTCGGGAACGTGTCCAGCTCGTCACGGCAGGCGGCGCGCAACTGGGGGCGGTTCACCCGCAACTTCGTGGTGCAGGGCAGCGCGGCGGACTGGACGGCGGCGTTGCTGGCCGTGCTGCGCAACCGCCTGCCCGCCGACGCGCACCTGGTGTTCTTCCAGCACGACGAGGTGCTGGTGCACTGCCCCCGCGACGACGCCGACGCCGTGATCGAGGCGATCGCCGAGGCCGGGCGGGAGGCGACGCGGCTGCTGTTCGGTGACACGGCCGTACGGTTCCCGATGAACGCCGTGCCCGTGACCTGCTACGCCGACGCGAAGTAAGTCCAAACGAGACGGTCCGCAACCCAGCGCGATTTGTTCCGTTAGTCCGAACGGGCGCTTGTTCTTGCACCGTGAGAGCGCTCTCATAAGTGGACTGCACCCGTGACAAGGAGGTCACTCGCGCATGAGGCGACGCCGCCGCATCCTCGCGGCCACGACAGCTCTTGTTGCCGCGGTACCCCTGGCCATCGCGGCCATGTCCGCCAACGCTTCGATCCCACCCCCTGCATCGGGATGGACGCAGGTGTGGGGTGACGACTTCAACGGTTCGAACGGATCGCTGCCGTCGAGCGCCAACTGGATCATCGACACCGGCCACGGCTACCCGGGCGGCCCCGCCAACTGGGGCACCGGCGAGATCCAGAACTACACGAACAGCACCAACAACCTGAAGCTCGACGGCAACGGCAACCTGCGCATCACCGCCCTGAAGGACGGCGGGGGCAACTGGACGTCGGCGCGCATCGAGACCCAGCGCTCGAACTTCAAGCCGGCGGCGGGCGGCAAGCTCGCCATCGAGGGCCGCATCCAGATGCCGAACGTCTCGGGCGAGGCCGCCCTGGGCTACTGGCCCGCGTTCTGGACCCTCGGGGCGCCGTACCGCGGCAACTACTGGAACTGGCCGGGCATCGGCGAGTTCGACATCATGGAGAACGTCAACGGCATCAACAGCGTGTGGGGCGTGCTGCACTGCGACGTCGCACCCGGCGGTGCCTGCGGCGAGTTCACCGGCATCGGCAACTCGCGGGCGTGCCCCGGCTCGTCCTGCCAGTCGGCCTTCCACACGTACCGCTTCGAGTGGGACGACGCCGCGAAGACGTTCACGTGGTTCGTCGACGGCCAGTCGTTCCACCAGGTCACGCAGGCCCGCGTCGGCGTGAACGTGTGGAACGCGATGACGTCGCACGCCGGCCACTTCATCCTGCTCAACCTCGCGATGGGCGGCGCGTTCCCGAACGCGCTCAACAACAACCAGCCGACCCCTGTCGCGGCCACGCAATCCGGGCACTCGATGGTCGTGGACTACGTGGCCGTCTACTCGGCTGGTGGCACACCCCCGACCACCACCACTACGACCACGACGTCGAACCCCGGCGGTGGGGGTTCCGCGTACAACGAACTGCAGGCGGAGAACGCGTCCGAGCGGTCCGGTGGTTCCGTTGCGCCCGGTGATGGCGGTTCGGGCGTGCATCAGATCGCGAACGGCGGCTACCTGAAGTTCTCCGGCGTGAACTTCGGTACCGGCCCCGCCCGGCAGTTCTACGCCCGCGTGGCGTCGGGTGCCGGCGGTGGCGTGAGCGGGCTGGTCGAGGTGCGGCTCGGGTCGCGCACCGCCACCCCGGTCGGGTCGATCGCGGTCGGCAACACCGGTGGGTGGGACGCGTGGAGAACCATCCCCGCGAACATCTCGAACATCTCCGGGACGCACGACGTGTACGTCACGTTCACGAGCGGGCAGCCTTCGCCGTACGTGAGCGTGAACTGGGTGAAGTTCGGAACCTGACCCCTGGGTTCGCGGGTCTCCCGACCCGTCCGCTAAGCTGTCATCGCACGACCACGGATGATTAGCTCAGCGGGAGAGCACTACCTTGACACGGTAGGGGTCACTGGTTCAATCCCAGTATCGTCCACTTGAGAACGGGGCCTCAGTTTCTGAGGCCCCGTTTTCGTTCATCCGAGGTTGTCTCCGTGGGTCAGGGTCTCCCAGGCGACGAAGAGGTTGTTGGTGCCGTGCGGACGGCGCTGGGTCGTCCACGTCTCGGTGTTGGGCATGGGGTTGCCGAGGCGGTTGTGCATGGCGTTGTAGCCGACCTCGGTGATGGGGCCCAGTCCTCGTTTGACCGTTCCGCCGCAGAGCCACGACGGCGGACCGTTCAGTTCGTACGTCGCCTGGAATCCCAGGGCTTCGCGCAGCCTCGTGCCGATCTCGGGGTAGAGGTCGGCGCCCTGGATGCGGGTCGTCTCGGCCACGTGCGAGATGGCCGACAGGCCGTATCCCGTGTGGACGAAGTCGCGGCAGGTCTCCTGGGTGAGGCCGTTCACGAACGTGGACTGGTTGTGCCAGAAGCCGATGATCTTCTCGCGGGTGTTGAGGTTGTTGCTGGGCACGGTTTTCGGCAGGGCACCGTCGGACGTGAGGTAGATGAACGCCGGGACCCGTGCGCGGTAGAGGCTGATGCCGCGGTCGTAGATCGCCTTGTCGTCCAGGAAGACCCCGATGCCGACGATGGCCTCGGCGATGCTGAGCTCCCAGTTGCCCGTGCGGGGGTCGCTCGCCTGGATCTCGTTGTAGTAGACGTTGCGGAGCATGGTGCCGAAGCGGGCGCTGTTGGGCCAGTTCCCGTGGACGTGCTTGATGATCTCGGCCGCGCGCGGCCAGGTCGATCCCGCCCACGCCGTCTGCAGGTGGGCGTTGTCGTGGGTGTGGTCGCGGATCGTGTTCGACCAGGCGTCCATGATCTGGATGGCCTTGGTGGCGTACCGGGCGTCCCGCGTGACGTACCAGGCGAGCGCGTGGGTGTAGGCGGCGATGGCGTCTTCGCGTTCGTCGGTGCAGCCGTTGTTGGGGTTGCTCACCGGGCCGCACTCCACGACCGCCCTGGGGTGCGGCGTGTAGCTGAGGGAGGCGTAGCGGGAGGCCATCATCGCGTCGTACGCACGCTTCTGCGGCTGGGTGCCGGCGTTGACTCTCGTGCGCATGACGTCGAGCTGGCTCTTGCTCACGAGCACGCCGGGGTGCGTGAACGTGGGCGGGGCGGCTTGCGCGGGCGCTCCGGTCAGGGTGAGCACCACGGCCGCGATCAGGGGCAGGGATTTGCCTCGCATCGGGTTGTCCTTCGTCTCCTCCGTTGGCGACGGGGATCCTTGGTACCACGAATGACAACGTTTGCAGGGACCGGAAACAGGTACGGTTCCAGGCGTGTACGCCGAACGTCCTGCTCCCGCGGGTCTGGCCTGCCTCTGGACGCGCACGGTGTCGGTTCCGACCGTGCAGCGGGTGGTGCCGGACGGCTGCACGGACCTGATGTGGTCGCCTGCTTCGGGGTCTTTGGTCGTGGCCGGTCCGGATACTGCCGCGCAGATGGCTTCCGTTGCGGCCGGGACGTTGTACGGGGTGCGGTTGCCGCCCGGAGCGTTCCCGTCGGTGTTCGGGGTGCCCGCGCACGCGGTGCGTGACCTGCGGGTTCCTTTGGCCGAGCTGGTTCCGTCGGCTCGGTTGGACTCGTTCTCGTCGATGGTGGACTTCTGCGCTTCGCGGGTGGTCGTCGATCCCGCTTTGGCCGCCACCGCGTCGTTGCTGCGTTCTGGTGATGTCGCCGCTGTCGCGTGGGAGATCGGGCTGAGCTCACGTCAGTTGCGCCGTCGTTGCCTGGACGCGTTCGGGTATCCGCCCAAGGTGCTGCAACGCGTGCTGCGCTTCGACTCGGCTCTGCGCCTGGCGTGGGCTGGTCAGCCGTTCGCCTCCGTGGCATTGGAAGCCGGTTACGCGGACCAGGCGCACCTGGCCCGCGAGGTCCGTTCTCTTGCCGGGGTGTCCTTGAGTCAGCTGATCCGGCCGTAGCGACGCAGCGTGAGCAGGGCGTCGACGGTGGCGATGGAGCGCCATTCGAAGTTCACGATCGGCGTGAAGGCCGGGAAGTGGAAGTCCCAGCCGCCGTCCTCCTGTTGCGCGTTGTGGAGCTCGTCGAGGTCCTTGACGAGGGCTTCCTCGGTGAACCAGGCGCGGGCGAGGCTGGTGGGCCTCTGCGCGAACTCGTGCGGCGCGAGTCCCTCGCCCTCCGCGTAGCCCTCGGTGCTCGGCGTGAGCTGCTTCAGCCTTTGGGCCGCGAGTTCCGCACGTGCCCGGTCCGGCACCTCGTCCAGGAACATCGCGGCGCCGCGCAGCTCGTACGGGTGCGTCTGCTCGAGCTTCTCGATCTCCTGCCAGCAGTAGTCGGTGGCCCGGTCCAGCCACGGGTCGGCTGCTTCCAGGGCGTGCAGGGCGGCGGCGATCTGCGAGGTCAGGAGCAGTCCGCCCTGGTCGTCGGCCTGCACCCAGGGCGCCTTCGGGTGGTCCTTCGAGGTGGACATGCCGAACGGCACACTGCCGTCAGGACAGGTGGCGTTGAGCCAGGTCAGGATGCCTGCGGCGTGCTCGGGAGTGCCGATGTCGAGGAACACCTGCAGGGCGCGGAGGGCGTGCAGCGGCTGGCTGGTGGGCCCGCGGTGGTCCGGCTCCAGCCCGTGCCCGTACCCGCCGTCGTCGTTGCGGTAGGCGAGCACCGCGCTGACCACGTGCTCGGCCCTCCCGCCGTCGAAGGCGTGCTCGAACCAGCGTTGTTCCAGCGTGCGGGCGTTGTGCCAGAGGAAGTTCCTCGCTTGTCCGATCATGCCCCCGAACCTAGGCGCGCCCGCGGCCCACCGTCTTGTACGAATCGGCCATGTGACCTGATCAGCTGGTTCGTTCGCCCGCGCAGGGAACCGGTCCTATGCGAAAATCCTCTAACCGGGGTGTGGAGTTCTGAGGGGAGCTGGCCAGGATGCTGATGTTCGACGCAGTCGTTCCGTGGGCGACCGGCGCCGCCGTGGGTGGAGCCATCGGATCCGCTGTCGGGGGCTCGGGTGGCGGCGGTGGCGGGACCGCGAAGTTCAGCGTCGACCCGGACCAGGCCCAAAAGATGATCGACGGCCTGAAGAAGGCCATCGAACAGCTGATGGATCTGGAGAATGCGAGCGGCCGCATCCAGTCCGCCGGTGCTCCCGGCCCCGACCCGTACAGCGGCTACGCGACGCTCGCCATGCGCAAGACGGCCGGCGGTGAGCCCGGCGGCTATCTCTGGGCGAACCGCGAAGCACGGAAAGCGCTTGAGCAGACCATCAAGAACATCGAAAAGGCGTTGGCCGAGTACAAGGCCACCGACGAAGCGGCGCAGTCCGCGATGAAGGGCTGACACGATCTTGAAGCGCATGACCGCCCTCCTGACCGCCGTGCTCGCGTTCGGTGCGCTCGCCGGGTGCACGAGCTCCCAGACCGGCGGCAACCCCACGCCGGCGCCGACGACCGGCGGCGGGCAGACGAGCACTGAGCCCACCGAAAGCGATCCGGGCCTCAGCATCGCCAAGTACGTCAGCAACCCGTGCGGCATCCTCACCTCGAGCCAGGCCACGACGCTCGGTTCCGTGCGGGCGCCCGCACCCGGTACCGGAGAACTCGGCCCGCTGTGCGAGTGGAAGGGCCAAGACGTCATCAAGAACTCCCGGTACACGGTTTCCGTGACCGAGAAGAAGTCGTTCGACGACATGGTCGCCAACGTCAAGGGCAACCCGGTCTTCGACGACAAGAAGATCGACGGTGTTCGGGTGATCTCCACCGACCAGCTCGACGGCCTGATCACCTGCTTGGTCTCCATCCAGGCTGCCAAGACCGACTCGGTCACGGTTCAGACCAACATCGCCGCGGACGAGCGTGCCACCAAGAAGGCCTGCCCCGAGGCGGAGCGGGTCGCACAACTGATCATCACAAACCTGAAGGGGTAGCGAGATGGCTGGGGATGAGCCGAACATCGGCGGTTTCGCCGTACTCCCCTTCGCGGGCGGCGACACGATCTACAAGTGGTTCCAGAACGGCAGCGGTCCAGGTCAGAGCACCTCGGTGACCGCACAGGCCTGGCGCGACCTCTCCAGCGGCCACGGCGACGTCGCCCAGGTGATCGAGCAGGCCGTGCGCGACTCCGGCGCCGCCTGGGAAGGCTCGGCGGGTGACGCTGCACGCGGTGCGACCTCGCCCCTGGCCACCTGGGCGACCGTCACGGGTGACTCGGCCACGCAGGCGGGCACGAGTGCCGATGCCGTCGGCGAGGCGTACGTGAACGCGCGCAACGCCATGGCTCAGCCCCCGGCCGTGCCGGACAAGCCGTTCCTCAACGACATGGCGTGGTGGGACACCGACTACGACCAGGCCGTCGAGAAGAACCAGCAGGTCAGCGAGCAGAACGTGCGGGCGTTCAACCAGTACGCGACCGCCGTGAACGCGAGCACCGACAACCAGCCGACGTTCATCTCCCCCAACGCCGACGACGCGAACGTCCAAGAGGGACCGCCCGACGGCAAGTACAAGATCGACGAGGTCGACAACAGCAAGAACCCGCCTCCCGGCGGCGGCAACAACCCGCCTCCTGGCGGTGGCGGCCGCAACAGCGGTGGTGGCGACGGCAGCACGGGTCTGTCCCAGTGGACGCCACCGACTGATACCACCGGCACGGCCGGTGTCGACGACAAGTTTCCGCCGCCTCCTCCCACCGACGACCCGCGCAACCGGCCGCCGACCAACATCGGTGACCCGACCGTGCCGCCCGGTGGCAGGTTCGACCCGAACGACCCCCGGCGTCCCGGCGGGCCGCTCGACCCCAACAACCCGCGTCGCCCCGGTGGGCCGCTGGATCCGAACAACCCGCGCAACCGTCCCGGTGGTCTGAACGGGCCCGGTGGCGCAGGTGGTGGTGCCGGCGGTGGCCGTGGTGGCGGGCTCGGTGGGCCCGGCGGTGGCGCTGGTGGTCTTGGTGGGGCCGCGGCCGCTCGCGGTATGGGCGGGCCTGGTGCCATGGGCGCTGGCGCGGCCGGCTTCGGTGGTGCTGCCGGTGTTGCCGGTGAAGGGCGTGGTGCCGGTGGGTTCGGGCCCGCTGGTGCCGGTGCGGCCGGTGCCGCCGGGCGTGGTGGTGCGGCCGGTATGGGTGGCGGCATGGGCGGTGCCGGTGGTCGCGGCGAGGGTGCCGAGGACAGCGAGCACAAGTCCGCCTCGTACTTGCAGGAGACCGAGGACATCTTCGGCGACGGAACGATGGTTGCTCCGCCGGTCATCGGCGGATAAGGGGGAAACGTGCTGCGGAGCAGGGTCTCCATCCCTGTCACGGCGCTGTACCAGGCTTGGCAGGCCGCCGGTCTGCCGACGATGCACCGTGCGCTGCTCGCTCAGGTCGAGTTCGACGAGGGGCTTCTCGAGTCGGGCGACGTGAGTGAGCTGGAACGGCTGCAACGGTCGGCTTGGGCTGCGCTCGAGCAGTACGGGCTCGCGCGCGGCGGGCAGATCCACCCGGATCTCACCAACGCGTTGCGGCTCGTCGTCGAGGCCGGGGTGGAGTACTGGGCGTTCTTCAGCCTGAAGGACGGGCCCCAGCAGAGCGTGCTGGTCGTGACGAACGGCCAGGACGCGCTGCGGATCCTGCTCACGCCGGACCAGCAGTTCGTGCTCGAACCGGTGCGGGCGGACGAGGCTCCGCAGGCACTGGTCGGCGCGCTGCCCCCGACCCCGGCCGGCAAGGGCAGCCCGATCACGCTCCCCGAGGACGCGCTGCAGCAGAAGCGGCAGCCGTCCTACGAGGACACCGGGTCGTTCATGCAGCAGAGCAGGCCGACGAGCACGCCGAACGACCAGCTGGTCGCGCAGCTGCGGGAGATCATGGGCCAGCCGCGGACGGGCGGCGGTCAGGTCTTCTCGGCCAAGCGCGATCACCTGGGACGCAAGCAGCGCTGCGTCAACCCGATCACGTACATCGACACGCCGAGCGGGCGTTATCTGGCGGCGAAGAGCGAAGGCTGGCTGCGGGTGCAGCCAGCCGACTTCGGCACGTTGGCGCGGATGACCGCGACCATGCCGTAGGACTCAGGAGAACCGCAGCGCGTCCGGCCCCAGGTCGGCCGGGCTGCGGTGACCCGAGAGTCCGAGCGTCAGGTCGAAGTCCGCGAGCAGGCTGCGCAGCACGTGCCGCACCCCCACCTGACCGCCGTGCGCGAGCCCGTACGCGAACGGCCGCCCCACCATCACGGCCTTGGCCCCCAGCGCCAGCGCCTTCACGATGTCGGCCCCGGTGCGAACGCCCGAGTCGAACAGCACGTCGACCTGCTCCCCCACCGCCTCCACGATGGACGGCAGCGCGTCGAGCGACCCCACCGCGCCGTCCACCTGACGCCCGCCGTGGTTCGAGACGACGACACCGTCCATTCCGTACTCCACGGCCTTGCGCGCGTCGTCGGCGTGCTGGATTCCTTTCAGGACGATGGGCCCGTCCCAGTGCTCACGCAGGAACGACAGCTGGTCCCACGACTTGTCGGTGCCGGTGAACAGCTGCACCCACCGCAGGATCGCCATCGGCAGGTCCTCCTCCGGCGACTTCTGCAGCCCCGCGCGGAAAACCGGGTCGCTGAACGGAATCGCCGTGCCGACGGCCCGCAGGAACGGCAGGTACGCCTGGTCCAGGTCGTGCGGCCGCCACGCCAACGTCCACGTGTCCAGCGTGACGACCAACGCCGTGTACCCGGCCTTCTTCGCGCGCTCCAGCAACGACGCGCACACGTCGGGGTCGTTCGGCCAGTACAGCTGGTACCAGCGCGGCCCCTCGCCGGACGCCTCCGCCACCTCCTCGATCGTGTGCGAGGACGCGGTCGACAACACCATCGGGACACCGAGCTCGGCGGCAGCACGAGCGGTCGCCAGCTCACCGTCGGGGTGCAGGATCGACTGCACGCCAACGGGTGCGAGCATCACCGGCGCGGGCAGCTCGGTGCCGAGCACGGAGACGCCGAGGTGCCGTTCGGTCGCGTTGGTCAGCATCCGCGGCACGATCCGCACCCGGTCGAACGCCTCGCGGTTCGCCCGCACGGTGGCGCCCGAGCCGGCGCCTCCCGCCACGTACCAGAACGGACCCGGTCCCAGCCGATCCCGCGCGGACTGCTCCAGCGCGTCCGGGTCGGTGGTGAACGGCGGCACGGCGCCACCGAGCCCCTGCAGGTAGATCTCGTTCTGGTACGCGGCGAAGGAGGTCATGCCGCCTACTTTGCTACGGAACGACCGGCGCGCACTAGTGGCGTGGCTCGGAACGTTGCCGGGGGAATGCGCGGTCAGACGGGTGCATCGCGGCACCGCCCCCACGCCCCCGTACTGGTTGTACGGGGGCGTGGGGGCGGT
>NZ_JBHXLO010000059.1:0-23595 GCF_042721395.1 Lentzea sp. NPDC058450
GGAGTACGCCGCCAGGGACTCGAACCCCGGACCCGCTGATTAAGAGTCAGCTGCTCTAACCAACTGAGCTAGCGGCGCTTGTTTGTGTGCCGGAGGCTTGCTCGTTCCGACGGGAAGAACGTTAGCACAGGGCTTCCGCGCGCTCCCAATCGGCTGGTCAGCAGGCGTTTGGAGGTGCATCGGGCACGTAACGATCCGGCCACTTGCGCAACTTCGGACCACCCCGTGTCGTCACCTAGTCGGGGGACGCCAAAACGACTTCGTGCAGGCAGTCTCGGGAGCGGGCGACAAGCAGATCGGAAGTACGTCGATGGGGATGTGGAGCAGGCGCGGTCGTGGGGTGGTCGCGGCAGGAATCGCTGTGATCCTGATCGCAGGCTGTTCAGGCGGCGGTGACGCGGCCAGTGGCAGCGGTGGTGGCGAGTCGAGTGCTCCTCCTCCGCCGCCGAAGCCCGTCACGCTGACGCTGGGGCTGGCCAACGGTGCGGCCGACGTGTCGCCCGGTCTGCCCGTCATCGCGACCGCGGCGGACGGGAAGCTGACCGACGTCAAGCTCACGAACGCCGACGGCAAGGTCGTCGAGGGCAAGATGAACCCCGAGTCGACGCAGTGGAACAACACCGAGCCGCTCGGCTACTCCAAGGCCTACAAGCTCGTCGCCACGGCGACCGGTGAGGACGGCAAGGCGGAGACCAAGGAGACCAGCTTCACCACGGTGAAGCCGCGCACGCTCACCTACGTCTCGACGAACCCTCAGGACGGCACCACCATCGGTGTGGGGCAGCCGCTCGCCTTCTACTTCGACGAGCCGGTGGCCGACAAGGTCGCGGCCGAGAAGATGCTGGAGATCACCACCGAGCCCAAGGTCGAGGGCGCCTTCTACTGGTTCAACAAGAAGGAGGTGCACTGGCGTCCGCAGGCGTTCTGGAAGTCGGGCACCAAGATCACGATGAACATCAAGGTGTACGGCAAGCACATCGGTGACGGCATCTACGGCCAGGAAGACCGCACGATCACCACGACGGTCGGCGACGAGGTCATCTACGAGGCCGACGGTGGCGCGCACACGGTCAACGTCAAGGTCAACGGCCAGGTCGTGAAGACCATGCCGACCTCGATGGGCAACGCGGCCAACACCACCCCCACCGGCACGTACGTGCTGATGGAGAAGCACGACCACATGATCATGGACTCGACCACGTACGGCCTCGCGTTGGAGAACGGCGGCTACAAGACGCCGGTCGACTGGGCCTACCGCATGTCCAACAGCGGCATCTTCTTCCACAGCGCGCCGTGGTCCATCGGCGACCAGGGCAGGCGCAACGTGAGCCACGGCTGCCTCAACCTGTCGCCCGAGAACGCCAAGTGGGTGTTCGACAACAGCAAGCAGGGTGACGTCGTGACCGTCGTCAACTCCGGTGGCCCCGCCCTGGAGTCGTGGGACGGCTTCGGCGACTGGCAGGTCCCGTGGGAGACCTGGGTCCAGGGCAACCGCGGGTAGCTAGGAGACCGTCACCTGACCGGCCGCCACGGTCAGGTGACGGTTCACCTGCACGGCCTCCAGCATCCGCCGGTCGTGCGTGACCAGCAGCAACGTGCCGGGGTAGTTCTCCAGAGCCGACTCCAGCTGCTCGATCGCCGGCAGGTCGAGGTGGTTCGTCGGCTCGTCCAGCACCAGCAGGTTCACCCCGCGGCCCTGGAGCAACGCCAGCGCCGCCCGCGTCCGCTCGCCCGGCGACAGGGACGCCGCGGGCCGCATGACGTGCAGGGCCTTCAGCCCGAACTTCGCGAGCAACGTCCGCACGTCGGCCGGGTTCATCTCCGGCACGGCCTCCTCGAACGCCTCCACCAGCGGCAGGTCGCCGAGGAACAGGCCGCGCGCCTGGTCGACCTCGCCGACCACGACGCCGGAGCCCAGGGTCGCGTAGCCCGACGAGAGCTCCACCCGCCCCAGCAACGCGCCGAGCAGCGTCGACTTGCCCGCGCCGTTCGAGCCGGTGATCGCGACCCGGTCCGCCCAGTCGATCTGCAGGTCCACCGGGCCGAGCGTGAACGAGCCGCGCGAGACGACGGCACCGCGCAACGACGCCACGACCGCGCCGGAACGGGGTGCGGAGGCGATCTCCATCCGCAGCTCCCACTCCTTGCGGGGCTCCTCCACGACCTCGAGGCGTTCGATCATGCGGTCGGTCTGCCGGGCCTTCGAGGCCTGCTTCTCGGTGGCGTCGGCACGGAACTTGCGCGCGTTCTTGTCGTTGTCGCCCGCCTTGCGCCGGGCGTTCTTCACGCCCTTCTCCATCCACGAGCGCTGCATGCGCGCGCGGGCCTCCAACGACGACTTGGTGTCGGCGTACTCCTCGTAGTCGTCACGGGCGTGCTGACGCGCACGCGCGCGCTCTTCGAGGTACGACTCGTAGCCGCCGCCGTAGAGGTGCACGGCGTTCTGGTGCAGGTCGAGCTCCAGCACGCTCGTCACCGTGCGGGCCAGGAACTCGCGGTCGTGCGACACCAGGACCGTGCCGGCGCGCAGGCCCGTCACGAACTTCTCCAGCCGCTCCAGGCCGTCGAGGTCCAGGTCGTTGGTCGGCTCGTCGAGCAGGTAGACGTCGTACCGGCTGAGCAGCAACGACGCCATGCCGGCCCGTGCGGCCTGACCACCCGAGAGAGACGTCATCAACGCGTCCAGGCCGACCGAGAGCCCCAGGTCGGCGACGACCTCCAGCGAACGCTCCTCCAGGTCCGCGCCGCCCAGCGCCAGCCACTGGTCCAACGCCTCGGAGTAGCCCTCGTCGTTGCCCGCCGTCAACGCCTCGGTGGCCGCGTCCAGCACCCCCTGCGCGAAAGCCACCCCGGTGCGGCGAGCCAGGTACTCGCGCACCGTCTCGCCCGCCAGCCGCTCCGGTTCCTGGGCGAGGTGCCCGACGTTGGCGGACGGCGGGTTCAGCGACACCCGGCCCGACTCGGCCGGGATCAGCCCGGCGAGCGTGCGCAGCAACGTCGACTTGCCCGCCCCGTTCACACCGACGAGCCCGATGACGTCGCCGGGAGCGACCACCAGGTCCAGGCCGGAGAACAGGACGCGGTCACCGTGCCCGGCGGCGAGGTCCTTGGCGACAAGAGTGGTCACAGCTGCGCTCCGGCGACTGATGGGGGTCCGGGGGTTCCCCCGGCGTGGGTCTGGGGGCTCGGCCCCCAGATATAAAACGAAGCCGGACCATGTTCGCGCATTTTGCGAACATGGTCCGGCTTGTCAGGGTGAGTGACGGGACTTGAACCCGCGACACCTGGGATCACAACCCAGTGCTCTACCGACTGAGCTACACCCACCATTGCCGGTCGTTGACCAGCGAGGAAAGCATAGCAACGGTAGCCACCGATATTGAAATCGGGGGTCTACTTGACGTCCTTCAGCAGGTCAGCGGCCACGGCCTGGGCCTGCTCCGTCGACGGACCGGGCTGCGGCACGAACGCCGTCCGCCGGTAGTACGCGAGCTCCCGGATCGACTCGACGATGTCCGCCAGCGCCCGGTGCGCGAGCCCCTTGCCCGGCTGCGCGTAGTAGATGCGCGGGTACCAGCGCCGGCACAGCTCCTTGATCGACGACACGTCGACCATGCGGTAGTGCAGGTGCGCGTCCAGCGCCGGCATGTCGCGGGCGATGAACCCGCGGTCGGTCGCGATGGAGTTGCCGGCCAGGGGAGCGGTCCGGGGATCCGGCACCCACTCCTTGATGTAGGCCAGCACGGCGGCCTCGGCCTCCTCCAGGGAGACGACGGACTCGCGCACCTCCTCGGTCAGGCCCGACTTGGCGTGCATCTCCATGACGATCTCCGGCATCGAGGCCAGCACGTCGTCGGGGGCGTGGATCACGATGTCCACACCCTCGCCGAGCACGTTGAGCTCGGCGTCCGTGACCAGTGCCGCGATCTCGATCAGAGCGTCCTTGCCCAAGTCGAGTCCGGTCATCTCGCAGTCGATCCACACCAGACGATCCATCACGCCCCGAACATTACTGCGCGGAGCCTCAACTTCGAGTGGCGGCGTGCGGCAACCTGGTTACGCTCCTCGTGCATGACGGCTCAGGGTGACATCGCTGCCGGCTACGCGTCCGAGAGCGCGGCCATCGAACTCGGTGCTGTGCTGGTCGACGGACAGGTCGAGTCGACGGCACACGTCCGCATCCCGTTGTCCATGGTCAACCGCCACGGACTTGTCGCAGGCGCAACGGGAACCGGAAAGACCAAGACCCTCCAGCTGCTCGCCGAACAGCTGTCGAACAACGGCGTTCCGGTGCTGATGGCGGACGTCAAGGGCGACCTGTCCGGGCTGTCGCAGGCGGGTGCGGAGAGCGATCGCACCAAGGCCAGGGCCGCCGACACGGGCGACGACTGGGCCGCCACGGCCTTCCCGGTGCAGTTCCTGTCGATCGGCACGGGCGGCATCGGCGTGCCGCTGCGGGCGACGATCACGAGCTTCGGCCCGATCCTGCTGTCGAAGGTGCTGGGCCTGAACGACACCCAGGAGTCGACGCTCGGCCTGATCTTCCACTGGGCCGACTCGAAGGGCCTGCCGCTGCTCGACACCAAGGACCTGCGCAGCGTCATCCAGCACCTCACCAGCGACGAGGGCAAGGCGGACCTCAAGGGCATCGGCGGGGTCTCCGGCTCCACGGCGGGCGTGATCCTGCGGGCGCTGGTCAACCTGGAGGCGCAGGGCGGCGACAGGTTCTTCGGCGAACCCGAGCTCGACCCGGCCGACCTGATGCGCGAACGCGACGGCAAGGGCGTCGTCAGCCTGCTCGAGCTCGCGGAGCTGCAGGGCAACCCGGCGCTCTTCTCCACGTTCCTGATGTGGCTGCTGGCCGAGCTCTTCGAGACGCTGCCCGAGGAAGGCGACGTCGAGAAGCCCAAGCTGGTGTTCTTCTTCGACGAGGCGCACCTGCTGTTCTCCAACGCCTCCAAGGCGTTCCTCGACCAGATCACCCAGACCGTGAAGCTCATCCGGTCCAAGGGCATCGGCGTCTTCTTCTGCACCCAGCTGCCGACCGACATCCCGAACGACGTGCTGTCGCAGCTCGGCGCGCGCGTCCAGCACGCCCTGCGCGCGTTCACGCCGGACGACCAGAAGGCGTTGGCGCGCACGGTGAAGACGTATCCGACGACCCCGCACTACGACCTGGAGAAGGCGCTCACGTCGCTCGGCATCGGCGAGGCGGTCATCACCGTGCTGAGCGAGAAGGGCGCGCCGACCCCGGTCGCGTGGACCCGGCTGCGCGCACCCCGCTCGTTGATGGACACCATCGGCAACGACGCGATCAAGCAGGCGGCCCAGAACTCGGACCTCCACGGCAAGTACGCGGAGACGATCGACCGCGAGTCGGCCTACGAGCAGCTGATGGCGAAAGTCGCGCCACCCCAACAGGAATCAGCCCCGGAACCCCCTCCCGCCGAACGGCGCGAGAAGGAGGAACCGGGGATGGTCGAGAAGGTGCTCGGCAACAGCGCCGTCAAGTCCTTCCTGCGGTCAGCGGGCAGCGCCCTGGCTCGCGAGATCACGCGAGGGCTCTTCGGGACTTCGCGCAAGCGACGCTGACAGCACCGCCGCGCCGATGCAGAGCCCGCCCGCGACGTACCAGGCCAGGTCGTAGCTGCCCAGGTGGTCGCGGGTGAGGCCGGCCGCGGACGCCGCGAGGGCCGCGCCGAGCTGGTGCGACGCGAACACCCAGCCGAACACGACGGGCCCGGACATGCCGAAGTACTGCCGGCACAACGCCACGGTCGGCGGCACGGTCGCGACCCAGTCCAGGCCGTAGAAGATGATGAACACCAGCATCGACGGGTGCGCCGACTCGCCGAACAGCTGCGGCAGCAGCATCAGCGAGAGGCCGCGCAGCGCGTAGTAGCCCGCGAGCAGCAGCCGCGAGTCGACGCGGTCGGTCAGCCAGCCGGACGCGATCGTGCCCACGATGTCGAACACGCCCACCAGTGCCAGCAACCCGGCGGCGGTCGTGGTCGGCATGCCGTGGTCGTGCGCGGCGGGGATGAAGTGCGTGCCCACCAGGCCGTTCGTCGACGCGCCGCAGATCGCGAACCCGCCGGCCAGCAGCCAGAACGGACGGGTGCGGGCAGCCGACTTCAACGCGCCCAGAGCCCTGCGAGCGGCCCCGCCCGACGGCGGCGGGGGAGTGTCCTCGGTCGCGCCCAGCGGCAGCAGCCCCACGTCCCGCGGGTACTCGCGCAGGAAGAACGCGGCCAGCGGCACGACGGCCAGCGCGGCGATGCAGATGACGAGCGACGCGGGCCGCCAGCCGTAGCTCTCCGACAGCCACGCCACGGTCGGCAGGAACACCAGCTGACCGGCCGCGCCACCGGCCGTCAGCACGCCCGTGACCAGCCCGCGGTGCTTCACGAACCAGCGCCCGGTGATGGTCGCGACGAACGCCAGCGCCATCGATCCGGTGCCGAGCCCGACCACGACGCCCCACAGCAGGATCAGCTGCCAGGACGCGGTCATGAACACGGTCAGGCCGCTGCCGATCGCGACCATGGTCAACGCGTAGGTGACGACGATCCGCACGCCGAAGCGGTCCATGAGCGCGGCCGCGAACGGCGCGGTCAGCCCGTACAGCAACAGGTTGATCGAGATGGCGAGCGAGATCGTGCCGGTCGACCAGCCGAACTCCGCCCGCAACGGCTCGATCAACGCTCCCGGAGCCGCGCGGAACGACGCGGCGCCCACCAGGGCGATGAAGGACACGCCTGCGACAACCCAGGCCCAATGGAGTCTCACGCCGACAAGGTTCGGCGATCGCCGAGGCTTCAACCAGTGGCCCGATGGCCAACATGTGAAAGAATCAGGCCATGCACCGGATCGCCGTCCTCGCGCTGGAGCAGTCGGTCGCGTTCGACATCGGCAGCTCGACGCACATGTTCGCCCGGCTCCACGACCGCTACGAGGTCGTCGTGTGCTCGCCGGACCGCCGCCCGATCCCCACGACCGGCGGCTTCACCATCGCGCCCGAGCACGGTCTGGAAGCTTTGAAGGACGCGGACACGGTGCTGGTGCCCGGCACGCACTACCAACCGGCCCGCGAGGGCTGGCTGGAACCGGCCGTGAAAGAGGCGCTGACCACGACGAACGCGCGCAGGGTCATGTCGATCTGCACCGGCGCGTTCGTGCTCGCGGCGGCCGGGCTGCTGGACGACAGGCCCGCGACCACGCACTGGCGGACCACCGACGAGTTCCGCCGGCTCTACCCGAAGGTGCGGCTCAACCCGGACGTGCTGTTCATCGACGACGGCGACGTGCTCACGTCCGCGGGCGTCGCGGCGGGCATCGACCTGTGCCTGCACGTCATCAGGTCGGATCACGGCAGCGAGGTCGCGAACTGGATCGCGCGCTACTGCGTCGTCCCGGCGTGGCGGCAGGGCGGCCAGTCCCAGTACGTCGACCGGCCCGTGCCGACCTACCCGGACACGTCGACCGCGCTCGCCCGCGAGTGGGCGTTGGAACGGCTCCAGGAACCGCTCGACCTGGCCGCGATGGCCGGGCAGGTGCGGATGAGCGTGCGCACGTTCACCCGCCGCTTCCGCGCCGAGACCGGCATGTCGCCCGGCCAGTGGCTGACGCAGCAGCGCGTCGACCGGGCCCGGCACCTGCTGGAGACCACCGACCTGCCGATCGACCAGGTCGCGAGCCACGCCGGCTTCGGCACCGGCGCGGCTCTGCGACAGCAGCTGGCGGCGAGCGTCGGCGTCTCACCGAGCGCCTACCGTCAGACGTTCCGTTCGGCCTGACCGTCCACAGCGGACTCGACCAGGAACGGCCGCAGCAACTCCGGCACGGCCTCGTCCGCGAGCGCCAGTCCGTGGGACGCGCCGACGTCCGTCACGTGGTAGACGCCCGCACCCGCCGCCGTAGTCGCGCCGATCGTCATCAACCCGCTGCGCCGCTGGAAGAACGACTGGTGGATGCGCCACCCGATGATGCCGGTGCGCTGCAACGCGACCGTGCTGCGCACGAGGGAGTTGTTGCGCGTCACCAGATAACGCTCGTCCAGCGCGTTGCCGAGCGACCGGTAGTTGTCCCAGCCGACCAGCGCGGCGAACGGCAGGATCGCCACCGGGATCGGCCACGCCCACGACGGCGCCCAGATCGCCAGACCGGCCGCGATCACGATCCAGGGCAGCGTGTGCCGGATCATGCTGCGGCGCAACGCGGCGAACGGGTGCTTGCGCAGCCGCAACGTCGTCGGGTCGTTGCCGACCTTCAGCACGTCGCGGGAGACCTGGTGCGCCACCGTCAACGGCGCGGGCGGCAGCAGCAGGTTGCTCTCGCCCTTGGACCCCAGGCCCGTCGTCACGGCGGCGAGCTTCGCGCCCTTGCCCGCGCGCACCAGCAGCGGTTCCTGGATGTCGACGCCGCGCAGCCGTTGCTCCTCCACCGAGACCGAGCGGGTGGTGAGCAGACCCCGTTGCACGCGCAGGGTTTCGTCCGGCTCGCGGGTGAGCTTGTAGTTCCAGAACTGGAGGATGTAGAGCGGCACCGAGAGGATGAGCCCGACCACGGCCAGCACGACCAGGAACCCGGCGAAGAGCGCGAGGCTCGGGTTCTCGAACAGCCACTCCCACAGGTCCTGCACCGGGTGCAGGCCGAGGTCGTCGGCGTAGTTCGAGAGCACGCCGAAGATCGCGCCGATCGCGACCAGACCCGACAACGACAGCGGCGCGAACTTCAGCCACTTCAGGTCGAGCTGCGAGATCACCTCGGACTCGGGCAGCGCGACCGGCTCCGCGGTCTCGCCCTCGGCGGCGGGCCTGGGCGCGACTCCCTTCTGCAGCAACACCAAGCGGAGCCGCTCGGCCTCCTGCTGCGTCACCGCGTCGAGCGTCAGCCCGTCCGTGCCGGGCGTGTCCTGCTGGCCCGTGCCGATCCGCACCGCCGACAGCCCGAAGATCCGGTGGCCCGGCTTGGAGGTGAGGTCGACCGTCCTGATGCGATCGCGCGGCACCGCGAGCTGCTTGCGCGTCAGCAGACCGGTGTGCAGCTCGACCTGGTCGTCGGTGATGCGGTACTTCGTGGTGCGCCAGATGAGGTAGCTGAACGCGAGGATCGCCGCGACCGTCGCGCCGGACGCGATGAGCCGCCACTTCTCGCCGTTGCCGGTGAACAGCAGCACGAGGATCGGCACCAGCATCGCGATGCCCTCGTTGAGCGGCCGCACGACCAGCATCCGCACGTGCAGGCGGTGCCACTCCTGCAACGGCTCGGTGAGCTCAGGCGCCGCGGGCAGGCCGGCGGGAACCTCGGCGGTCACGTGGCATCACCCGGCGTGGCCTGGGTGGTGTTCGTCAGCTCCACCACGAGCCGCTGCGCGACCTCGTGCTCTAGGCCCTCGATCTCGACGGGACCGGCGGCCGACGCCGTCGTCACCGTGACGGTCGAGAGGCCGAGCATCTGCTGGAACGGCCCGCGCTTGGTGTCGATCGTCTGGATCCGCGAGACCGGGGCGACTCTCCACTCCTGGTTCAGCCAGCCGGAGAGCGTGTACACGGCGTCCGGCGTGGTCTCCCAGCGGTGGACGCGGTAGCGCCAGCTCGGTTCGATCGCGGTGTGCAGGACCCCCACGACACCGGTGGCCACCAGGAGCACCAGCTCCCACGTCGGCGGCCTGCTCACCAGCAGGAAGACGACGAGCTGGGGCACGAACAGCACGAGCCAGAACGTGGCGGCCTGCATCGTCCACAGCAGGACCGACTTCGGACTCACCTGGTGTGCAGGCGTGCGCAGTTGCAGAGTCACCCCACAACTGTGCACCACTCGTAGCTGGTGATGTGGCCAGGTGCGTCAATTGGTGTGTTGCGGGGCCGGGCGGTCCTGCTTGCGAGGGAGGCAGGACCGCCCGGCCCGTCGATCAGGGCTGGACGGAGGCGGAGGCGTACGGCGGGGTGAACTGCGAACCGGGGTCGTCCGCCGTCGCCGCGCCGGACATCGCGACCAAGGCCCCCAAGGTGAGGATCACGGCTGCGACGGTTCGAGCGATAGTGTTCAACTTCATTGAAGGGGCTCCTTCGTTAGGTGGCGGCCGTGGATGAGGGCAGGAAGTCGTTGACGAGGTTCGGCACGCGGTTGCGAGCGGTCCGGCTGCAACGGGGTTTGTCCCAAAAGGACCTCGCGTGCCCCGGTGTCTCCATGAGCTACGTGTCGCGGCTCGAGTCCGGTGAACGGGTGCCGTCGCCCACTGTCGTGCGCAGACTCGCCGAGGTGCTCGGCGTCGACCCCTCCGAACTGATGGTCGACGAGGACAGCACCGCCATGCAGGACGAGGCGCTCGCGTGGTGCGAGGCGCTGCTCGCGTACCACGACGGCGACCTCGTGCTGGCCGTCGATCTGCTGGAGACGCTGGGAAAGCGGTCCGACGAGGAGATGTTCGGCTGGTGCGTGCGCTGGACGCGCCTGGTGATGCTCGCGAGGCAGCGCGACCACGAGGGTCTGCTGCTGGCGGCGGCGAAGCTGCGCAAGTCGTGGTCTCCCGGTCCGGCGGTGGACGCGCTCGCAGAGATCCTGCGCGCATCCTCGTTGCGGCGCCTCGGCCGTCCGGCCGAATCCGTGAAGGCCGCGAGTGAAGCCGTTGAGCTGGCGGGTGGTGACGGCGAACGGGTGCGCCGCGTGCAGACCCGCGCCCTGATCGCGTTGTGCGCCGAGCTCACCTTCGCGGGCCGGCTCGCCGACGCGGAACAGGTGGTGGACCAGCTCTCCGCGCGGCTGCCCGAACTCGGCCGCGACCGGCTCGCGATCTCCACGTGGTGGGCGCGCGCCAAGGTCGCCGACCGCCTGGGAGACCGCACCGAGGCCGCGCACTGCATCCGCGAGGCCGTCTCGATGCTGGACGACTTCGACGGCGATCCCGAGTACCGCTGCCGGGTCCGGCTCGCCGGGGCGTCCATCGCGTTGCGCACGCCCGGCACGAACCTCGACGACGTGGTCGCGTTGCTGGACAACGTCGAGACGACGGCCGCGGCCATGCGCCGGCAGGAAGGCCTTCTGGCGCACGCCCGTGCGCTGCGCGCCGAGCTCGCGTTGCGCGACGGCGAGGTCGGCCGGGCCCGCGAGCTCGCCGAGAGCGCGCTCGCCACCGGCAGGCTCGACGCGGAACAGCAGCTGCGGTGCCACCTCCTGCTGGTGCGGGCGGCGGACGAGGTCGAGCCGTCCGGTGGTGCCGACGCGCGGGCCGCGCTGGCCGGGTTGCTGGAGCACATCAACCCCGAGGGCGTCGACCCGCTGCTGTGGCGGGACGTGGCACGCATCGCCCTGCGCAAGCACTAGCGCACCGACCGGCACGGCCGCCGGTCGTGGCGCCAGGCCTGCTCGGCGGCGTTGCCTCGTCATGACCGGCCCTCACTCGTTAACTGGACACCTTGTTAACGGAGCATGACACAGACCAGTTACCCATCACATCACCCAATTACGCTGTGCATGTGTAGGTAAAACACCCGTGAACCGGCAGTTCCCGGTCATCGACAAGCGGCCGAACGGGCGATGGTCAACAAGGCCGGGCGGACGAATTGTCAATAACTTGACAATGCATGACTAGGTGGCGGTCAGGTTCATCCACCACACGATGGCGCCGGCGCGGCCGTTGACGTCAAGCGTCGTGTAGATGCGTTGCAGGTGGTTCTGCACGGTTTTGGGGGAGAGGCCGAGCGACTCCGCGATCATCGCCGTGCTCGCCCCGGCCGCCACGAGCCGCAGCACCTCGATGCCGCGTTTGGTGAGTCCCGCTCGCAACGCGCGGGCGATCCGCGTGTTCGTGTGCTCCGCGGTACCGGTCTCGTGGAGCTCCGCCGCGTTCGGGACGCGCACCACGGCGTCCTCGCGCTTGGGCTCGAACCGCCTGTGCGCCAACTGTTCCACGAGTCGCGACGACAGGTCGTGCTCGCGCATCCGCAGGAGGTCGCGGCCTTCCTGCAGCTCCCACAACCGGTACTGCTCCAGTTGCAGCCGTGCGTGCCGCAACGCGCGTTCGAGGTCGCCCGCCCGTTCGTGCGCCACGCTGAGCTGCTGGTGCGCGTGCACCGCGACCTCCCGAGCCAGGCAGCTCATCGCGAGTTCGGCGGCCTGGGTGAGCTGCGCGATCTGCTCCGGGTAGCGGGCCCGCGCGCCGCTCAGCCGCGCCTTGGCCATCAACGCCTCCGCGCGGGCCACCGGACGGTTCCTTCCGGCAAGCAACTGGTCAGCGCGCTGCCAGCTGCGGTGCGCGCGGTCAAGTTCACCCAGATCGATGCGCACGTGTGTCAGCAGGACGTTGACCATCGCCATCCGCACCGGGTCGCCGAGCGTCTTCCAGCGGTCGCGCACCTGGGCGCACAACGCTTCCGCGCGCCGGAGCTTGCGCACGCACGGCTCGCCGTCGAGGCTGCACCGGCTCTCCTCGGTGCGGATCATGCAGTGCTCGTGGTACTGCATGCGCATCACCCGCGCCTGTTCGAACAGCACGGACCCGATCAGCTCGTTGTCCCCGGTGAGCTCCGCGAGCCCCAGCGCGCGGGCGAAGGAGTTGAAGCTCCGTTCCCGAGAGTCGAGTCGCAGTTCCACCACCGCACGGGAAAAGCTGCACCGCGCCTGGAGTCCGATGTGGCGGTTGGCCGTCGCGATCGCCTGCACCTTGTCGATGGTGTCGAGCGCGCTCGGCCACAGCCCTCGCTTGCCCAGTGCCACCGACTGCGTCAGCACGCCTTCCGCGACGCCCTCCGCGTCGTCCAGCCACGTGAACGCGGCCACCGCCTTTTCGGCGTACTCCAACGCTTCGCCCGGCCTGCCCTCGTCCAGGGCGATCCGCGCCTCGCGCAGGTTGTGCACGGCGTTGGCACGCGGGTCCGCGGTCCTGCCGGGAACCGTCATGGTGAAGCCCCCTCACTCCGGGGGCGAGCTTAGTCGTGGTCGCGGAGTTGACGTTTCAACACTTTTCCGGCCGCGTTGCGGGGCAGCTCCTCGACGAAGAAAACGTCGCGAGGAACGGAGTATCGCGCCAAGTTCGCCTTCACGTGGTCGCGCACCTGTTCGGCCGTAAGTGTTTTTGCGCCTACAACGAACGCGGCGAGGCGCTGGCCCCACTCGTCGTCCGGCACTCCCAGAACCGCGACCTCGGTGACGCCCTCCATCGTCGAGAGGAGGTCCTCGACGTCGTGCGGGTAAACGTTTTCGCCACCTGAGACGATCATCTCGTCGTCGCGTCCGGCGACGAACAGGAGGCCGTCCTTGAGGTAGCCGAGATCGCCGGTCGACATCAGGCCGTTCAGCGACTCCTTGCTGGTGCCGTTGGTGTAGCCGTCGAACAGCATCTCGTTGCCGACGAAGATCCGCCCGGTTTCGCCCTGCGGCACGGGTTTGCCGCTGTCGTCCACAATGGCCAGTCTGGTGCCCAGTGGCGGTTTCCCGGCCGTGCCGGGCTCCCGGAGCATCTCCTCGGGTGTGGCGATGCTCGCCCAGCTGACCTCCGTCGAGCCGTAGAGGTTGTAGAGCACCGGGCCGAACTCGCTCAGCGTGCGGGCGGCGACCTTCGGCGGCAGGGCCGAGCCGCTGGACGCGATGATCCGCAGCCGCGGCCGGTGCCCGGTCTCCAGCATCCGTTGCAGCATCACGGGAACGACGAACATGGCGGTGCAGTTGTCGGCGTCTGCCAACGCCTGTGCGGGATCGAACTTCCGGCGCAGCACCAGGGTCGCGCCGAGCACCAGGCCGAGCTGGAACGCGGCGAGGCCCCAGGCGTGGAAGAGCGGGGAGGTGATGGAGATGACGTCGCCGTGCCTCAGCGGGATGCGGGACAGCAGTGCGGCGGCGGGGGCGAGGCTCGCGGGTTCCGGCCGGCGCGCGCCCTTCGGGGTGCCGGTGGTGCCGGAGGTGAGGATGATCAGCCTGCCGCGCGGAGGCCTGCGGGGCAACGAGGTGCGCGGGCCGTCGGTGATCAGGCCTTCGAGCTCGTCGCTGAAGAACGTCGGAAGGTCTGGGAGAGCGTCGGCGAACTCGCGGTCGGCGACGATCCGGTCGATCTTCTGGCCGGCGGCGACCTGGGCCAGTTGTCCTTTGCTCAGGCCGGTGTTGAGCAGAATCGCGTCGGCGCCGACCTTCGTGCACGCCGTCATCGTCTCGATGAACGCGCGGCCGTTGCGCAGGAGCAGGCCGACGCGTTCCTTCGGGCGGAAGGAGTGTGCGAGCCGGCTGGTGCGCTCGTGGACTTCGGCGTACGTGAGCACGCCGTCGTCGTCGATGATCGCGGCACGCTCGGGGTGGCGTCCGGCACCCGTCTGGTAACCCCACGCGAGCGTGATGTCCCAGTGCAGGTAGCCGCGCACGGTGCCGGCGAGCCCACGCGGGCCCAGCGGCCGGATCACTCCGGCTTTGACCAGGGTCAGCAGCACGCGGGTCACCATGCGACCCACTCTGCCATTAACCTACTTGCGAGTAGGTAGCGGTGTGACGGCGGTCACATGTCGGTGTTGGAGGCGCTCACGACGGCGTCGCGCAACGCGGCTCGCAACCGGCCGACCTCCAATGGCGTCAGGACGGCGGCCTCACCCGGCGGCACGGTGATCACGATGTGCCCCTGGCTGACGAACACCGTCATGTCCCGTCGGCGCGAAGCGATGTCGCGGCAGCTCACCTGCCACTCCTCTGTTGCTCCCACGGGGTTCTTCCTCCAGCTCACTCGGCGCGCCGGCTCGGTCGCACCGGCGCTCACGTCAGGGAGACGTGCGTCACCGGCTGTCATGACGGAGGTTTCGCGTTCTCCGTCCAGCGACCGCGCCGAGCTGCGGTTAGCGTCGCACGTGGGACGAGAATAGGTCACCTGGAGGGGTGAAAATGGCGGAACCGCAACGCATCGTCATCGTCGGGACGGGCCTCGCCGGTGCCTCCGCCGCGGGCGCGCTCCGAGACCGCGGCTACGGCGGCAAGATCACGATGTTCGGCACCGAACACCACCGCCCTTACGAACTTCCCGCGCTGTCCAAGGACGTGCTGCTCGGCAAGGCGGCCGAACCGGCGTGGGTGCACGAGCCGAGCTTCTACGCCGACAACGAGATCGACCTCGCATTGGGTGTCTCCGTGCTGGAGCTCCGGCCGGACGACCACACGATCGTCGACTCGGATGGAGCAGTCCGCAGCTACGACCGGCTGCTGCTCGCGACGGGGTCACGCCCCCGCGTTCTGCCTGGCGCGCAAGGACATGTGCTGCGCACCCTGGACGACTCGGTGGCGCTCAAGTCCGCGCTGCGCGAAGGCCGGCACGTCGTGATCATCGGTGCCGGCTGGATCGGCTGCGAGGTCGCCTCCGCCGCCCGCGCGCACGGCTGCCGCGTCACCGTCGTCGATCCGTTGGCCCAGCCGCTGGTGCGCGTGTTGGGCGCCGAGATGGGTGCGATGTTCCGCGGCCTGCACGAAGAGCACGGGGTGGAGTTCAAGCTGGGTACGGGCGTCGCGGGCTTCTCGCCTTCCGGCGTGCGGCTGGACGACGGCACCGAGCTGCACCCCGACGTGACCGTGCTGGCAGTCGGCGCGACGCCGCGCCTCGAACTGGCCGAAGCGGCAGGTCTGACGCTGGAGTCCGGTGGCGTGGCGGTCGACGCCGTGTTGCGCACGTCCGCGCCGGACGTGTTCGCGGCCGGTGACATCGCGGCGCAGGAGCACCCGCGCTACGGCGGCCGGGTCCGCGTCGAGCACTGGGCCAACGCCAAGGACCAGGGCACGCACGCCGCCGGGTCGTTGATCGGGCTGGACGAGCCCTACCTGAAGTCGCCGTACTTCTTCACCGACCAGTACGACCTGGGCATGGAGTACCGGGGCCTCGCCGACCCCGACGACGAGCTGGTGGTGCGCGGCGACGTCGGGTCGCGGGAGTTCATCGCGTTCTGGCTGCGTGACGGGCGGCTGCGGGCGGCGATGAACGTCAACGTGTGGGACCACGGGACGGCGCTGAAGGCGTTGGTGGACGCGCAGGCGACCGTGACGGCGGACCAGCTGCGCGAGGCCGACCTCGGCTCGCTCGTCTAGGGGCACGTCACGTGCTTATGTACCGGGCGATAGATCGTTTCCGAGGGCCTGGTGCCGAGTCTTTTGCCCACTCGACGTCGATGAGCAATTCCCTCGTCGGCGCCGAGTGGTCGCAGATCGCGGGCCAGACGTTGGGTGGTTGGTAGCTCTTCGCGGAATGTCCCCTGCCGTCGCGGAAGTTGCTACGGTAGCTGACGCGTATCCAGCTTTCAGACGCGCTGATGACCGTGGCAGCTCTCCACGACTTTTCCCACACCCAAACAGGGTCGCCTGTCTCGTAGTAGGTAGACGGGGCGTATGCGCCCAGTTGGGTCATGCCAGGCATCGCGGCGATCGGAAAATCCCTGGATCCGCCGATGATCTCGTATTCGTCGGGGGTCAGAAATGGTGTCACCGTGTGCGGGTTCCAGCCTGGATCGTGATCAATCAGCCGCACGTCGGCTGATTGTGAGTCCCAGAACATCGGAGTGCCGATCGGGAGGAAGCGCTTGCCGTTGTTGACTGACATCAATTCGGGCAGGCACAGGATGACTCGAACCTGGCGTCGTCTGAAACCGTGATTCGGATGGTGGCCGCGGATGACACGAGCTGGAATCCAGCGTCGGTCATCGAACCTGATCACTACTTTGTCGCCGGCACAAAACCGTGGTGCTGCTGTCATGCTGGCACACTATTCCGACCATGAACCTAGCACATACTGCGCGAACCATAGGGATGATTGCGCGCGGGTTTCCCAGGTCGCGAGACTTGATCAAGCTCTGCTGTGAAGTTACTGGTACGAGTCAGATGCAGGAACCCTGCAGCGGACCCTCGCCCCGCGAGAGGTCCTGCAGGACCTTGCGGATCACTTCCATCTCCTCGGCGGAGAACCGGGCCCGGTAGGCGCGTTCGACCTCGGCGAGCGCGTCGCCGGCCTCCTTCTGCAGCGCGCGGCCCTTGTCCGTGATGACGGGCGTGCGCACGCGCCGGTCGTTCGGGTCGGGCACCCGCATCACGAGACCCGCGCGCTCCAGCTTGTCCAGCTCGCTCGTCAGCGTGGTCTTGTCGAGGCCGAGCATCGCGCCGAGCTTGAGCTGCGTGCGCTGGACCTCCTCGTTGGCGAGCGCCTGGAGCACGAGCTGGCCGCGCAGGGAGATGCCGAACTTGGTGATCTCCTCGGCGAACGACGCGCCGACCCGCTGGGCGGCGCGGTGCAGCAGCCAGTTGATGTCCCACTTCGCCAGGCAGGCTTCGATGAGTTCCGGCTGCTCCTCCATGTGTTCCATCCTACCTCCCGGAAGAGATGTTCTTGGCTCAGAACATCTTGACTCGGAAGTTCTTCGCTCGTATGTTCTTGGCATGACCAATCTGCTGCACATCGACACGAGCATCCGGTACGAGGGATCTGTGACCAGGGAGGTCTCGGGCGCGTTCGCGGAGAGCTGGCGTGCCGCGAACCCCGGTTCCGGCTACACCTACCGGGACCTGCACGCGTCGCCCATCCCGCACAAGGACGGCACCGACCAGGGCGTCGCGGCCGGCCTGATCGCGGAGATCGACGCGGCGGACGTGATCCTGCTCGGCGCGCCGATGTACAACTTCTCGATCCCTTCGACGTTGAAGGCGTGGATCGACCAGGTCGCGACGTCTGAGCACTTCGCCCGCGAGGACGGCACGTTCGCGTGGGGCGGCAAGCGCGTCGTCGTCGTGACGGCCCGCGGCGGGTCGTACAAGCCGGGCACGCCCCGCGAGGGCTTCGACTTCCAGGAGCCGTACCTGCGCGCCGTGCTGTCGATGGTCGGTCTCGACCAGAAGCTGGAGTTCGTGCACGCCGAGCTGACGCTGGCGGACGTCGTGCCGCAGATGCACCAGTTCCGCGAGCTCGCCGTCGAGTCGCTCGCCGACGCGCACCGCGTGGTGAAGGAACTCGCCACGGCCTAGTGTCGGTCGCGTGATCGACAAGGTGGCCTGGATCTATCTGAAGGACGGCCAGGTGCTCGGCACCAGGTCGCGAGGCAAGGACACGTACTACCTGCCCGGCGGCAAGCGCGAGCCGGGGGAGTCCGACGTCGAGACGCTCGTGCGCGAGATCCGCGAGGAGCTGTCGGTCGACATCGACGCCGCCTCGGCGGAGCACGTGGGCACGTTCGAAGCGCAGGCACACGGCCACACGTCAGGGGTGACCGTGCGGATGACCTGCTACACCGCGTCGTTCGACGGGGAACCGGTGGCATCGGCCGAGATCGAGGAACTCGCCTGGCTGACCACCGCGGACGCGGAGCGCATCTCACCAGTGGACCGGATCATCTTCGCCCACCTGAACGCGGCTGGGCTTCTTCGCTGACCCTCGGAAACGGAAAAAGGAGAGCAGCGCTCTCCTCCCACTTCAACATATAGCGCACCCGGGGCCTTGCCACAAGACCCCGGGTGTGCTTCATCATTTCCCGGCCAACGTCATCTACCTGGGGAAATGGGGAAGACTCCATGATCGACGTCATCATCGCCGGCGGCGGACCGACCGGCATGATGCTGGCTGGGGAACTGCGCCTGCACGGCGTGGGCGTGCTGGTGCTGGAACGGGACCCCGAGCCGACGAAGGTCGTCAAGGCGCTCGGGCTGCACGCGCGCAGCATCGAGGTGATGGACCAGCGCGGCATCGCCGAGCGGTTCCTGGAGGCCGGCAAGACCCATCCGCTGGCCGGGTTCTTCGCGGGCATCGAGAAGCCCGCGCCGGAGAGGCTCGACACGAAGTACCCGGTGGTGCTCGGCCTGCCGCAACCGCAGATCGAGCACCTGCTGACCGAGCACGCCGTCGAGGCCGGAGCCGAGATCCGGCGCGGTGTCACCGTCACGGCGTTCAAGCAGGACGACGAGGGCGTGACGGTCTCTCTTGCGGACGGCACGTCGGTGCGCGCGAAGTACCTGGTCGGGTGCGACGGCGGCCGCAGCACGGTCCGCAAGCTCGCGGGCATCGACTTCCCCGGCGAGCCGTCGCGGGTGGAGACGCTGCTCGGCGAGATGGAGATCGGCATCCCGTGGGAGGAGGCGATGCCGTTGATGCTGGAGGTCCGCAAGACGCAGAAGCGGTTCGGCATCGGCCCGATCGGCGGCACCGCGACGTACCGGGTCATCGTGCCCGCGGACGGCGTGAACGAGGACCGCGCGGTCATGCCGACGCTCGACGACGTGAAGCAGCAGCTCGTGAAGGTCGCCGGCACCGACTTCGGCGTGCACTCGCCGCGCTGGCTGTCCCGCTTCGGCGACGCCACCCGGCAGGCCGAGCGCTACCGGTCCGGGCGGGTGTTCCTCGCGGGCGACGCGGCGCACGTCCATCCGCCGACCGGTGGGCAGGGGCTCAACCTGGGCGTGCAGGACGCGTTCAACCTGGGCTGGAAGCTCGCGGGCGCCGTTCACGGGTGGGCTCCGGAGGGCCTGCTCGACACCTACGAGGCCGAACGCCACCCGGTCGCGGAGGAGGTGCTGAACAACACCCGCGCTCAGATCGAGTTGATGAAGGTCGAGCCGGGGCCGCAGGCCGTGCGACGGGTGTTCACCGAGCTCGTGCAGTTCGAGGAGGTCAACCGCTACCTGATCGAGAAGATCATCGCGGTCGCGGTGCGCTACGACCTCGGCTCGGAGCACCCGCTGGTCGGGAAGCGGATCGGGGACCTGGCGCTGAAGCGCGGCGGGCTCTACGCGCAGATGCACGCCGGCCGCGGGATCCTGCTCGACCAGGCCGGGATGGTGTCCGTCGGAGGCTGGGCGGACCGCGTCGACCACCTCGTGGACGTGAGCGAGGACCTCGACGCGCCCGCCGTGCTGATCCGGCCGGACGGGCACGTGGCGTGGGTCGGCGAGGACCAGGAGTCGCTCGACGGCGAGCTGGCGCGCTGGTTCGGCACGGCGGGCTGAGCACCTGACGGGTGACCTCGGCGACTTCCGCTGGAGGTCACCCGTTCGGGGGCGCGGACCGCTTTGTCACACTGTGCGGCGTGTCCGAGCCGATGACAGCGGTGCTCCTGCGTGCCGCCGAACTCACCGCCTCGGGGAAGCCGCGGCAGGCCATCGACCTGTTGCGGCCCCTCGTGGCGGCGAACCCTCGGCACTCCGAGGCGTGGTGCCGCCTCGCCGCCGCCCACCTGGACCTCGGTGAGGCCGACCAGGCGCTGGACGCGGCCAAGCGCGCGATGGTCCTCGACGGTGACCCCGCCTGGCCGCAACGGCTGGCCGCGCTGGCGTTGAGCGACCTCGGCAGGCACTCCGAGGCGGCGGTCTCGGCCCGCGAGTCCGTGCGGCGCAAACCCGGCGACTGGCGGGGCTACGTCGTGCTCGCCGAGGTGCTCGCGGACTCACCGGAAGGCGCCGTCGAGGCGTTCGACTCGGCCCTGCACGCCTCGCAGCTCGCCCCGAGCGAGGCGCGGGCGTTCCAGGTGCTCGGCGACGCGGCGCTGCGCATGCGCGACTGGGGCACCGCCGAGCACGCGTACCGGACGGCGATCAAGCTCGACCCGTCCGACGCGGACTCGAAGGCGAACCTCGCGACCGTGCAACGGCGCCGGTCGGCCAGGCCTCCCGCACCGTCGCAGTTGAACAAGGTGCAGGTGTGGCGTGCGCTGCGCACTCTCTCGTTGCTGCTCGTCGGTGGCGGTTTACTCGCGTTGATCGCGGGCATGCCCCGGCCCACGCCCTACCTGGGGTTCTTCACCGGCGCGCTGGTGCTGTGCTGCCTGGTCGTGGGGCTGCGGTTGCGGCCGTTCGCGCTGCTCTTCAGCCTGCGCAAGCTCGCCGTGACCGTGTCCCTGCTGGGCGTTTCGGCCTTGATCCTGGTCGGCTGGACCATCGCGTTGTTCTTCGGGGCTACGACGATGCAGCCACTTGTGCTTTCCTGGTTGTGCGCTGTCGTGGGGGGAGCGCTCGTCTACGTCGGTGGAGGCAGGAAGCGGTGATGCGTCGCAACGCGGTCGCGCTCGCGTTCCTGCTGTTCCTCGGACAGCTGTTCCTCGTCGCCGCGCCCGCCGAGCCCGTACTGGCCGGTGCCGTCGTCCGGCACGGCCACGACGTCGCGAACCTGCCGGTCACCGCGCCCAAACCGCACAACCCCCACGCCGCCCAGGTGCCGCAGGCCCAGGTGGCATCGGACGTCCCGCCCGTCGCGAAGCCCGCGCTGCCGATGCGGTTCGTCGTGGCCTTCGCCCGGCGCGTGCACCGCACGCCCGAGGGCATCCGCTGGACCCCGCAGCCCGCTCGTTCCCCGCCTTCCGGTCGCTGAACCTCCTTCACCAGCAACCACTTTCTTCCCGGAAGGCTTCTTCACCCATGTCGCGCGACAACGCGCGACGAGGGTTGCTCGTGCGCGGTCTGATAGCGCTCGGGGTCCTCGTCGCATCCGCATTCCTGCTGCTCACCACAGATCCGCGCCTCGGTCTCGACCTGCGCGGCGGAACCCAGATCGTGCTCCAGGCCCAGGGCGACTCCGACGCCGCCGACCGGTCCATGGAGGTGCTGCGCCGCCGCGTCGACGCGCTCGGCGTCGCCGAACCGGTGATCGCCCGCTCCGGCGAGAACCGGATCGTCGTCGAACTGCCCGGCGTCCAGGACCCCGAAGAGGCCGTGAAGGTCCTCGGCCAGACCGCGCAGCTCACCGTGCAGCGCAACGGCCAGACCGTGATGACCGGCGAGGGCATCTCCGACGCCCAGGCCAACGCCAACCCGCAGGGCGCGGGCTTCGTGGTCAACATCCAGTTCCAGGGCGAGGGCTCGAAGACCTGGCAGAAGGTCACCGGCGAGGCGGCCTGCGAACCGTCCGGCACCCCCGGCCGCCAGATCGCGTTCGTGCTCGACGGCAAGCCCATCTCGTCCCCCGAGGTCAGCCTCGACACGCCCTGCGGCGGTGGCCAGGCAGGCGGCGCGACCACGATCACCGGCCGCTTCTCCCAGCCGGAGGCCAAGGACCTCGCCCTGGTGATCCGCTCCGGCGCGTTGCCCGTGCCGGTCGAGGTGATCGAACAGCGCACCGTCGGCGCGACCCTGGGTGCCGAGGCCATCGAGGCCAGCGCCAAGGCCGCGATCATCGGCATCGCGCTGACCTCGTTGTTCCTGATGTTCGCCTACCGCCTGGCAGGCTTCCTGGCCGTCGTCGCGCTGGTCGGCTACGCCGGTGTCGCCTACGCGGGCCTGCTGGCGGTGGGGGCGACCCTGACCTTGCCGGGCCTCGCTGGCTTCGTGCTGGCGATCGGCATGGCGGTCGACGCGAACGTCCTGATCTTCGAACGAGCGCGCGAGGAGTACGCGCGAAAACCGAATCTCCGCCGCGCCTCGGAGAACGGCTTCCGCGGCGCCTTGAGCGCGATCGCCGACTCGAACGTGACGACGCTGCTGGCCGCCGGCCTGCTGTTCTGGCTGGCCACGGGCCCTGTGCGCGGCTTCGGCGTCACCCTGACCATCGGTGTCCTGGCCTCGATGTTCAGCGCCTTGGTGCTGTCGCGCGTGCTCGTCGTGTGGGTGATCGGCTCCCGTTTCGTGGCCAAGCGTCCTCGCTTGAGCGGCCTGCACACGTTGGGCTACGTCCGCCAACGCCTGTCCGTCGTGCTCTACCGGCGTCCTGCGCGGTGGCTGATCAGCGCGGGCGTCTTGGTCCTGATCGCGTTCGCGGGCCTCTTCGTGCGCGGCCTGAACCTGGGCGTCGAGTTCACCGGCGGCCGCATGCTCGACTTCACCGCGGGGGGCGGCATCGACGCCGGCCGCGTGCGCACCGCCCTGTCCGCCGCGGGCTTCTCCGACGTGGTGGTGTCGTCGTCCGGCAACGAGGTCTCGCTGCGCACCGGCCCGATCGACGACGCGACGTCCAACCGCATCGGCGAGGTCGTGTCCTCCGCCGTCGACGGCGGCGCCCGCCAGTCGAGCAACGAGCTGATCGGCCCGTCGCTGTCGTCCGAACTGCGCCGCAACGCCATCATCGGCCTGGCCATCGCCGTCGCCGCCCAGCTCGGCTACCTGGCCATCCGCTTCGACTGGCGCCTGGGCCTCGCCACCGTCGCCGCGCTGATCAGCGACGTCCTGGTGCTGATCGGCCTGTTCGCGTGGATGGGCAAGACCGCGGACGGCGTCTTCCTCGCCGCCCTGCTGACCGTGATCGGCTACTCGGTCAACGACTCCGTCGTCGTCTTCGACCGCCTGCGCGAGCTTCGTGGGTCGCGGTTGAAGGCCGCCTATCCGGACGTGGTGTCGGACGCGGTCGTGCAGACCGTGCCGCGCACCGTGAACACCGGCATCGGCGTGCTGTTCGTGTTGTCGGCGTTGCTCGTGCTGGGCGACGGCTCGCTGGCGGACTTCGCCGTGGCGCTGCTGATCGGCCTGGTGGCGGGCACGGTGTCCACAGTGGTCACGGCGGCGCCGATCGCGATCTGGCTGGAGTCGCGCTGGCCCCGGCAGTCGGTCGCCCGGAAGCGTTCGGCGGCCGCGCGGGGCTAGTGGCGCGTCTCGGAACGTCGGCGAGGTAATCCACGCTCAGCAGAGCACCTCGCGGCACCGCCCCCACGCCCCCGTACAACCAGTACGGGGGCGTGGGGG
>NZ_JBHXLO010000060.1:0-21289 GCF_042721395.1 Lentzea sp. NPDC058450
AGGGCCCCGAAGTCAAGCCCCAATCGCACACCCCAGGTCTTTCGTCGAGACCCGCGCAACCAACCCTCGCAACCGCAGCCCAACCAACAAAACGCGACCAACCCCGCTGGAACGCAAGGCACCTACGGAACCGGTGCCCGGACTAGACCCGGCTGAACAGGTCCGTGATCAGCTTCTTGGAAGGCTCAACCCCGGCCGGCGACATGACCTCGATCTGCGTCTTGCCCTTCCGAGCCACCACCGTGTGCTGGGCGGTCTCCGCCCCACCGGCCGAAGACTCGTAAGCCTCGTCGAACAACCCCTCGATCGCCTTGGCCTTCTCCGGCTTCCCCTTGGCGAACGTAGCGGCAGAAGCATTGGTCGTGAACCGCACCTCAACGGGCATCCCGGCACCCACGTAGTTGCACGTGACGACTGCCTTGTCCACAGTCTCCCGCTGCCCCTGCAACCGCAGGTTGAGCGCCTTCCCGACCACGGACGAGTTGGCGTTGGCGCAGGTAGGACCGTTACCGGCGGCCTGCTCCACGGTGGTGGGCACCTGCGGGGCCTGCGTAGGAGCGGCCTCGGGCTCCGAGGTGCAGGCAGCGAGCAACAGAACGGCAGCGAGAACGGTGATGCGCACATCCCTTCATCGGGCCAGCCGCCACCGCGTTACCCGCCTAACCCGCCCCCGCGCCACGCCCGTCACCCGCCGCTCCACGCCCATCACCCGCCGCCGCCCTCCCCCTTCACCCGCCGCTGAACGCCCATCACCCGCCGTCGACCTGCCGAAGGACCTCCGCGACCCGCCCTTCCCAGTCCGCTTCCACCACCGAGCCGTTCAACACGGCCACAGCGGCCAACGTCACGGTCCCCTCAACCGAGGCAGTCAGAGCAGGAACCTTCACATCACCCGCAAATGCGGTCCCCTGCGGCGCCGGATGCTCGACACCACCGGTCCACCCCAGCACGCCGACCAACGCGGACGGCAGTTCGGTAGCCCACCCGGTGAGCTCAACCCGAGTCCCAGCAGGCGCCCCGACCACCCGGTGAATCCGCAGCTCCTGATCCCCCCACACCGCCGTCACGCTCTCCACCCGCAACCCAGGCACCATCGGCTGGTCGGCATCGAACACCGGCCGATGCCACGAAGCAGCCCAGTTCCCACGGGCCCCAAGAGGATGAATGCGCCGCCGCACGCTGCGCTTCCCGCCAACGATCACGGCCAGGTGGTTGTCGGCGACGTTGTGCTTGGAGGTCGGCCCGGAACTGGTCGAGTAGGCGAACCGGCTGTACAACGGATCGTCGTCCCCCGCGTGCTCCCCCTCGAACGGCCGAACGTGATCGCTGCCGTGGTTGTGCAACCGGGTCACACCGCCAACCCGCTGAACCAGAAACCCCGGCCCGGGCAACGCAAGCACTCGATCCTCCTCGTCGGCCTCCTCCCGCGAGGTCCACAGTGGATGATCCGAATCAGCCAGCAGGCACACGAACGCCTTGGACGCCCAGTACGGCGACGCCGGACCGGAGTAGGGCTGGAGGCTGGCCTCGTGCGGCCCGTGCCAGCCGAGGCTGAGCAGGCCGTCGGTCAGCGCACCGCGGTCCAGGAAGTACCGGAGCGAGTTGCTGATGAGGTGCCGCGAGCGCCCGGGGCTGAACGGCGTCTCCCCGGTGACCGCCCCCAGCGCCACGGCCGAGGCGGCGGCGAACCGGTAGGTGAGCGACCGTCCGAAGTAGAGCGGCGCCCCGTCCGCGCCGAACAGCAGGCCGAAGCTGCCCAGGTGTTCGCGCAGGTGGGTGGCCACCTCACGGCCGTCTAGGTGGGCGTCGAGCGCCGGGTAGAGGTGCAGGGCCCAGCCGTTGTAGTGGTCGAACGCGCGGCCGTCGCCATCCGAGTACCAGCCGTCGCCTCGATACCAGCCTTGGAGCAGTTCCATGGCGCGTTGCTTCGCCCGGC
This sequence comes from Lentzea sp. NPDC058450, assembly GCF_042721395.1. Taxonomy (NCBI): domain Bacteria; kingdom Bacillati; phylum Actinomycetota; class Actinomycetes; order Pseudonocardiales; family Pseudonocardiaceae; genus Lentzea; species Lentzea sp. NPDC058450. The sequence continues at coordinate 1,937 of NZ_JBHXLO010000060.1, forward strand.
GGGTCTCGTCGTCGCCGCGACCGGCGTGTTCCAGGAACGACGCGACGGTGTACGGGAAGAAGTACCAGTTGTTGGCCGCCGGAACGTGCCGGAGCGCCCCGCGCAGCCAGGCCTCGGCACGGTCCTGGACGGGCTCCGGGAGCTTGTCCCAGAGCCACGGCTTGGTGAGGCGCAGGCCCAGCGCCACCGACGCGGACTCGACCATGGGCTGGCCGACGTCGAAGATCTCCGGCCACTCCCCCGCCGTGCCCGCCGCCAACCCCGCGGCGTAGCGGTCGAGGAGGTTGCCGGGGTCGTCGCCGTGGGCGGTGCGGAACGCGGCGGCGAGGAACGTGCGGGCGTACCCCTCCAGGCCGTCCGAACGGACACCGCTGCGGGAGGGACGGCCGGGGAGGTGCAGGAACGCCTGGTCGGGGGACGCGTACCGCCAGGCCGCGGCGAGGAGGCCGTCGGCGGCGGCCACCCAGTGCTCACGGGTGAGGCCGGTGTGGGGGCTGAGGGTGTGGTCGGGTTCGGGCAGCTGCACGCCACGCGTTCCTTTCGCTCCGCTTGCACTGGGCACTCGCTCGACGCGGCCGTTCGCCGTGCCGCCGACGATCTCCGCTACTTCACGCAATCCGGTCCCTGGCTTCCGTCCCGCCACCTCACGCGATGCGCTCCCTTCGCTCAGCGGGTACGGGCGTGGCGAACGACTCCCCCGCCACCCACCTCCGCACCTCGGCCACCGCGTGCCGCCCGAGGCGCACCCACTCGTTGCCCTGCGACCCGGCGAGGTGCGGCGTGATCAGCACGGCGTCGTTGCGCCACAACGGGTGGTCGGCCGGCAGCACCTCCGGGTCGGTCACGTCCAGCACCGCCCGGATCCGCCCGGCCTCCGCCACCAGCGCGTCCTGGTCCACCACCGCCCCGCGGGCCGTGTTGATCAGCACCGCGTCGTCCCGCAGCAGCGCCAGCAGGTCACGACCGACCAGGCCGACGGTCTCCGGCAGCAGCGGCGTGTGCACGCTGACCACGTCGCTGCGGGAGAACAGCTCGGTGAGGCTCACGGACTCGGCACCGTCCACTTCGGTCACGAACGGATCGTGCACCAGCACGTGGAAATCGTAGGGCGCGAGCAGCTCGATCACCCGGCGGCCGATCATCGACGCCGACAGGATCCCGATCGTGGCGCCGTAGTTGCCGACCGTGCCGGCGACCCCGTAGACCGACATCTGCTTGGACGCCCGGTATTCGGAAGCCCTCTCCAGGACGCGTTTGCCGGTCAGCAGGATCATCGCGACCGTGTACTCGGCCACCGGCAGGGCGTTGGCCTGGGCGGCGGACGACACCACCACGCCCCGGTCCCAGCAGGCGTCGGTGACGAAGCCGCGCACGGACCCGGCCGTGTGCACGATCGCCCGCAACGAGGGCAACCCGTCCAGCACCTCGGCCGTGATCGGCGGGCAGCCCCAGCCCGTGACCAGCAGGTCGACGTCCGGGACGGACGAGAAGCCGACGTGCACGCCCAGAAACTCGCACGACGGCGTCAGCTCGGGGAGCACGGGCGTGAGCACGGCGGCCGAGGCCTCAGCCGACATCACGCCCGCGACCCTCACTTGACGGCTCCCGCGGTCATGCCGGCCTTCCAGAACCGTTGCAGCAGCATGAAAGCGAGGATGAGCGGCAGCACCGCGAAAAGAGAACCCATGATCACCACCGGGTAGTACTCGGGAGAGACAGTGGCCGAGCTGTTCCACTGGTAGAGGCCGAGGCTGACGGGGTAGAGCTTCTGGTCGGACAGCATCACCATCGGCAGGAAGAAGTTGTTCCAGATCGTGGTGAGCTGGAACAGGAACAAGGTCACCACGCCCGGACCGAGCATGCGCAGGGCGACCCTGAAGTACGTGGCGAGGTCGCCCGCGCCGTCGATGCGGGCGGCTTCCAGCACCTCGCCGGGCACGTACCCCTGGGAGAACACGCGCCCCAGGTAGACGCCGAACGGGTTGAACAGGGCCGGGATGAACACCGCCCAGAACGTGTTCACCAGGCCCGCCTCGGACGCCATCAGGTAGAGCGGCAGGGCCAGGACGGTCTGCGGCACCATGACGGCGGCCAGCACCAGGCCGAAGAGCTTCTCCTTGTGCCGGAACGCGTACTTGTCGAACGCGTAGCCCGCGGCGATCGAGATGAACGCGCTGACGCCCGCGCCGACCACCGCGTACAGCAGGCTGTTGAGGTACCAGCGCGAGTACAGGCCCTTGTCCATCGCGAAGAGGTTCTTCACGTTCTCCACCAGCGAGAACCCGCCGAACAGCTCGCTGTTGAACAGCGCGTCGACGTTCTTGGTGGCGGCGAGCACGAGCCACATCACCGGCAGCAGGGTGTAGAGGACGGAGACGCCGACGACCACGTTCACCGTGGTCCGGCCGAGCAGCGTCATCAGGCGGCCTTCCTGTTCGTCCAGCGGGTGACGCCGTAGGACAGCGCGACCGTGAAGGCCAGCAGGATCACGGACGCGGCCGCGGCGAGGCCGTAGTTGTTGCGGGTGAACGCGGCGTCGTAGATGTACATGCTCGGCGAGAACCGGGCGCTGATCATCGGCGTGGACTGGCTGAGCAGCACGGGCTCGGTGAACAGCTGCAACGCCCAGATCAGCGTGAAGATGCCGACCGTGACGATCGCCCCGCGCACCAGCGGTGTCTTGATCCGCAACGCCTGCTTGACCGGACCGGCACCGTCCACTACGGACGCTTCGAGCACCTCGCGCGGAACGGCCTGCAACGCGGCGTAGAAGATCACCATGTTGTAGCCGAGGTTGCTCCACAACGCGATGTTCACGATCGACGGCAGGACGGTGTGGAGACCGAGGAAGTTGATCTGGATGTCGGCCTTGGCGAACAGGTCGACGATCGGGCTCAACCCCGGCGTGTACAGGTACAGCCAGATCAGGGCCGCGATGATGCCGGGCACGGCGTGCGGCAGGTAGAGGCCCATCTGCGCCCAGCTGCGCAGCTTCGCCACGCCGGAGTCCAGCAGCAACGCCAGCGTCAGCGCGCCGACGACCATCAGCGGGATGTAGATCAGGCAGTAAAGGACCACCGTGCCGAGGCCGTTCAGGAACGTCGGGTCGCTCAGCACCGCGACGTAGCTGCGCAGACCGACGAACACCGTGCTCTCCGGCCCGAACCCGAGCCCCGGCTGGTCGGCGGCGAAGAAGCTGAGCCAGACCGCCGTGCCGGTCGGCACGAGGAACACGACGACCAGCAACAGGAAGAACGGCGCCATCAGGACGGCGCAGGCGAGCTTGCCCTTCACCTCGCACCCTCCTCAGTGGACAGACCGAGCGCGCGCAGGTCCGGCATCGTGCCGCTCTGGGCCTCGCGCACGGCGTCGATCACCGTGCCGGAACCGGCGCCGGCGCGCGCGAAGCCGTCCTGCATGACCTTCTGCGTGGCGGTCATCCGCGGCCCCCACACCCAGCCGTCGCGGATCTTCTGCGTCTCCTGCTCGAAGAGCCGGTAGATGTCCTGGCCGCCGTAGTACTCGCCGGGGAACGCCTTGGCGCCCGCCTCGACGAGACCGGGCGCGACCGGGAACTGGCTGCTGGTCCCGCTCTTGAGCCGTGCGGTCAGCGCGTCCGGGTGGGTGCACTGCCACTCGATGAACTCCATCGCCGCCTCGGGCTGCTGCGAGTCCCTGGTGACGGCGAACGTGGACCCGCCGTGCGTGCCGACGACCTGCTCGTCCCAGATCGGCATGGGCGCGATCCGCCACTTGCCCTTCTGCGCCGGACGGGCCCGCATCTGCGCGCCCGCGTCCCACGCGCCGCTCAGCCGGGTGATCACCTTGCCCTGGCCGAGCTGGGCGTCGTGCTGCTTGCTGTCGGCGGCGTTGCGGAACACCAGGTCCTCGTCGATCAGCCGCTGCCAGTAGGCCGCGACCTTCTGGGTCGGCTCGTCGGCCAGCGACACGCGCCACTTGCCCCCGGCCGTGTCGAACCACTGCGCGCCCGCCTGCCAGGCGTAGCAGGCGAACTGCATGCCGCCGTCGGTCGGGAAGATCGCGAGCCGCTGCTCCGGGAACCTCGACCGCACGGTCCTGGCCAGTGCGGCGAACTCGTCCCACGTCGTGGGGATCTCGAAACCGTTGGCCTGGAACAGGTCCGCGCGATAGTGCAGGACCATCGGCTCGATGTCGAGGGGGACGCTGAACACGCGGTTGTCGAACGTCGTGAGCTTCAGCGCCTGCGGCAGCAGCTTCTGCTTCACGCGCTCGGTCACGAGGTCGGTGATGTCGCGGGCCACGCCGTCGATCGCGTACCCCGGGACCTGCGGGTACTCGATGGTGGCCACATCCGGTGCATTGCCCGCACGAGCCGCGTTGCTGAGCTTGGCGTAGCCGCCCTGCCCACCGGAGGGGATCTGCTGGAAGATCACCCTGATGCGGTTCTGCGAGGAGTTGAACGCGTCGACGACCTGCTGACTACCGCGCAGGGCCGACCAGAACGTGATCTCTACCGGGCCTCCGGCACCGCGGCGTTGCGGAGTGGAGCAGGCCGCCAATGGTGCCGTGAGACCTGCCGCTAGGAGGGTGCGACGACTCAGGCGCATGGTTCGCATCCTGATCGTACGATCGGTTTGTCGTCAAGAAACGGTCAAACGCTCAGACGATGAGCGGATCTTCAACGACGGCAGCAGCTCGATCCGTTCGGGGGCGGTGACCTCGCCGTTCAGCTTCCTGAGCAGCAGCTCGGCGGCCACCCGGCCGACCTCGGTCTTGGGCGGCGCGACGGCCGTGAGCGGGATGCTGCCGAGCGACGCCACCACGTCGTCGTACGACACGACCGAGCACATCCGCGGCACCTCGATGCCGGCGTGCACCATCTGCTGGACCAGCATCAACGCGTCCTCGTCGCCGTGCAGCACCGCCCCGGTGGCCCGGCGCTGCCGCAGCACGTCGACCAGCCCGGCGTTCGGCGCACTGCTGACCGTGACGGCGTCTTCCAGGTCCGCGGAGATCTCCTTGAACGCCCGGCGCAGCACGCGCGCTGTCGGACTGTCGTCGCGTGCGGCCAGCACGATCCGACGATGCCCCAGGTCCGTCAGGTGCTTCACGGCGAGATGCATGCCGTACCAGTGGTCGGAGCACACGGAGTTCATCGCCCGCAGGTGGCCGCTCGGGCGGCGTTCCATCAGAACGGTCGGCACGCCGGTGTCCGCGAGCCAGTCGTCCTCGGCCTCCTCCTCGGACGTGCGCCAGCGCGGGGCGATCAGCATGCCCTGCACCGGTTCGGTCAGCGCCTTCTCGACGATGGGCCGTTCAGCACCTCTGACCTGCGGCGCGATGTGCAGCACCACGCGCATGCCCGCCTCTTCGAGCCTGCGCCGTGCACCGTTCATCGTCTCGTAGAGGTACGTGTGGCGCTCCGGCACGACGAGCGCGATCGACCCGTTCGTCGCCTGCACCGGCTCCGGCTGCGCGACCGGGGTGAGGGACCGCGCGACGCCGTGACCGCGGCGCAGTCTGCCGAGGCGGGCGAGCTCCTCGACGTCGCGGCGGATCGTGACGATCGAAACGTCGAGCTCCTCGGCCAGATCGCTCACCTTGACCGTGCCCCGCGACGCCGTGACGGCCAGAATCCGCTGCCGTCGTGCCTCGCTGGACTCACGCATGACCGACCGCCTGTTCGTTTGACCGTTTTCCGGGAGCATAACTGACAGCGCTCTCAGCGACCGGGGACTAGCGTCGCCCGCGAGGGGGACGAACGCACATGAAGATCGTGATTCCAGGCGGAACGGGCCAGGTCGGCGGCGTGCTGACCCGCGCTTTCAGGGCGGCGGGCCACGAGGTGGTGATCATCAGCCGCAGCGCGGGCGTGCGCTGGGACGGCCACACGCTCGGCGCGTGGGCGGCGGAGATCGACGGCGCCGACGTGGTGATCAACCTGGCCGGGCGGAGCGTGAGCTGCCGCTACAACGCCGAGAACCTGCGGCAGATGATGCGCTCGCGGATCGACTCGGCACGGGTCGTCGGCGAGGCCATCGCCAAGGCGGACAACCCGCCCGGCGTGTGGTTGCAGATGAGCACGGCGACGATCTACGCGCACCGGTTCGACGCGGCCAACGACGAGGCGACCGGCGTGCTCGGCGGCCGCGAATCGGACGTGCCGGGCTACTGGGCGTACAGCGTCGAGATCGCCAAGCGCTGGGAGGCCGAGCTCTTCGAGGCGGTCACGCCCGGCACGCGCAAGGTCGCGTTGCGGGCGGCGATGGTGATGAGCCCGGACCGGGGCGGGGTCTTCGACTACCTGTCGTGGCTCGCGCGGCTCGGCCTCGGCGGACCGCTCGCGGGCGGACAGCAGTACGTGTCGTGGATCCACGACGACGACTTCGTGCGCGCCGTCGCGTTGCTGATCAGGGAACCGATCGAGGGCGCCGTCAACCTCGCGGCGCCCCACCCGTTGCCGCAGCGGGACTTCATGCGCGAGCTCCGCCGGGCCTGGAAGATGCCGGTCGGCCTGCCCGCGACCCGCCTGATGGCGTCGCTGGGTGCCTTCGCGCTGCGCAGCGACACCGAACTGCTGCTCAAGAGCCGCCGGGTCACCCCGGGCAGGCTGGTGGAGGCCGGGTTCGACTTCCACTTCCCGAACTGGCCGGCGGCGGCGCAGAATCTGGTGGAGCGCAGGAGGTGAGATGCCGAGGATCAACGACGTCGGCGGGCTCGACGGCTTCGGCCCGGTGATCGAGGAACTGGACGAACCGCCGTTCCACCACGACTGGGAGGCGCACGTCATGGCGATGAACCGCGCGCTGATCGGCCAGAGGATCTACAACCTCGACGAGTTCCGCGACGCCGTGGAACGGACCATGTCGCACGAGTCCTCGTACTACGAGAACTGGTTCCGCGCGATCCAGACGCTCCTGAAGGAGAAGGGCGTTGTCTGAGCGCTACCGCACCGGCGACCGCGTGCGGACGTCCACAGTGGACCCGGACCACCACACCCGCCTGCCGCACTACGCCCGCGGCCACGTCGGCACGGTCGTCGGCCACGACGGCGTCCACCCGCTCGCGGACCTCAGCGCGCAGGGAGTCCAGCAACGCCAACAGGTGTACCTCGTGCGGTTCTCCGCGCGCGAACTCTTCGGCCACGGCGACCACAACGTGACGCTGTCCCTCTGGGAGGACTACCTCAGCGATGAGTGACGACCACGACGACTCCCCGATCGCCGCCCAGGTCCGCGACCTGGAGTCGCTGCTGGAGGCCAAGGGCCTGATCGACCCGCGCGAGCTCGACCAGGTGCTGGAGGCGTTCGCCGCGAAGGCCTCCCCCGCCAACGGTTTCCGGGTCGTCGCCCACGCCTGGACCGACGACGGTTTCCGGGAACGCCTGCTGGCGGGCGCCAACGACGCGCTGCCCGAGCTCGGCCTGTCGATGGGCGGCGGCCTGCAACCGCAGGTGCTGCACGTCGTCGAGAACACCGAGACCGTGCACAACGTCGTCGTGTGCACGCTCTGCAGCTGCTATCCGCTGTCGCTGCTCGGCCCGTCGCCGACCTGGTACAAGAGCACGGCCTACCGGTCCGCGGTGGTCAACCGGCCCCGTGAGGTGTTGGAGCAGTTCGGGTTCACGCTCCCGGAGGACACCGAGATCCGGGTGTGGGACGCGAACGCCGAGTCCCGGTACATGGTGCTGCCGCGCCGCCCGGACGGGACGGCTGAGCTGGACGAGGCCGAGCTCGCGGCACTGGTCACCCGCAACGGACTGATCGGCACCGCGGCCGTCTGAGCGCGCGAAAAAGGGGCGTCGCGACCGCGACGCCCCTTCTCCCGTTGCTGCTACAGGGACTTCATGATCCCGTCGATCGCCTTGCCGAGCTGCGCGTACTTCTGCGTGTACAGCACCGGGTACACGCCGGGCGGGTCGGCCGGGCGGTCGGCGTCCACGTAGTCGGTGCCCAGGTTGCAGAACACGACCACGATGTAGTTGCGCTTGTCCTTGCCGCGGAACGACTTCACGATGCCCGCGTCGGAGCCGGTCGTGTCGACCCAGCCGGTCTTGTGCGCGAACGTCACCTCGGCGGCGTCGTTGCACGGCCGGACGTCACGGTCGTAGACCGCGTCGCCGACGGTCACGGTGCCGTCCGGCTTGATCCAGCGCGACGGCACCTTCTGCGGGATGCCCTGCGTCGGGTAGTCGCGGCCGCACCAGTTCGGGGTGGACAGCATCTCGTTGTGGCCCTGGTCGGCCAGGGTGTCCTGGAAGAACTTCCGCGAGGTGTACGAGAGCTCGTTGCGGGTGACCTGCTTGCCCTTGTCGGTCGTCCACAGGACGCCCGCGCCGCCGTTGACCAGCAGCAGGAGCTTGGCGGTGTCGAGGCCGCTCATGTTCGAGCCGATCCAGCGGCCGCCGTTGCCCGGGATGGTGCCGGTGACCATCAGGGTCGGCATGCCCAGGTCGACGAACGACTGGTTGACGGCGTCCCACGCGTTGAGGTCGTGGATCAGCTTGATCAGCGCGCAGGTGGACTCGTTCTGCGACTTGGTGATCATCTCGTCGAAGTGCTGCCGGATCTTCTTGACCGACGGGCCGCCGCACGCCTCGCGCACCGGGTTCGGCGCGTAGGTGTAGTCGGCGTCGAGGTCGAGCTTGCCCTGGTCGGCGAGGCGCAGCACGCCGAAGCCCACCATCAGCTTCAGCACGGACGCCGGGTAGGGCGAGGAGAAGTCGAGGGCGGCGTTCTCCCGGCCGGGCAGCACGTCGACGGTCCCCTTGCCGCCGTTGACGTCCCACTCGGTGTCGTCCCACCAGCGGTAGCGGACCTGGTCGGTGGACAGCCCCTTGCGGTCCACCGGCACGACCACGCCGTCCGGGTACTGCGGGCTGAGCAGCACGTTCGCCACGGCCTTGGTGCGGCCGAACGCGTCGAGCTCGAAGATCGCCGCGTCCATGTTCGGCGACTGGTGCAACGGCTTGCCCGCGGCCAGCGTCCGGGCCTGCGCCCGGTTCGTCAGCTCGGCGGGTGAGGCGTCGTACTTCTCCCGCTTCGCCGCCGATCTCGCGGCCAGGCCGGGAGGGGTGGTCAGGTCGGGCGGGGTCAGGTCGATGACGTCCTTGAAGTTCTGCGCGACGATCGCCTCGCGCAGCCGGTCCGCGAGGGGCCGGTGATCGGTCTGGACGTCGGCCGAAGCGGCCGGTGACAGCGCCGCGCTCGTCACAGCGAGCACGGTGAAGAACGCAGCGAAACGCTTGCGGTTCATTCACTCCCCCAGTGAAGTGGAATCAAACTACACACGGACCGTATCAACGTTCTCCACGGAGCGCACAGACCGTGACGAGATCATGACAACCGTCGCGAGCAGGTACACGGCCACGCAGCCGAGCAACGTCGCGGACGTCCCGAACGCGTGCGACACCGGCCCGACCGCGAGCTGCCCCAACGGGATCGCCACGAACGACCCGAGCATGTCGTACGAGTAGACGCGCGCCAGCCGGTCGGCAGGCACGTGGTGCTGCAACGTCGTCTCCCACGCGACCCCGAACTGCTCGAAGCCGATCCCGCAGACGAACGCGGTGACGATCAGCAGCCACGGTTCCGGGTGCAGGACCATCACCAGCGGCAGGACCGCGAACCCCGCCACGCACGCGACCCCGACCAGCAACTGCCGGCGCACCCTGATCCGCAGCACGAGGACCGCGCCGGCCACCATGCCCGCGGTCTGGGCGGCGAGGACCAGTCCCCACGTCTCCCGGCCGAACGTCGAGTCGGCCAGCACCGGGCCGAGCACCATCACCCCGCCGACCCAGGCCGCGTTGACGAACGTGAAGGCCACGACCACGACCCACACCCACTGCCGGGACACGAACTCCGTCCAGCCGACCTTCAGCTCGGCCAGCACGGACGGCTTGCTCCGAGCCGCCGCGACCCCCGGCACCCGCACGAACGCGAAGAACACCCCAGCCAGTGCGAACGTCAGCGCGTCCACCGCGAGCCCCCAGCCGGGGCTGGTGAACGCGATCAGCAGGCCGCCCAGCGACGCGCCGCCGATGTTCGCGGAGTTCGTGCCGAGCCGCAGCAACGCGTTGGCCTGCAGGCGCATCGGCCCCGGCACGGTCTGCGGCACCAGTGACGCGGAGGCCGGCATGCCGAACGCGCTCGACATCCCGTTCACCGCCGACAGCACGACGAACCACGGCACCGACACCGAACCGGTGAGCACCAGGCAGGCGATCACGGCCTGGCTCGTGAAGCTGACCGCGCACGACCCGGCGAGCACGAGGTGGCGCGGCAACCGGTCCGCGACCACGCCTCCCCACAGCAGGAACACCACGTTCGTCAGCGAGCGGGCCGCGACGACGATGCCCAGCGAGGTGACCGAGGACGTCAGGTCGAGAACGGCGAAGGCCAGCGCGATCGGCGCCATCGCGTTGCCGGCGACGGTCGTGACGCGGGCCGCGAACAGCCATCGATAAGCAGGATGCGCCAATGGCGCGAAAGTGTCCCCCATCAAGCGAACGTACAACGGCGGGAGCCGCCCGATCGCGTGAGAATCGGACGGCTCCCGGTCATCGCACCCTCGGATGCGATGAGGCGATGACCACCGCGGCGGCGACGGTCACCAGGTTCTTCAGGATGTACTGCGCTTCGAACGACGCCTGCAACGGACCGGACCACATCTCACCGGGGAACAACACCAGCGGTGTCGACACCATCACGACGTGACCGACCAGCAGGACCGCGCACCACCGCGGTGCGCGGAAGCTCAGCAACACCAGTGCGATCCCGATTTCGGTGATCGCGGCACTCAGCCGGGCCAAATCCCCGTGGACGATCCCGAACGTCAGCGCGGAGACCGTGCGTTCGACGAGATCCTGGGCAGGGCTGCCACCGGGAAAGAGCTTCAACACGCCGAACCACAGGTACACGACCCCCAGTCCGATGCGCAGCAGCGGAATTCCGGACTCGCGCGCAAATCGAGCAACCCGTTCTTCCGTGCTTTCGCGACGTGTGGTTTCTGGACGCATGACGATCTCCCTCTCCTGTCTGACTGCCACCACCCGGCCAGACAGGAGGAACGAGGAAGATCAGGCGCCGGCCGGGTCCCCGAGGGGGTTCAGCAGGTCGGCCTTGCCCTCGAACGCGAACAGCAGCAGGTCGACCATGCGGAACGTGCTGGAGTCCGGGCCGAGCGTGGGCCGCCAGTACGGCGAGCGCACGATCGAGATCCGGCTGCCCTCCATCGCGCGGTGGAACACCTCCGCGGTGATCCGGCCGCCGACCGGCCCCATCAGGCCGTTGCCGACCTCCGCCTCCCGCAGGACGTAGAACCACAGCGGCGTGTTCGCCACGAGCTGCGCCTGCTGCTCCTCGGACAGGCCCTCGACGACCGCGCCGCCGTTGCCCGCCAGGATCTGCTCGGCCGTCAGCGGTTCGGCGCCGAAGAGCTCGGCGATCTGCTGACCGGTGGCGAGCTCCATCATCGAGGCCCTGGTCAGGTTGCGGAACGCGAGGTTGCGCTCGATCTCGCGGAACTGCGTGCCGCGGCCGCCGAACGTGCCGGCCGGCAGCTGCGTCAGCGGGTCGACGAGCAGCGTGTCGATCCGCTTGGTGACGTTGCCGCCGCCGAACTGCGCGGGCGGCACCAGGTCGTCGCGGTCGGCCTCGGTGAAGTCGTAGAGCCGCCGGAAGTCCGCGATCCAGTTGCTGGGCAACGTGAACAGCGGGCCCCGGTTGACGTCGTCGAGGTCGGCGGGCGTGCCGGAGCTCGGGTCGAAGTTGCCGCTGACCCCGGTGAAGGTGAACAGCGCGAACAACGTCGCGATCCCGCCGGGCCCGGTGCTGTTGAACACCCGGTTCCACTGGTAGGCGCCGCGGACCTGGCTGTGCCCGAAGCGGTACGAGGCCACCGAGAACTCGACCGGCATGGTCGGCGAGTTGTCCCGGCCGTAGTGGCGGCCCGGCACCTCGAAGAACTTCCGGCCGTTCGTGAACACGTCGTCCACGATCGCCGGGTCGATGATCCGCGGCAGGTGGTCGGTCCGCAGCATCCACTGGTAGTGCCGCACCACGAGCTCCTTGGCGGCGCGGAAGAGCCGCTCGCCGGACAGGCCCGTGAGCGCGAGCTCGTCGACCACGCGGTTGTGGAAGCGGATGAACGCGAGGTGCGTCTGCGCCACCACGAGGTTCTCGTCGTTGCGGGCGTCCGGGATCAGCGGCAGCCGCCGGTCCGCGGCCGTGCCCGCCGTGCCACCGCGGCGCGGCAGGTCGAAGCCCTCGAACGGGACGTTCGTGCCCTCGTCCGGGAACGGCACCGGCGTCGTCGTGCCGACCTTGAGCTTCACGCCGTCCTCGGCGTAGAAGACCTGGTCGTCCTTGTCGCGCGGGCCGCGGCCGTAGACCGAGTCGAGGTCCAGCGCGGGCGAGCGGCCCTGCATGAGCTCGTCGAGGTTGACGTCCTGCCCGAGCTGCGACTCGGTGCGGTCCATCGTCAGGTCGTGGTCGACGAACTGGCCGAGGTAGGTGAACCCCGCCGGGACGGCCGGATCCACCGAGTCGGGCTGCGGGACGTCCGCGGTGATCGCGGTCGCGAGGGCCACCCGCGTCTGTTCGTCCGTCCGCGGCCCCTTGGGCCCCAGCCGTGAGAACCGGAACCTGCGCAACTCCTCCGCGGTGGAGGGCTGACGCGTGGTGGCCTCACCTTTGCCGTCGAATTCCAGCACACCTTCGCCCACGACGAAGAAACTGTCGCGCACGTGCCTCTTCATAAATCCCCCTGTTGATCCCCTGTGTCAGGCAACCTGTTCTCCCCAACAAGCACCTGCCCCACCGCCAGTCTCCAGACGGACGAAAATCCCGTCGAAGCTTTTGGTCACAACCAAAAAGTTGTCACACAGCGGATACGAGGTGGTCCGGAATATTCCGGAAATCCTCCAGCACGGCGATCTTCGCGGCCAGGTTCTCAGCGACTTCATGATATGTCTTCGCGTTCAGCACGTGATTGATCCGTTCCGCGAGAACGGCCGCGGTCAGGCCTTTCACGCCGAGATCGATTCCGGCGCCGAGATCGTGGATTCGGGCCGCGTTGCGGGGCCGGTCGCCGAACAACGGGAGCGCGACCATCGGCACGCCGGCCGTCAACGCCTCCCGCACTCCGTTGTGACCGGCGTGCGTGACGAACAGCTTCGCGGTGTTCAACAATCGCTGCTGCGCGATCTCCGGCTCCAGCCGGACATTCGCCGGACGTGGACCTTTCCACTCGGCATGGCCTGTTGCGACAGCGGAATGGGCGTCGATTCCGCCGAGTGCCTCGACGACGACGTGCAGCGACGCCGTGTGTCTCAGAGCGCGGGTGCCGAAGGACGCGACGATCTCCGGCGCGACGTCCGCGCGCCCCTGGTCGAGGGGTACCCGGAAGTGGTGCTGGGCGGGGTGCCAGGCGGCCGGGGTCAGGGCGGCGGTGAGCACCGGGTCGGTGCCCGCCACGCCGAACCGGGCGCGCACCTTGTCCACCAGCTCGTCGAGCAGCGGGATCTCCAGCGGCGCCAACGGCGCGATGTCGACCAGCGCGTGCGGGATCCCGAGCACCTCGGCCGCGATCTGCCCGCCGTGCTCGCTGGTCTCGCGCACGATCACGTCGGGACGCCAGGTGCGGGCGAAGTCCAGAAGGTTCGCGGCGAAGGCCACGACGAGGTCGTGCGACCACAGCGGCCCGAGCCCGGACGGCACGGGGACGTCCGGCAGCGCGACGGTGTGCGGCAGGTGCGCCATCGCCGGACCGGTCGCGAGCACGGCCTCGTGCCCCCGCTCCCGGAACGCCCTGGCCAGCGGCACCATCGCCGGCATCAGGTGGGAGTGGAGGGGCAACGCCGTCAGCAGAATGCGCACGCCATCCAGTTTCGCGGCGGCCACCAGTGGGTACAGCTGCGAAATGCTCGAAGTCACGGTGACCGAGTCGTCGCCTGCCTCCACCCTGATCACGGTCTCCGGCGAACTCGCCGGTCCCGGCGCGGAACGACTGCTCGCCCGGCTCGACCGGCTGCTCGACCAGGGACACCGCTACGTCGTGCTGGACCTGACAGCCGTCACGTTCTGCGACTCCAGCGGCGTGAGCTCGTTGGTGCGCGGCCACGCCCGTGCGTCGGCCGCGGCGGGAGGACTCCGCCTCTCCGGCGCGTCCGACCAGGTGACGAAGGTGCTCGAACTGTCCGGCCTGGCACGGATGCTCGGCCTCAAGTCCACAGTGGAACTTTAGGTGCAGACGGTGCGCATCGCCTCGGCCAGCGCGTCCTCGTGCACCCGGTCGAGGCGGTGCAGCACCACGGCGGAGCGTTCCGCGACGGTCGCCTGGATCCCGCACCTCAGCGTCGGGCGGCGCAGCTGTTCGGTGTCCTTGAGCTCGGCCAGGATGCCGGTGGTGAGCCGGTCGAGGACAGGCCGGACCTCGGTGGCGAGATCGGGCCGGTGCTGCGGGACTTCCTCGGGGTGCGCGGTCCAGCGCGTGTAGAGGCCGCGTTGCACGATCTTGTTCGCCTCGATCTGGGCGCGGAAGAAGCGCGCCGCGTTCTCGGGGTCGAGTCCGAGCTCCTGTGCCTTGGTGCGGACGGTGTCGAGCACCTGCTGTTCGCGCACGGGGTCGTCGATCGGTTGCGTCGTCCCGAACTTGGCCGCCGCCACCAGGTCACCGACCTGAATCCGCTGCACGGCGAGGCCGGTGAGCTCGCCGAGCGGGCCGACGGGGGTGAGTGACGCGGCGAGGGTCAGTGCGACCGCCAGAAGCCTCATGATCTCCGAGAGTGCCATGATGGCGGGGTGGAGTCCACGCGCATCGACAGCTGGCTGTGGGCGGTCAGGCTGACGAAGACCCGCCCGGACGCCGCCCAGGCGTGCCGGGGCGGCCACGTGCGCATCAACGACAAGCCCGCGAAGCCGTCCGCCACCGTCGTGCCCGGTGACCAGGTCCGCGCCCGCGTCGGCGACCGGACCCGCGTGGTCGAGGTGGTGCGGGTGATCTCGAAGCGGGTGGGCGCGGAGGTCGCGGCGATGTGCTTCATCGACCGCACGCCGAAGCCGCCGGTGGAGGTGCCGATCGCCCGGCGCGACCGCGGTGCCGGGCGGCCGACGAAGCGGGAACGCCGCGAGCTGGACAGGTTCCGCTCTCAGAACTAGTCGGTGAGTCCGAGTTCGCTGAGCTTGATCGTCTTGAGGTGGTCGGTCTCGTCGTGGTCGAGCGCCGACGACAGGATCATCGCCAGCGACGTGCCGAGCACCGCGACGTCCTCGGCGTGATCGTCGGGGCGCAGGACCACCCAGTGGCTCTGACCGGTGCGGTACTCGGCGATCTCACCCACCATCCGGCCGTCCGCGAGGTCGAACACGACCTGGATGTAGTGGCCGCCGACCCGCACCGAGCGGCGTGCCCTGGGCTCACGCAACCGCCACGCGCCGTTCCTGATCGAGGCGGTGCCGAAGCGCCGGTAGAGGGCGAGCACCTCGCCGCCGCCGTCGAGGTGGATGTCGATCTCGACCTCGTACGTCGCACCCCTGACCGTCTCGGTCAGCTGGGGAGCCGTCCACTCGTGGTCGGCGGCGATGCGGTCCAGCACCGTCTCGAGTCGTGGCGGCGCGGACACCACCGCCCAGCCCGCCACGGGTTCCAGGGCGCCGTCGTCGTGCTGGGTGACGCCGACCAGGCCCGCGTCCACGGCGACCGCGGTGAGGTCGTGGCCGTTGTTGACGTTGATCACCGCGCGGCACAGCGTTGCGAGCACGGAGTCGGTGGTGATGTTCGGCTCGACGCTCTCGCGCGGCTCCCCCACCGGCAGGTCGAGCATGGGGTTCGGGTGGGACCGCTCGCCCAGGTAGGGGTAGAAGCGGGTGATCCAGCCCGTGACGCGCTCGCCGCCGTACGCGTCGAACGGGTTGTAGATGCGCTTCCAGAAGTTGGTGTCGGCGTTGCCCTCGGCGGCGCGCACGAACTGGTCGGTGATCGGGACGAGCGAGCGGCACCAGTGCTCCAGCCCGTAGCGGGGCAGGTCGTCGATCCGCGCGCGGATCTTGCGCCAGTCGTCCGGAGTGCCGGTCAGCGTGATCGACGGGATGCCGCAGACCCCGATCATCCAGTAGCCGTAGTAGGGCGAGTAGGTGTCCATCATCGCGACGCGGCCCGCCAGCCGTTCGACGTCGGTGCTCGTGCTGAAGTCGCACTCGAAGGTCGTGTCGCCGATCTCCTTCGCGAGCCGCGCGATGACGGTGTCCCAGGTGTCGCTGGGGCCGTAGTCGACCTTCAGGACGCTCTTGCCCTCGTGCTCCACCAGGATCGGGCGCAGTTCCTCGGCGTGGAGCTTCACGTGCTCGGCGATGCCGCGTGTGATGGTCAGCCACACCGCGTCCGGGGACAGCACCAGCGGCCGGTGTTCGGCGAACGCCTTGCTCACGGCGTGCATCAGCGGGTGCACGCCGTTCGGCTCGATGACGCGCGCGGTGCCACCTGTCTCCCGCGCCCCAGGGAACAGGTCGGCGATCGGGCGGGTGGGCAGCGCGTCGGTCACGGGCGTGACGTCATCGACCGGGAAGGTCACCATTCCCGGACTGTAGAACGACTTCGGCCAGTTCCGTCAGCGATTTCCCCAAGGGCAGATCGACTCGGATCGACGCGTGCGGGTCGCCCCGCGTCTCGCCCCGGTTGATGATCACGACCGGGATGCCGGCCGTGGCGGCGCGGCGCACGAACCTGAGGCCGGACATGACCGTGAGCGAGGAACCCAGGACGAGCAACGACCGTGCGTTGTCCACGAGTCCGTAGCACTGTTCGACGCGTGGGCGTGGCACGTTCTCGCCGAAGAACACGACGTCCGGCTTGAGCACGCCGCCGCACTCCTCGCACGGCACGACTTCGAAGCCGCGCACCTGGTGCTCGGGCAGGAAGACGTCGCCGTCCGGGTTGATCTCGTCCGTCGTGGCGCGGAAGTCGGGGTTGGCTTCGCGCAGGCGGCGGTCGAGGTCGAGGCGCGGGGTCAGCATCCCGCAGTCCAGGCAGATCACCCGGTCGAGGCCGCCGTGGAGCTCGACCACGTCCGGCGACCCCGCTGCCTGGTGCAGCCCGTCGACGTTCTGCGTGATGACGCCGGCCAGCAGTGGGTGCAGCGTGGTCACGGCGCGGTGGCCCGCGTTCGGGTGCGCGCGGGCGATGGTGCGCCAGCCGACGTGGGAACGCGCCCAGTACCGCTGCCGGCCGGCCTCGCTGGTGGTGAACTCCTCGTACGTCATCGGGGTGTGCTTGCGCAGGGACCCGCCCTCGCCGCGGTAGTCGGGGATGCCGGACTCGGTCGACAGGCCCGCACCGCTGAGCACCAGCACCCCGCCCCGCGCGACGATCGGCACGACGTCGGTGAGGGCGGTGGTGCGCGGCAGCGACGGACCCTGGTTGGTCCAGCTCAGAGTGGGCCTGGTTCGCACTTCACCAGCTTACGTACCACTGTCGAATCTCGGCCTCCGCCGCGGCGACGTTGCCGTTGCCCGGGGCCGTGACCAGCGCGAACTGCCGGCCGGAGGTGGCGTTGAGGAGCAGCTTGTCACCTTGGACGGCCGACTGCGCCGAACTGATCACCAGCGGCGAGCGCAGCGCCGCAGGCAGGTGGAGCTCGGTGGGCGCGGCGCTGTCGTTCGCGTCCCAGACGAGCACGGCGAACGGGGCGTTGCCGACGAGCGCGCGGACGTTCGGCAGCGGAATCTGCTGCCAGCTCTGGTAGGCGCGGTCCTCGTAGGTGAAGGCGAGCGTGGTGCCCGCCACCGCCCGCGGGTAGACCCGGTCGACGACGGCCCGGTCGACGGTGAGCACGGGATTGTTGTTCGCGTCGAGCTTGACGGCGGAGAAGTGCTCGTCGTTCATGGCGTCGCCGTCGGTCTTGACCTTGTTCGGGTTGTCGTTCATGAGCTCGCGGTGGCGACCGTAGTTGGTGTCCCAGTGCCACTGGCTGCCCGAGACGACGGTGCCCTTCGGCGCCGACCACCAGCGCGCACCTGGTGCGGTCGAGTCGAGGCCCTGGTAGATCGCCTTGAGCACGGACGGCGTCTTGTCGGACGTGAAGCCCGAGACGGGATGCCCGAACTCGGACACGATCGCGGCGGTGTTGAGTGCCTTGGCACGGTCGCGAATGGTGTTGAACGCCTGGGTGTACTGGCCGTCCGCCGCCTTGCCCGGCATGAGGATGCCGGACTGCGCCTTGCCGTCGTAGAAGTGCGAGTTGAACACGAACCGCTCGCCCAAGGTTTCTACCAGGGTGAGACCGCCGGGCTCCGCGAAGAACTCCACGTTCTGGTTCCAGAACACCAACGGCTCCACGAACGCGGCCTTGCTGTTCCAGCCCGCCTCGTCCATCTTGCTGCGGAAGCGCTGGTAGAACGGCATCAGGAGATCGCGCTCCCACATCACCGAGGTCTGGCCGGCGTCGTACTTGCCGGCGTACGGCTCGTTGAGCGGGTCGACCCCCACGACGAGCTTGAACTCGTTGGCGGACAAGGCGTTCTTGACATGCTTGAGCGCCTCGCCGGCCGCGTTGACGAACGAGTCCTGCACGCCGTTCCGGTTGTGCCAGAAGTCGTAGGTGGCGGCGGTGACGGCGTTGTTGTTCTTCATGTTCTGGCCCCAGTGCACGCAGATCCCGCACGACTCCTTGGGATACCCGCTCGCGGCCCAGGCCGGGGCGCCGTCGCCGGTGTACCAGCTGTCCTTGTTGAAGAGGTGGCGCGAGTAGAGGTCCTGGTGGAAGTCCAGGTAGACGCGGATGCCCTCGTCGGTGAACTGGCGCAGCTGGGCGGTGACGTTTTCGAGGTAGGTGTGGTCGATCTGGTTTCGCTGGGGTTCGATCCAGGCCCAGGTGAGGAGGAAACGGACCGTGTTGGCGCCGGTCAGTTGTTTCATGGCTTGGGCCGACTTGCGGGCGTCTTGGGTGGTTGCGAACGGGAGGCCTCGGTTTTCGGCCAGTTTCGCGGTGCCGGAGACGTTGAAGCCTCTCAGGACGACCTCGCGGTTGTGCTCGTCTCGGAAGACTCCGTTGGAGACCCGCAGTTCGGTGCCGTCGTAGGTCTCGGCTTGGACCGGGGTGGTCAGGGAGAGGAAGGAGAGGAGGAAGAGGACTGCCAGGATCGCTCGCCGCATCGCCGCCGCCTTTGGGAACGTGAACGAGATTCGCATTGCGACGGTAGCGGGTGGTGGGGTGGTTGGGCTAGGTCTGGTTGCGAGTGGTGGTCGGGTTTGGGTGCAGAGACAACTGCGGACGAGCGTTGGTTGCGTCATCGCCGCTGGCGCGTCGATAGAGATTGGGGCTTGACTTCGGGGCCCTTGCGAGGCGCTGATCGGCCGGAAAAGGCCGGGCTG
>NZ_JBHXLO010000061.1:0-16794 GCF_042721395.1 Lentzea sp. NPDC058450
TTGCGAGGTGCTGGTCGGCCGGAAAAGGCCGGGCTGAAAAGCGCCCGGCCGAGCTCTCGAAGCTAGCACCTCGCACCCAAAGTCAAGCCCCAATCGCCTTGAGCTGTGGAACCGGCTCTGTGGCGGGCATCAGCCCGTTCGGGCTCGCCTTCGGCTTCGCGTGCCAGGTCCCGTAGGTGGTTGGGGTGCGTTGACGGCTGCCGGTTGAGAGCGCGCGCCAGGCCTGCGTGCGTGGTCGCCTTGCTTTGACGGCTGCGGTTGCGTGCGTGGCGACTGCGGTTGTGTGTCAGGGCGCCAGCGCGGCGCCCAGTTCCGCGATCAGGTCCGCCGGGTCCTCGATGCCCACCGAGAGACGGATCAGGCCGTCGGTGATGCCCAGCGCGTCCAGCTCCTCGCGCGGCAGGTCTTTGTGGGTGGTGGTGGCCGGGTGGATCATCGTCGTGGAGACGTCGGCGAGGCTCGGCGAGAGCGGGATCGTCTGGTTCAGGCGGCTGATCAGCTGGTCGACGGCCGGGCGGCCGCCTGCCAGTGCGAACGAGAGCATGCCGCCGGTGCCGTCGGGGTAGAGCTTGGCGGCGGTGGCGGCCTGGGGGTGGTCGGGGCGTGACGGGTGGTTCACGTGGGTGACTGCCGGGTGTGCGGCCAGGAACTCGGCCACCGCGGTGGCGCCCTGGGAGTGGGCCTGCATGCGGAGGCCCAGGGTTTTCAGGCCCAGCAGGGCCATCCAGGCGTCGAACGGGCCCACCGTGGCGCCCAGGTGGATGATCGACTGGCGGATCCTGGCGGTCAGGTCTCGCGGGCCCGCCACCACGCCGCCCATCGCCGCCGAGTGGCCGCCCAGGTACTTGGGGACGCTGTGCCAGACCAGGTCCGCGCCGTGGTCCAGCGGGCGGAGCAGGGCCGGGGTGACGAAGGTGCCGTCCACGACCAGTTTGGCGCCCACGTGGCCCGCCAGGGCGGAGAGGGCCGGGAGGTCCGGCACTCGCACCGTCGGGTTGGTGAGGGCCTCCACCAGGACGAGTTTGGTGCGCGGCGTCAGGGCTCGGCCGACTTCGGTGAGGTCGGCGCCGTCCACGAGGGTGGTGTGGATGCCCAGTCTCGGGAGGTCGGTCTCCAGGAGGCTGCGGGTGCCGCCGTAGACGTTGCGGTCTGCGACGACGTGGTCGCCCGTTTCGGCCAGGGCCAGGACGGTTCCGGTGATGGCGGCCATGCCCGAGGCGGTGGTCACGGCGTCGGGGGCGCCTTCCAGGTCCGCCACGGCCTGTTCGAGCACCTGGCCGTTGTAGTGGCCGAAGCGGTAGTAGGCCTGGCCGCGTTCCTCGCCGTTGTTGACCCTGTGCAGGGACGCCAGGTCCGGGTAGCCGTAGACCGTGGTCTGGTGCAGGGCCGGGACCAGCGGGAGCGCGGTTCCGGGGGCTACGTGGGCGCCTGCTCGGGCGGCACGGGTCGTCAGGTGAGAGCGGTCGTTCATCGGCACCGTCCACTTCGGTCTCGGGTGGCCTCATGATTACCGAACGATCGGTAAGATTCAAGGCCTTCCGGGACACGACCGGGGTGTCGCGGCCCACGCCCGCGACACCCCGGCCTCCCCCGTCACCCCCGCTTCACTCGGTGTCGGTCTTGATCGCGGTCAGGATCGGGATGCGGGCCGCCCGGCGCGCCGGGACGAAGGCCGCGGCCACACCGATCGCCACTGTGATCAGCATGAACACCGCCAGGCGGTCCCACGGGAGCACAGGACTCGTGTTCGCCTGGCCGCTCACCGTCATCGCGCCGATCACGCAGCCGGACACGACGCCCGCCAGTGCGCCGATCACGGCGATGATCACCGACTCGATCCGCAGCACGGAGCCCACCTGCGAGCGGGCCAGGCCGATGGCCCGGAGCAGGCCGATCTCGCGGATGCGTTCCATCGTGGACATGGTCATGGTGTTGACCACGGACATCGCGCCGATCAGGACCGAGACGCTCAGCATCGCGTAGAGCAGGTTGAGGTAGAGGTCGTACTCGGAGGCCTGGGCCTTGATGTACTCGTCGCGCGTCTGCACGACCAGGACCGGGTTGTTCAGTGCGGTGCGGATGGCGTCCCGCACCTGGTCAGGTGAGCCGCTGACCTTGACCAGCACCTCGCGGTTCCACAGTTCGTCGGCCGGGACGTTCGCCGTGTCCACCAGGGCCTCGGCGCCGAACTCCTCCGGCGCGGTGAAGATCGCGACCACCGGGAGGGGCTTCTCCTTGCCCAGCTTCGTGCCCAGCGTCCAGCCGCGTTCGGTTGCGACGCTGCTCTCCACGGCGATGCCGGAAGCGAGCTGGTCCAGTGAGCCCTCGCGGAGCTGCAACGGCACGAGCGTGCTGATCGCGCCGGCGTTCACGGCGGTCACCTGCAGAGAGCCCTTGTCCAGCGGCAGCAACGCGTTCCGCAACGCGGTGACGTGCGTGATGCCGGGGACCTTGGCGATCTCGTCGGCGACGGTCGGGGCGATGTCCGCGAACGGCAACGCCGCCAGCCGCACGTCGGCGTTGTTCCACGACTTCGCGGTCTCCTCCGCCTTGGCCGAGATCGACGCGATCGGCACGGTGACGGCGGCGCAGACCGAGAGACCGATCATCAGCGCGCTCGCCGTCGCGCCGGTGCGGCGCGGGTTGCGGCGGGTGTTCTCCACGGCGAGGGTGCCGCTCAGCCCGGCGACGCGGGTCAGCGGGCCGCGCAGCAGGGCGGTCAGGCCCGAGGCGAGCAACGGGGTGAGGATGATCAGGCCGATCAGCATCGTCGGCGCGCCGAGGTAGATCATGGTCTCCTCGCCGCGGCCGAGCACGACCATCGCCGTGCCGAGCGCGGTGACCACGAAGCCCGTGATGTTCCGCAGCCGCAACGACTTCGGCGTCGGCGGCAGACCGGTGCGCAGGGCCGCGATCGGCGGGACCGCGGCGGCGCGGCGGGCCGGGAGCCAGGCCGCCAGCAGGGTCACGCCGAGACCGACGCCGAACGCCGCGAGCAGCGTCGTCGGGGTGAACGGCTGCAACGGCACAGGAGCCCCGTCGAAGACGGCGAACTGCGACTTCAGCAGCGCCGCTCCCCCGACACCCAGCAGGTAGCCGGCGACGGTCGAGACGACACCCAGCAGCGTCGCCTCGGTGAGGACGAGCCGCAGCACGTACCGGCGTCCGGCACCGACCGCGCGCAGCAACGCGTGTTCGCGGGACCGGGCGGCGGCGAGCATCGTGAAGGTGTTGGCCACCAGGAAGATCGACGAGAACAGCGCCACGCCCGCGAAGATCAGCAGGATCATGGTCAGCTTGTTGTTGTTGCGCGCTTCCTGCGCGGTCAGCTCGTCGGCCGTGTACGTGCGGAGGTCGGGCAACGCCTGCTCCACCGCCTGGGCCAGCGCTCCCTGACCCGTGCCGGGCGCGACCGTGAGCAACGCCGAGGTGTACCCGCCGCCGGCGAACAACGAGCGCGCGGTCGGTTCCGCGAACGCCACGAGCGCGCCGCCCTGGACGATCGCGGTGCTCTGGAAGTCGAACACGCCGCTCAACCGGACGTCCCGCGCCGTGCCCGCCGCGACGACCCGCACCTTGTCGCCGACCTGGTACCCGGCGCGTTGGGCGGCCCACTTGTCCAGCGCGATGTCATCAGAACCGGACGGAGCCGACCCGTTGATCAGCTTGTGGCGCTGGGGATCGAAGTTCACCCCGCCCGTCGCTCCCGGCGTGCCGACGAGCGCGCCGTCCTTGCCCACCAGGAACGTCGGACCCTCGGCGACGGCACGCAGCCCGCCCACCCCGGCCACCCCGCGCAACTGGTCCACAGTGGACGCCGGCATGGGCTCGTTGTCGTTCCGCTCGGCCTGAACGGAGAAGTCCCTGGGGGCACCCTCGACGGCCGCGCGCACGGTGTCGCCGTAGACGAGCGAGCCCGTCACGAACGCCACGCCGAACACGATCGCGATCGCGGGCAGCAGGAACCGCAGCCTGTTGTCGGTCATCGACCGCCACGCCACGCGGATCATCCGCGCACCGCCTGACCGTCGAGGTGGCGCATGCGGTCCAGCACCAGGTCGGGCGTCGGGTTCAGCATCTCGTCGACGATCCGGCCGTCGGCGAGGAACAGCACGCGGTCCGCGTACCCGGCGGCGATCGGGTCGTGCGTGACCATCAGCACCGTCTGGCCCCACTCCTTCGCGCAGCGGCGCAGCAACGCCAGGATCTGCGCGCCGGTGCGGGAGTCGAGGTTGCCGGTCGGTTCGTCGGCGACCACGATCTCCGGCCGCGACACCAGCGCCCGCGCGCACGCCACGCGTTGCTGCTGGCCGCCGGACAGTTCGGACGGCCGGTGCTGCAACCGGTCCCCCAACGCCACCGCGTCGATCACCCGCCGCGTCCAGTCCGGGTCGGGCTTCGTGCCGGCGAGCGTCAACGGCAGCACGATGTTCTCCCACGCCGTCAACGTCGGCAGCAGGTTGAACGACTGGAAGACGAACCCGATCTTGTCGCGCCGCAGCCGGGTGAGCTCGGCCTCCTTCAACGCACCGAGGTCGGCGCCCCCGACCCACGCCTTGCCCGACGTGGGCGTGTCCAGCCCCGCCAGGCAGTGCATCAGGGTGGACTTGCCGGAACCGGACGGCCCCATCACGGCGGTGAACTCGCCGCGCCGGAACTGCGCGGACACCCCGGCCAGCGCCGTCACCGCGGCCTGCCCGGACCCGTACACCTTGCCGAGCTGGTCGGCCACCGCCACCGTTCGCTGATCCATCGGACACCGTTCTCGTCGACTTCGGGGGACGGCCCAAGCCTGCTGACGCGGACGAGCACGCGGATCCACCGCACTGTTGAGTGACTTCGGGGCCACTCCACCAAAAGGTTGAGGCCTCCGGAGACGGCTCTCACCTACCGTCGCCACCATGACAGGCATCCTCACGCGGCTCACGTGGTGGCAGCGCGTCGTCTTCTGGCTGATCATCGCGGCCGGCGGCGCGCTCCTGGCCGTCGAGGCCTTCAGCTCCCCGACCGTCTACGGCGCGGTCGGCCTGGTGCTGTGCGGGGTCCTGCCGTCGGCGGTGCTGTTCGCGCGCGAGATCAAAGCGGTGCACGTGGCGGGCATCGGGGCGTTGTCGATCGGCTTCACCGTCGTGTGCCTGACCGTGCTGCCCGGCAAGCTCGACAACACGTTCGGGTTGTTCGAGCTGATCGGGCTGGCCTGTCTGTCCGTGCGGGCGCTGGTGACGTTCCCGGCGTGGCGCGCGGCGGGGCTGTGCGTGCTGCTGGGGCTCGCCGCGGTCGTCCTGCCGTTGCGGCTGACCGACCTCGACCCCGACCTCACGCCCGCCATGGGTTTCTTCATCGCCGTGGTGCTGGCGTTCGTGCAACTGCTCGGCCTGGTCATGCGGTTGCACGACCGCACGCGCACCGACTCGTTCCAGCTCGCCCGCCAGTCGCAACGGCTGGAGTACGCCCGCGACCTGCACGACTTCGTGGCGCACCACGTGACCGCGATCGTCGTGCAGGCCCAGGCGGTCCGGTTTGCGACCGGCAGTGGTCAGGTGCCGGACGCCGCGGCGCTGGACAAGATGCTCGACGGCATCGAACGGGCGGGCACGCAGGCGTTGACCTCGATGCGGACCATGGTCGACCTGCTGCGCGACGACAACGCCCCGATGCACCCGCACCAGGCGCTCACGCTGATGGTGAACGACCTCGCCACCAGCTTCACCGGCCCGCCCGTCAGCACGAACATCGACCCGGCGATCGCCGACCTCGACCTGCCCACGTCCACTCTGGACGCCGCCCGGCACGTCGTGCAGGAGGCGCTCACCAACGTGCTCCGGCACGCCACCCGCGTCACCCAGGTGATGGTCAGCGCCCGGAGCAGGGGCGCGGAGGTCGAGATCAGCGTCACCAACGACGGTCAGGCGAGCGACAACGGCCTGCCCAAGGGCGGGTTCGGCCTGGTCGGTCTCGCCGAACGGGTGGAGTCGGCCGGAGGCAGCCTCACCGCGGGACCGGCGGGTCGCGGGTGGACGGTCACGGCGCTTCTGCCATCCTCGGGCGCATGACGATCCGGGTGCTCATCGCCGACGACCAGGAGATGATCCGCTCGGCGTTCGGGATGATCCTCGGCACGCAGCCCGACATGGAGGTCGTGGCGAGCGTCGGGGACGGCGAGAGCGCGGTCGCCCAGGCCCGCAGACTGCGCCCCGACGTGTGCCTGCTCGACATCCGGATGCCCGCGCTCGACGGCCTGGAGGCCACCCGGCTGCTCGCCGGTCCGGGCGTGGACGCGCCGCTCAACGTGCTCATCGCGACCACGTTCGACCTCGACGAGTACGTCTACCGGGCGTTGCAGAACGGTGCGTGCGGGTTCCTGCTCAAGGACATGTCCCCGGCGTTGCTGGTCGAGGCGGTGCGCGCCGCGTCCACCGGCACCAGCCTGATCTCGCCCGCCATCACGGTGCGGCTGCTGTCCAAGCTCGCGCCGAACCGGCAGGCCGAGTCCGTGCGGCACAAGCCGTTGCCCGAACCGCTGACCGACCGCGAGCTGGACGTCGTGCGGCTCGTCGCGAACGGCAACACGAACGACGAGATCGCCGCCAAACTCTACGTCTCCGTCGCCACGGTCAAGACGCACCTCGCGAACGCCCAGCGCAAGCTGTCCGTCCGCAACCGCGTCGAGGTGGCGGCCTGGGCGTGGCGCACGGGCGTCGTCACCTGCTGAGCGCCGGCACCTTGGCCTCGTCGGGCTCCCGCGTGGTCAGCAGCGCGAAGGCACCGTTGGCGAGCACCGCGAGCACGGCGACGACGATCGCCATCGGCAGCGCCGAGTGCCCCGTGCCGACGCTCACCAGCGGCGAGATGGCCGCGCCGAACCCGAACTGCGCGGCCCCCAGCACGGCCGATCCCGTCCCGGCCGCGCCCGGCACGGCGTCGAGGGCCAGCGCGGTGGCCGGGCCCATGACGAAGCCGAGCGACGCCACGACGAAGAAGATCGGCACCACCAGCCAGACCGGGCTGACCGGCAGCAACGCGACCAGCAGCAGCACGGCGGCGGCCGCGAGCAGCCACCGCTGACCGATCGCGAGCACCCGGCGCGGGTGGCTGCGGCGCAGCATCCGCGAGCCGATCGCACTGCTCGACACCAGGCCGAGGGCGTTCACCGCGAACAGCAGGCCGTAGCTGAGCGGGCTCATCCCGATGACGACCTGGTACAGGAACGGCGAGGCCGAGATGTAGGCCATCAGCACGGCGAAGGAGAAGACGAACGTCGCCATGGCCGTGAGGTAGGAGCGGTGTCCCAACGCCCGGAACCGGCCTTCCTTCCCACCACCGCGGCGTTCCCGGGGCAGCGTCTCCGGCACGACCGCGGCGGACCCGGCGAGCATCGCGACGGCCAGTCCGGCGAGCACCAGCAGCACGCCGTGCCAGCCGATGCCGTCCACCAGCAGGCTGCCCAGCACCGGTGCCACGACCGGCGCCACCCCACCGACGATCATCATCAGGCTGAACGCGCGGGCCGCGGTCCGGCCGGTGGCGAGGTCGGCGATGACCGCGCGGCCGATCACCAGGCCGGCGGCCGCGGTCAGGCCCTGCACGAGCCGTCCGGCCAGCAGGACCTCGATCGTGGGCGCCAGTGCGACGAGCACGCTCGCGCCCACGAAGACCGTGGAGCCGATCAGCAACGGGCCGCGCCTGCCGAAGCGGTCCGAGATCGGCCCGAACACGAGCTGCCCCGCGGCCATGCCGAGCAGGAACATCGTGAGCGTGAGCTGGATGGACGTGTCGCTCGTCTGCAGGTCGAGGGCCATGCGCGGGAACGCGGGCAGGTACAGGTCGATGCCGAACGGCGCCACGCTCGCGAGCAGGGCGAGCACGAGCAGCAACGGTGTCGGGATGGTGCTGCGGGACGGCGCGTCCACCGCATTCCCCTCTCAGGTGATAGCTATCATCTGAGAGCAAAAGTACCATGGGCGCGTGGACGAGGCTCAGAAGTCGCGGTTGTTCGAGCTCGCCGACCTCATCGCGGCGGTCGGACGGCAGATCCAGGCCACCAAGGAGGGCGTGACCAAGGAGGCGTGGTCGGCGTCGGACATCGCGGTGATGCGGTACGTCGACCGCAACCCCGGCACGTCCGCCCGCGCGGCCGCCGACGCCACCCAGCAGACCTCCAGCAACTTCAGCAGGTCGCTGCGCGGCCTCGAGGAGAAGGGCCGCATCCGCCGGGAGACCGACCCCGAGGACGCGCGCCGGGTCCGCCTCTACCCCACCGCCCGCGCCCACGAGAACCTGAGGCGGCTCAACGACATCTGGAGCGACCTGCTCGACGGGATCGTGTCCGACGAGGACGAGATCGACGCCATGATCGCGCTGCTGCGGCGCCTGGAGACCGGGATCGCCGACAAGACGCGCGCCCGCCGTTAGACGAGGTGCCCGCTGTAGTCGCACACGGCGGGCGGCTCGCCAGCACGTCTACAGAGGACGCCGAATGGCGGCAAACGTGGCCATCCCGCCGGAGCCTCCGAGACGATGCCTCTGAGCACAGCCGCCGCACCCTGGCGGCCAGTCGCACCAGTTCAGGTACCGCTTCGGCCAACCCGGCCCGTGTCTGCGACCTGCGGATCGACACTACGTGTCCGGCCAGGCCAAGTCGCCCGCGCTCAACGCCGGGTCCGCGAGAAGGCGGATCGTGTGAGCACGGTCGGTCGCGGAGATGCCAGTGCCGCCCATGCGCGTCGACATGACGGCGAACACCTCGCCGCCCGCCGCGACCGCGCCACAGCACATCGGGGACAAGCCACCCGATAGCAGGTCTCGTCGGTCATCGCACGCACACGAACCCGTCGGTGCGCCGGGCGGCCAGTGCCGCCAGCACCGAAGTCGCCCTCCGGGCGGCAAAGATGAGGTGAGCGCGCACGCCCACGACCACACGCGGACGACCCCAGGCAAAGCGCACCGCGCGAAGTTCTCGACAACCCAAGCTGGACCAATATCACTAGCTGCTCGCGGCGAAGGGCGTCAACCGGCGCAGCTCAGACCGCGACGGCAACCCGGCCGCTAACCAACAGCCTGCCATGGATGGACTGCGATCGACACCAAGCATGACGCGGGCGACCACCACATCGTCGGCCGGGCGTTGGAGATAGCCACTGTGGAGACTCACAACAACGATCCGCCGCTGTTCCACTGCAGCTGTTCCCGCCGACCGAAGCGGCGTTATGCACATTCTAGTACCTACGCTGTATTGACCACTGGTCAATACAGCGTAGGCCGCAAATGCTCCCCCACCCAATGCGGCACGTCACCATCTACGAGTGCCGCTAACCGCTCAAACCCACTGAGAGCCTGACATCCACGCGATACCGACACCAACGCTACGAACTACCACACAGTCGCCAGCCCTGGGCACGTCACATGGAATTATTCGCGCACCACAACTACCAAACTATCTAACATCGTCGACCACAGAAGAAACGTTACCGATCGATCTTGCAACTACTCCATTCCAGCGAACCTGGGAGCTGACATCTCGGGCGCCATAGCTGGAAAGGTGAGCAACAGGCAGGCTAACCCCTCCTTAGGAGGTGTGCCATGACCGGCATCGAAGTGGTGGCAGCAAAAGCGCTTGCCGTGGCAGCGACTAAGCCGATTCTCGATCGAGTGAAGCGCCAAGAAAAAGTGGTCGCCCTACTCAAGAAGATCAAACTGGATCAGAAGATTCCCCCAAGAGATTTCGAAGGAATCTACGTATACACACTCATCGAATACTGCTACGGCCGACCAGAACCCATCATCAAATTCTTTCGCCTCGAGCACATCAGAGAAGCATTTCGAGAGTCATTCGAGAGCGGCGACCCTCGACACCTCGATCGCGAAGCCGAGGAAATCATCAGCTGGAATGACGAGACGGGACAACTAGGAAGGATAGACTACGATCTCCGCCGCGAGTTCGCGGGTTTCACTGCCGTATTTCAGACTCTAGTCGACCGAAGTCGTGGTGCTGCCGAAGCCAGAGCCGAACGAAAGATTGACGGGTTGCAAGAGCAGCTGGCGAACCTAAACCAGCATCTTGCTTCGCTTAGCTCAATCGAAGCAGTCCGCGAAGTTGTCGATGCACCAGCAAATGGACACCACGACCCTATCGGCTGGCTGGCCAGTGAGACCAAATCGTGGTTCAACGCAATAGGCTACGAGTTTGAGGAATACTTAGAACCGTCCAACGGATCATTTCTTTGGATTATTAAGGTACCCGCACGCAGACGATTTGATCGCGTAGTTGTTCTAGGCATGGTGGGCGAAGCCGTTGTTGCAGATGTAGCACGCGCAGAAATGCTCATGGAGAAGCATCACGCAGACGAAGCTTGGATTGTTGTCCCACGGCGAGTTAGCGCTTCCGCACGAGAAGCATCAGTTGACCGTGTTGCATGCTTCACACTCGACGAGCTGATCGATCAGGACGCTGACTTCGACGCCTATATCGACTGGCTAATATCGGAAGTGGAATCACGAGGAATATCAAATAAGTTCGTCTCCCCACACTGCAAAAAAGACGAGTATGAGCGCACCGGCGAGATCGCCAATACGCGCAGCATCTACGATGATTCCTCAGGAGGACTTGAAGGGTATGTTCAAGGCTGGCTCGCAGATCCCTCAAAGGAGCATCTGTCCGTTCTTGGTGAGTTCGGAACCGGAAAGAGCTGGTTTTGTCTGCACTTTAGCTGGCAGCTTGCGCTCCAGTACCAGAGCGCGAAGCGCAAGGGCTTGCCTCGACCACGACTCCCGCTTCTAATACCGCTTCGGGATTATGCAAAAGCAGTCAGCGTAGAGTCGCTATTCTCAGAGTTCTTCTTTCGAAAGCACCAGGTACAGCTAGCCGGATACTCGGTATTCGAGTACCTGAACAGATCCGGCCGCCTCATGCTAATTTTTGACGGCTTCGACGAGATGGCGTCAAGGGTAGATCGACAAGCTCGCATTAACAACTTCTGGGAGCTCGCCAAGGTCGTCGTTCCAGGAGCAAAAGTATTACTGACCTGCCGGACCGAGCATTTCCCTGAGGCGCGCGAGAGTCGTGCTTTGCTAAGCGCTCAACTGAAGGCCTCAACACAAGCCCTCACAGGAACACCTCCACAGTTCGAAGTAGTCGATCTTATGCCGTTTGACGACGCTCAAATCCGACAGCTGCTAGGACACCTGACCGAGCAAGCTGTCGTAGAAGCCATCATGAGGCACGATCAGCTGCTAGACCTGATGCGCCGTCCCGTTATGTCGGAGCTGGTACTTGATGCCTTACCTGAGATCCAAGAGGGACGAGAGATTGATCTATCCCGCGTTTACATGTACGCGGTACGCCGAAAAATGGACCGCGACATCCAGGCTGAGCGAACCTTTACCTCCATGAGCGACAAGGTATTCTTTCTATGCGAGGTCTCCTGGGAGATGCTCTCAACCGACACAATGAGCATGAACTACCGACAGTTCCCAGACCGCATTCGGCGATGTTTTGGAGCTGTCGTCGAAGAGGAGCGGGATTTGGACCATTGGCATCATGACATGCTTGGCCAGTCCATGCTCATCAGAAACAGTGTTGGCGACTACTCTCCAGCCCATCGCTCGCTACTTGAATTCTTTGTTGCCTACAAATTTGGGGCGGAATTAGGTATACTAAATAGCGACTTTCTAACAATGGTTCAGGACGTTGAAGGGGATAGATCTTCAGTCAGATGGTCCGAATACTTCCATCGCGAAGACCCTGGAACATCTCGGCCAACTGTCGATCAATTTAAGCAAGAGAATATGTCAGTGTTGTCCACAACTTTTGGTCACACCCAACTGTCTCCAGCCGTACTTCAACTTATGCTTCCGATGCTAGACAAGAAGTCCGCAAAATCTAGTCTAATTGACTTGATTTGCCAAACGCGAAACCAGCCTGCCGATTCCGTCGGTCTCGTCGGCGGAAATTCCGCCTCATTACTGGCGAGACATGACCCACAAGGCATGCGCTGTGCGGACTTGCAGGATACAAACCTTCGCGGAGCCCGACTCGATCTAATGGGCACCAGCAAGACTGACTTAACTGGCGCCAATCTTCGCAATGCAGACCTCTCCGACACAGACTTCGAAAACGTCATTCTAAGAGACGCAGATCTGACTGGCGCAAACCTGACACACAGCTTCTACTTTGGACAACAGAAGACGTACTCAGAATCAATGGTGGCGTACCCCGACACCCTCGTCGCAAGCACTCATTCAGGAGAGTTGTTGCTGTGGAAATACAAGGACGCAGCCAGCGAACCGCAGCGCCTCATGAGACTCGATCAAAGTAGATCAGCGATACTCGAAAGGATGGCGAAAAGCAGCGGAAAGCTGGGAGTTCTATGCGGCGAGACCCTCATAATCGACGTGAATACCGGCTCAATCGATCTTAAGGTACCCGGCACACACGGGTATATTCCGATTTTTGCGGACGACTACCGCGGTGTCATCACATTTCACAGTCCATCGACAGGAGAGGACGTCGTGAAGTTGCATAATCTCGACGGGGTCCGCAGGCTAGATACTCCTTTCGATATTTTACCAAAGGACTGGATCATAGATTTCTTCGACCCAACCGATTGCATCACTCGAGTCGTTGATCCCACTGGCGAAATTTGGGTCATGGACGCCTCCACGGATAATGTCGTGCGAGCCGTTCCGGCAGGAAGAATCGACTCCGACGAAGACGACGATGACCGATCCGGACTTGGCACAATAAGGTACTCGGGAGGAAATCTATGGTCAATCAGAAGATCCAATGAAGATAGCCTTCGAATAGACCGATACTCGACGACCGGAAAGTCTATTTCATGCGGATTCATCGAGGCCCCCCGGAGAGATCTGACCGCATTAGGCGCCGCATCTCTAGGTTTCGCCATAGAATTCGACCCGATCTCCCAGGTTGCAGTTATTGCAGGCGGGCTCGGTATACACGCGATCCAAGTCGATTCCTGGGAAAGTAAATGGGCAGAACCGGACCTGCCGGGAGTTCTCGGTTTGCACATGAGTCGCGACATACCTGGAATACTTGTCGCCTCTCGATATGGAGACATCTCGGTTCGGGACATTGAAAGCGGAGCAGTTACGAACTGCGTTGTCGTAGGAACCGATAACCAGGGCGTCAAAGTAGGTCGCAGCAGCGGACTTCGAAGCGCGGTTATTGCTGCACTAGAACGCGGAGGTGCGATCATTGTTGACTAATTCCCGGCAGGTTTGCTTGGAACATCGCTACTACTAGTGCTTTCGATCGCTACTTGGCCGGATAATGTCGCTCGCGAGAAGATTGCTAGACAACATCACGCCCTCTACACCGTGCAATCATTCTGCTCCTAAGGTCATCGCACCGGTGCTAGCGACCGCACGGTATGAGAGGCGGGCACCCCTGCCACGGGGTGCCCGCCCCCACCATCACTTCAGCAGGAACGCGTCCACGATCGTCTGCGTCACGGAGTTGCCCGCGCTGTCCTTGGCCGAGGCCTTGAGCGACACCGAGGTGGCGCCCTTCGGGTGGCTCAGGACGGCGAACCACCTGCCGTTGCCGCCCAGCAGCGGCGCGGTCCGCCAGGTAACGCCCTTGTCGTGCGACACCTGGACGCTGGTCGGCTTCGCGGCGGCGCCGGTGTTGTGGTTGACCGCCACCGGCACGATCGTCGAGGCCGCCCGGCTCGCCCTGTTGTGGCCATCCAGGGCGGGCGCGAACTTCACGGCCATCAACGGCAGCGCCTGCTGGCCGTCCACGACCGTGTCCGACCTGAACGTCCAGTCGGCGACGATCTTGCTGGTCAGCGTGCGGTCCCTGGTCGCCTCGGTGTGCAGGCGGTAGGTGGCCGCGCCGGGCCGCGCCTCGAACAGGCCGCTGGTGCTGCCGATCTTGCCGATCTCCACGCCGTCGCGGAACAACGTGGAGCTGCCGGTGTGCGCGGAGAAGCCCTCGCGGTCGTTGCCGGAGTCCGCCCACAGCGGGATCTGGAAGATCATCGTGTCCCCGGACCGGCTCGCGTACCTGGTCGGCCTGGCCGGGTTCCTCGGCAGGTCGGGGCCGAACACGGCCAGGTTGAACGAGTCGGTGGCGGTCTTCGTGCGCGGGAACGTCCTGGGGCCGCTGGAGAACAGCCGCGACCGGTACTCCCCTGCCGCCGTCACCTCCGTGAACTCGTTGAGCCACGGCGTCTCCGGCGAGTAGAGCTCGTCGAGGACGAACGGCAGCGGCCTGGTGATCATGCCCTCCCGGTTGCCGGTGGTGCCGGACGTGGTGGCGGCGTGCGTCGTGCGGACCTTGACGAGGTCCTTGTCCCGCACCCGGAGCACCGGGTCGGCGGGCATCCGGCCGGTGACGTCACCGCGCACGTGGTAGAGGTACGGGCTGGCGTCGAAGCCACCGGCGGCGTCCTGCTCGGCGAACCGGCCTCCCGCCGAGTAGCGGAACTGGCCGGGTGCCGAGGTCTTGGAGGGGCTGACGAGCACGTCGCCGAACTCGGGCGGGCTGATCCTGGTGAGCAGGAAGTCCTTGCCGCCGTAGGTCGTCGACCGCGCGAACTCGACGAACTTCTCGCCTGCCTTGGCCTTTCCGCGGTCGAGCACGAGCCCGGCCGGCTTGCCCTGACGCGCGTCGACCGTGATCGAGGTCTTCGCGCTGAGGTTCACGTCGGGCTCGATGGCCACCGAGAGCTTGCCGTCCGAAGTGGACACCTGGGACTCGAAGTAGTAGTGCCCCTTGGGCGCGCGGAGCGTCACCGCGCCGGACTCGTCGTACGGCACCCGCATCTCCGGCTTGGCCAGGTCGACCAGCCGGAACGCGTAGTCCGGCGTGGGCTTGCCGTCCGAGCCGAGGACGTTCACGGCGAGGTCGTAGCTCTCCACCTCGCGCGTGACGGTGATGGGCGTGCGCACGTCACCGGCGGTGATGACGCCGCTGTAGATGCCGTCCGCGCCGGTGACCTTGGTGTTCGTGGTGACGGTGGCCTGGGCGGCCGCGCCGGGCGCGATCGTCAGGGTCGCGGGCGAGACGGTGAACATCCCGGCAGCAGCGGGCTTTCCGCTGGGGTCCTTCACGTCCGCGGCCAGGGTGAGCGTCACGGGTGCCGTGCCGGAGTTGCGGTAGGTCACCGCCGTGGGGATCGGCGCGTCGTCGGTGTGCGGCCACTGCACGATGCCGTGGTTGATGCTGCCGACGGACGCGTGCACGGTCGACGCCACCGCCTTGGCGACGTCGACCCGGCCACCGCCCTGCTCGAACACGGTCTGCGCCGGGTGCGGCTTCGCGCTGCCGACCAACGCCGCCTTGAGGTCCGCGGCCTTCCAGTCCGGGTGCTGCCCGGCGAGGATCGCGGCGGCGCCCGCCACGTGCGGGGTGGCCATCGACGTGCCGTCGAGCGCGACGTGGTCCTCCCCCACCGGCGGGAACCGGCGGCTGATCATGCTGTCCTTCGCGAGCGCGGCCACGATCGCCACACCCGGCGCGGTGATCTCCGGCTTGATCGCGTTGTCGCCGAGACGCGGGCCGCGGCTGGAGAACTCGGCCAGCGCGTCGGTGTGGTCGACCGCGCCGACGGTCAGGGCGGCATCGGCGGCGGCCGGTGAGCCCGGCGTGCGCCCGCTGTTGCCCGAGGCGATGACGAACAACGCGCCGGTCCGCGCGGTGATCTCGTTGACCGCCAGCGACAGCGGGTCCTTGCCGTCGCTCGCGGCGTCACTGCCGAGACTCATGTTGATCACGCGGGCGCCGCTGGTCGCGGCCCACTCCATGCCGGCGATGATCCCGGACTCCGTGCCGCTGCCCGCGTCGTTGAGCACCTTGCCCACGAGCAGCTTCGTGTCCGGTGCGACGCCCTGGTACTGAGCGTTGTTGCCCGTGACGATCGACGCGACGTGCGTGCCGTGACCGTGCTTGTCGACGGTTCCGCTGGCGCTGCCGGTGAAGTCCCTGGCGTCGATCACCGCGTCGGTGAGGTCGGGGTGGCTGGGCTCGATGCCGGTGTCCAGGATCGCGGTCGTGGTGCCCTGACCGGTGAGGCCCGCCTGCCACGCCGCCGGCGCGCCGATCTGCGGAACGCTCTTGTCCAGCACGGCCTTCACCGGCCCGTCGAGCCAGATCCGGACGGCGTCCCGGGTCTTCCAGAACGCCGTGTCCTTGGCCGCCACCACGGCAGCGCCGCCGATGCTCGGCAGTTCCCGCACCGCCCGCGCGGTGAGGGTGCGCGGCTGCGTGACGATCAACGGGATGTCCGCGCGGTCGGCGTCGCCGTAGCCGGTGTCGAGGAGCTCCGTGACGTTGAACAGCCTCGGGTCGAGCTGCCCGTCGCGCAGCATGCCGAGCGCGTCGAAGGGCGTGACGTTGATGTCGCCGTTGGGATCGGTGCGGGTGATGAACCCGACGTTCTCCCTGCCCTGCGCGGCCCGCACCCGCGCCTGCCCGCCGGTGAGCATGACCTGGTCCCCGGTGACGAGCGTGACGAGGCGTCCTTCGCCCTCCGGTGCCGGCGGCGCGACCGGCGCCGCAGTCGCCTGCGTCACCGGCCCCGCCAGGCCTGTCGCCGCGATGACGGCCACCGCGACCGACCGTCTCCACCTGTCGCTCATACGACCCCTCCAGAGGTTCGGGCGCCCAGGTAGAGATCTACTGGCTTGGAGAACGTTTTCCACGCCTTGCCAGTTGCCAGATTTGGTCTAAACCTCTAGGTGCTGCCCTGCAAGTTCGTCAGGTGAGAGACGCGGGCGAGAGACCCGGAGGCGGTGCCGCCGCGATGCCCTCATACCGGGCGTATTCGGGCA
>NZ_JBHXLO010000062.1:0-15480 GCF_042721395.1 Lentzea sp. NPDC058450
GGCCGCTTCGACGCGAGCCCGAACCGGTCGTCGAACAGCGACGGCCCGAACCCGATGGTGATCGTCAACGCCGAGGCGGGCAGGTCGAGCGCCTCGCCGGTGTCCTTCGGCGGCGCCTCGGCGTTGCCACCGACCGCGCCGTTCTCCGCCGCCTCCTGGCCCGCCGTCATCCGTTCCGCGGCAAGAGTCCACTCCTTGAGCAACGCGACCAGCTCGTCCCGGCTCTTCGTCTTCACGTCCAGCGCGACGAAGTGCATGTGGTCTTGGGCGGGCGTGGTGATGCCGGCCTGGATCTCACCGCGGAACGGCACCTTGGCCGCCGCGACGTTCTCGACCTCGGGAGACGCCTTGGTCGCGAGCACACCGGCGGCGGCGCCCGCGCCCGCGAGCGCCACACCGGCACCCGCGAACCCGAGCAGCCTCCGCCGGGAGACACCCAGATCGGGCTCGTCGTGCTGTCCGGTCGGAGCGTTGTCGGTCACTGGCGGTCTCCCTGGAGCGTTGTCTCGGACTGCGAGCGCAGCGGCAAAAGCACCTCGAGTCGAGTGCCGCCGCCAGCGCGGTTTACTGCGCGCACGATGCCGTCGTGGCTGGTCACGACCTGCTCGACGATCGCCAGCCCCAATCCGGAGCCGGGTAGCGCTCGCGCGGATTCCGCGCGGTAGAAGCGGTCGAACACGTGCGGGAGGTCATCAGGCGGGATGCCGGGCCCGTGGTCGGTCACCGAGAGCCGCGCGACTCCTCCTGTCGCTCGCAGTGCGACGTGCACGGGTTTGCCGAGCGGGCTCCACTTCGCCGCGTTGTCGAGCAGGTTCAGGACTGCTCGTTCGAGCGCGGCCGGGCGGCCGATCAGCGGCACGGGGGCGAGCTGGGTCGTGATCGTGACGTGCGGCGCACGGGCGCGAGTGCGTTCTACCGCCGCGCCCGCGACGTCGGCGAGATCGAGGAAGCTCGTGGGCTCCTGGTTGGTCTCGCCCTTGCCGAGTTCGACGAGTTCGCCGATGAGCGTGCTCAGTTCGACGATCTGCGTTTCGAGGTCGCGCAACAAGGAAGAGCGGTCGGTGGCAGCGAGGTCGCCGCCCATGGTTTCGGCGTGCACCAGCAGTTCGATGTTGTTGCGCAGGCTGGTCAACGGGGTGCGCAGCTCGTGGCTGACGTCCTCGACGAGCCGGCGTTGGGCTGTCCTCGAGTCGCCGAGCGCGGTGAGCATCGCGTTGAACGCCTCCGCCAGCCGGGCGATCTCGCCCTGTCCGCGCGTCGGGATCTTGGCCGTCAGGTCCTGGGTGCGGGCGACCTCCTCGGCGCCGGCGGTGAGGTCGTCCACCGGCCGTAGCGCCGTGCGGGCCACGCTGCTGCCGAGGGCGGCGGCCGCGAGCACTCCGATGAAGCCGACCGCGGCGTGCAGCAGACCGAGTTCGGCCAAGGTCGACTCGATGCCTTCCGCGTCGCGAGCGACCTGGACGACACCGTCGCGGCCTGGCACGGACCAGACGCGGTACTGCTCGTCTCCGATGTGGACGTTCTGCACCTGGCCGGAGCCGGTGGTGGGGATGCGTTCGCCGTGCTTCGCCCCTGCGGCGGCGACGGAGCCGTTGGCCAGGGTGAACTGCACGATCAGCTCGCTGTGACCGGGTCCGTCGTCGTGCTCGGCAGGCTGGATGAGGGTGAGCGCCTCGGCCGGGGTGCCGGCGGTGGCGGCGAGTTGCGTGTACGAGCGGAGTTGGTCGTCGAACTGCCGGTCGAGCTTGGCCCGCACCACGAGCCACGAGGCGATCGCCACCATGATCACGGCGACCGCGGCAGCACCGGCGGCGAGCAGGCCGAACCTGGTTCGCAAGGACATCAGGCGGTTCACAGGGGGTCGTCTCGCAGGACGTATCCGACGCCGCGCACGGTGTGCAGGAGGCGGCGCTCTCCGTCGGCTTCCAGCTTGCGGCGCAGGTAGCCGACGTAGACGTCCACTCCGTTGGACGGTGTGCCGTAGTCGTAACCCCACACGTGGCCCGCCATCACCGCCCGCGTCAGCACGACCTTCGGGTTGCGCAGGAACGTCTCCAGAATGCAGAACTCCGTCCGGGTCAGCGTGAGTGGACGGGAAGCGCGGTGAACCTCACGAGTGTCCGGCCGCATCACCAGGTCGTCGAACCGGAGTTCTTCGCCCGCCGCGCCGCTCTGCACGCTGCCGCGCCGCAACAGCGCCCGCACCCGAGCGAGCAGTTCCAGCAGCGAGAACGGCTTGGCGAGGTAGTCGTCCGCGCCGGCGTCCAGGCCTTCCACGCGGTCGGTGACGTTGTCACGCGCTGTGAGCATGAGCACGGGCGTCGTGTCACCGCCGGCCCGCAGCGCCCGGCACACGTCGAGGCCGCCGAGCACGGGCATCATCACGTCCAGGATCACGCCGTCAGGCTTGCGGGTACGAATGGCTTCGAGGCCTTCGGCGCCGTTGGTGGCCACGCTGACCTCGTAACCTTCGAACCTGAGCGTGCGCGACAGCGAGTCCCGCACAGCGGCCTCGTCGTCGACAATCAGTACGTGCACGCCATTGAATCTACAGCCCTGTAGATACAGATTGCCGTCAGTTAACCTTTGCTTCGTCACACTGGGTTCGTGAACGCCATCGCACTGAACATCCTCGATCCGCACAGCCTCCTCGCCACGTTCGGGCCTGTGGGCGTGTTCGTGGTGATGTTCATCGAGACGGGCCTGCTGGTCGGGTTCTTCCTGCCAGGGGACTCGCTGCTCTTCACCGCGGGCCTGCTCTCCGCCACCGCGCTGAACCTGTCGCTGAGCCTGGTCATCGCGGCAGCGGCCGCAGGGGCGATTCTCGGCGCGCAGACCGGCTACTACATCGGCCGCGCTGCCGGCCCACGTCTGCTGAACCGCCCCGATCGGCCACGCCTGGTGCAGGCGACACAGCGCGCCGAGGAGACGCTGACCAAGTACGGCGTCGGCAAAGCTGTGGTGCTGGCGCGGTTCATTCCGCTGGTGCGCACGGTGCTCAACCCGCTCGCGGGCGCGTTGCGGGTGCCAGTGGTCGTGTTCACGCTCTGGCAGGTCGTGGGTGGCCTGCTGTGGGCGGTGAGTCTGCCGATCGCCGGATACCTGCTGGGCAGCCGGATCCCGAACATCGACACCTACCTGCTGCCGATCATCGCCGTGATCGTGCTGCTGTCGGCGATCCCGGTGCTGCGTGAACTGATCAAGGCCCGGCGGGCGTGACCTCCAGCCGATAGCCGTGACCGCGCAACGTGGTGATCTCCGGTGACCGGCCGGACGGCTCGGCGAGCTTGCGGCGCAACGCGGCGATGTGCACGTCGAGCGTCTTCGTGGAGCCGTACCAGTGCGCGTCCCACACGTCCGTCATCAGCGCGTCGCGGCTGACCGCCGTGCCGGGCTGTTCGGCCAGGCGTGTCAGCAGATCGAACTCCCTGGCGCGCAACGGAACTTCGGCTCCGTCGACCGTTACTCGACGCGCGGTGGTGTCGATTCTCAACGCCCCCACGGTGATCACGTGCTCGGCCGCCGGAGCGGCGGGACCGCGACGGAGATGCGCCTTGATCCGCGCGTGCAGCTCGCCGAGTCGTACCGGCTTGGTCAGGTAGTCGTCCGCGCCCGCTTCCAGGCCCATCACGACGTCCATCTCGTCAACCCGGGCCGTCAGGATCACCACCACGGCTTGCGGCATCCGGGCGCGCAGCTCCCGGCACAGCACCACACCGTCCACATCGGGCAGACCGAGGTCCAGCAGCACCAGATCGGCAGGCTCGGCGGCACGGGCGGACGCGCCGGTCGACGACCATTCCACCTCGTAGCCGTGCAACCGAAGACTCGACTCCAAAGCCTGACCGATGGTCCTGTCGTCCTCGACCAGCAGCACCCTCTGCATGTCCTCGACCCTATCCCGCGAACCGCGTTGGGGCGCAAAGGCAAACTGCGCGTTAACCGAACGGGTGCGAGGTGTTGTCCCTGTTCCACATAGCGTCGCTGGTGTGACGGAGACGCAATGGTTCGTGTCGGTGGGTGAGTGGGTTCAGCAAGAGGCGTGGCTGCAACGACCCCTGGTCCTCTTCAACGAGTACGGCCTGGTCGCCCTGGGGGTCGTCGTGCTGGCCCTGCTGGTCTGGGCCGCCCGCAGTGGCATGCCCGAACTGGTCGCACGGGCGTTGTGGGTACCGGCCTCCATGGCGATCGCGCCGACCATCGGCCTCGTCGTGAAGAACGTCATCGCCGAACCCAGGCCCTGCCGCACGGTCGTGAACTTCCCGATGCTCCTGCCCTGCGAAGCGCCGACGGACTTCTCGTTTCCCAGCAACCACACCACGATCGCGGCGGCGTTCGCCGTGTCGCTTTTCCTGCTGAACCGCCGATGGGGAGTGGCGGCGGTCGTGTTCGCGTTGGCGATGGCTGCGGCGAGGGTTTTGGCGGGTGCGCACTATCCGCACGACGTGCTGGCCGGGTTGTTGCTGGGCGCGCTGATCGGTGCGTGCGGCGTCTTCATGGAACCGTTGCTGATCGCCGCTGTGCGACGTGCGCGGCTCATCCGCTCGGAGGTGGGGTGACTCCGGTTCGAGGTGGATCAGGCGCGAGTGTGCCGTCCGGGGCGATGTGCTCGAAGATCTGGTCCACCAGGGAGAGCACGTGCGGGTCGTCCACTGCGTACAGCTGTCGCCTGCCGTCCCGCCGGGCGGTGATGACGCCGGCGAGACGGAGCTTCGCGAGGTGCTGGGAGACCGTGGCGATGCCGATTCCGACGTGCTCGGCGAGCGTGCCGACGTCGTAAGAGCCGTGGGTGATCAGCCACACGAGGTGCAGCCGGACAGGACTTGCCAGCAACGAGAACGTGTCTGCTGCCGACCGGAGCTGAGCCGGCGTCGGCTCGGGCGGCGGGAGCGGGTTCGCCGCGGGCGTCGGAGACATGGTGCGGCCATCTTCCCATCCCGGCCGCGTGACGCCCACCTCCACAACACTTGCACACTTGCGAAATTAACGAAATGGGAGTTAGGGTTCGGGCAACTCCGAAGGGGAGTAGTCCGCAACACCACGCGTCGACACACTGAGAACCTCGTGTTCTCCGGCGGTGGGGCCGGTCGGCAGACCGGTGGACGAGACCTTCGGCCACGCAGTGATGCCTGGCCGAGCCTTCCCCTGGGGTCCGGCCGGGCTCTGTCCGGAAGGAACCCGATCCCTTGTACGCCACACTGCTCCGCCCGCTGGCGCTGTGCGCGGCACTCACCGTTCCCGCGCTCGTCGCGCGGTCCGCGGGCCCGCACCCGGACGCCCTGATCGCGCTGCTGATGTTCGGCGCCGCCGTGGTGGCCGCGTCGTTCGTGCTCGCTTGGGCGGCGGAGGCCGCACAGGTCGACATCTCCGGCGGGCTCGCGATCGCCCTCCTCGCGGTGATCGCCGTGCTGCCCGAGTACGCCGTTGACCTCTACTTCGCCTACACGGCCGGGTCCGACCCCACCTACGTCGCCTACGCGGCCGCTAACATGACCGGCTCGAACCGGCTGCTGCTGGGACTGGGCTGGTCGCTGGTGGTGCTCGTCGGACTGGCGCTGGCCAGCCGGCGCACCGGCAGGAC
The DNA here is from genome assembly GCF_042721395.1 of Lentzea sp. NPDC058450. Taxonomy (NCBI): domain Bacteria; kingdom Bacillati; phylum Actinomycetota; class Actinomycetes; order Pseudonocardiales; family Pseudonocardiaceae; genus Lentzea; species Lentzea sp. NPDC058450. The sequence goes on from NZ_JBHXLO010000062.1 coordinate 5,582, forward strand.
CGTGCGGGAACTCGTGCTCGAATCCGGCTACCGGGTGGAACTCGGGTTTCTGGCGATCGCCTCGCTGGTCGCGTTCGTCGTGCCCGCCACCGGTCAGATCTCGCTGCTGCTCGGGTTCGCCCTGCTGGGCTTCTTCGCGTTCTACCTGTGGAAGATGTCGCGCGCCGAGGTCGGGGAACCCCACCTGGTCGGACCCGCCGCGACGATCGGCGCACTGCCCCGGCGTGCCAGGCGGACGGTCGTGGTAGCGCTGTTCCTCTTCGCGGCCGTGGTGATCGTGGTCAGCGCGGAACCCTTCGCACAGGCGCTGATCAGCACCGGCCGTGAACTCGGCGTGGACGAGTTCCTGCTGGTGCAGTGGCTCGCCCCGCTCGCGTCGGAGTCACCCGAGTTCATCGTGGCGATCCTGTTCGCCGTGCGCGGCAACGCGAGTGACGCGATCGGCACGCTCATCTCCAGCAAGGTCAACCAGTGGACGCTGCTGGTCGGCAGCTTGCCGATCGCCTACCTGGCCGGAGGCGGCGGTGCGGGCGGGCTGGTGCTCGACGCGCGGCAGGTGGAGGAGTTCCTGCTCACCGCCACGCAGACGTTGCTCGGTGTGGCCGCGTTGCTCGCACTGCGGTTCCCCCGCTGGGCGGCCTGGACGCTGCTGGGGCTGTTCGCGGTCCAGTTCGTCTTCCCCGGCCAGACCGCGCGCTACGTCCTGTGCGGCATCTACCTGGTCCTGGCGGTGGTGGCGCTGGTCCACAACCGGAAGCACGTCGTGCCCACGCTGGTGGCGCCGTTCCGCCGGGAGCCTCAGGCGGTGAAGCCCGGCTGAGGCAACAGCAGTGTGAAACGGGTGGGGGAGCGGTCCGTCAGCACGAGGCGACCGCCCTCCGCCTCGGCCAGACTGCGCGCCAGGGCGAGGCCGATGCCGTGTCCGGTCGCCACGCGTGGCCGGGGTGCGAACAGGTCGGCTTCTCCCGCGTCGCCCTCGTCGGAGACGTCGACCGCGAGCGCTCCGGCGGTTTCGCGCGCGAGGACCGCGACCGTTCCTCGTCCGTGCACGATCGCGTTGTCCACCAGCACGTTCAGGATCTGCCTGACCGCGGCTTCGGAGGCGGCGAGCGGTGGTGCGGCGTGGACGTCGACGCGCAGGTCCCTGCGTTCCGTCGTGAGCTGCGCTCGCCATGCGGCCGGAGAGTCCGCGAGGACGGCGGCCAGGTCGACGGTGGCCCGTGCGGGACGCGGCGAGTCGCGGGTCAGGGCGAGCAGGTCGTCGATCGTGCGTTCCAGCCTGTCGGCCGCCTGCACACCGATCTCCAGGGCAGGGCGTGGATCGGTGGGAGCCTCCAGCGCCGCCTCCAGTTGCAGCCGGAGGCCGGCCAGCGGGGTCCGGAGCTGGTGTGAGGCCCGCGCGGTGAACGCCCGCTCGCGTTCGAGGGTGTCACCGAGGCGGTGCGCGGTGGAGGTCAGCGCGTCCGCGACGCCGTCGATCTCCTTGATGCCACACGGGGCGGCCTGCACGGTGAAGTCGCCGTCGCCGAGGTTGCGGGCGAGGTCGGCGAGGTTCTCCACGGGCCTGGTCAGCCGGGCGGCCATCCGCCGGGCGACGCGCCAGGTGATCAGCACGGCGGCTGCCGCGCCGGCCGCCATCGCGAGCCACGCCAGCAGGGTCAGTCCCACGACTTCGGTGAGCGTGGTCGACGCACGGACCACCGCCGTGGTCTGACCGGACCGGACGATCGGTACGGCGACGACGATTTCGTTCGACGTCGAGCTGGCGACGTCGCGAGTGCGCGCGGCCTCCGCGACCACGTCGTCGCCCTCCGGTCCGGTGCCGGTGAGCACCGCGCCGGAGGGCGAGTAGACCGTGATCGTGGCGTCAGCGGGAGCTGGTGGTGTGGAGCCGGACGGATCGTCGGCGACCGCCAGCGCCGCTCGTACCGCGATCCGTTCGAGCTCGGCGCGTTCGTCGCTCAGGTTGTACTTCGCGACGCCGACCGCGAGCGGCAGTCCGAACAGCACGATCGCCAGCACGGCCGCCGTGACCGCCAGCGTCACGATTCGTTGGCGCATCGGCCCAGTGTGCCCGAACTGCTCGCGCCGCTCAGGACGTGACGACCTCCGCGACCTTGCTGACCGGCTCACCCAGAGCGTCCAAGGCGTCCGAGAGCGCCTTGACCTCGTCCGGGGTCAGCTCGGTGTAGAGCTTGAAACCGTCGCCCTTGCGATGCGACTCCAGGAGCTTGTCCAGCGCGGCGAACTTGTCGTCCAGTGTGGACAGCATCGCGGCGTCCTTGTCCTGGATGACGGGGCGCAGCGAGGCGATGGCGGCCTTGGAGCCGTCGACGTTGCCGCGGAAGTCCCACAGGTCGGTGTGCGAGTAGCGGTCCTCCTCGCCGGTGATCTTGCCGGTCGCGACCTCGTCGAGCAGGCCCTTGGCGCCGTTGGCGAGGTCGAGGGGCTTGAGCTCGACGCCCTTGGCGAGCTTGACCACCTCTTCCACGTCCGCGCGCAGCCGGTCCGCGATGGAGGAGGTGTCGGCTTGGACGCCGGAGACCCAGAGGTCCTTCTCGAGGCGGTGGAAACCGGTGAACTCCATGCCTTCGGCGATGACGTCCTCGCGGCCGTCGATCTTCGGGTCGAGGTCGCCGAAGCTGCCCGCGACCGGTTCGATGCGCTCCCAGTACGTGCGCGCGATCGGGAACAGCGCCTTGGCGTCGTCGATCTTTCCGGCCTTGACCGCGTCGGTGAACTCGGTGGTCTTCGTGAGGAAGCTGTCCGCCTGCGAGTTGACGTAGTGCTGGTAGCTGGACGTGGCGTCGCGCAGCTTGGCGTCGGTGTCGGTGGACTTCTTGCCGTCACCGCTGACGGTGAACTCGCTGCGGATGCCGTTGCCCTTCATGCCGGGCTTGCAGGCGGTCTGCAGCTTGCCGGCCTCGCTGACCTCGACGATGAGCCGCCGGGTGAGTCCGGGCCCGATGTTCTCGACCTCGCCGAGGATTCGGTCGCCCTCGGCGTAGAGGTAGAACTCGGTGACCTTGGTGCCCTTGTTGGTGACTTCGAACGTCACGTTGCCGGTGTTCGCGCTGGTGCGGGCGACCCTGCAGGCGTCGTCCGCGGCCTCGACCGCGATCGGGCCATCGGTGCCGGTGGCGTTGTTCTGGGTGGAGCCGCAGGCGGAGAGCACGAGCAGGGCGCTCACCCCGAGGATGCGGGCAGTCGGCACGGGAGTTCTCCGCTTTCTCACTTGGATTCCGCGCGGGTGCGCGGCCGGATCAGGAACAACGGCAGCACCACGGCCACGTAGGCGAGCCAGGCGATGGCCTGGAGCACGGTGGTGCGCTGCGAGTAGTTGAAGATGCCCTTGAGGAGGGTGCCGTACCAGGAGTCCTCCGGGACGGCGTCGCTGAGGTCGAACGCGAGCGTGTTCAACCCCGGCAGCAGGGCTGCTTCCTGCAGGTCGTGCAATCCGTAGGCGAGCACGCCAGCCGCGACGAACACGAGCAGCGCGCCCGTCCACCGGAAGAACTTGCCGAGGTCGAATCTGATCGCGCCGCGGTAGAGCAGGAACGCGAGCGCCACCGCGATCGCGAGGCCGGCGAGGAAGCCGATCAGCGGCTGCACCGTGCCGGCGCCCGCACTGTCCACACTGGAGTAGAAGAAGACGGCTGTCTCCAGGCCCTCCCGGCCCACCGCGAAGAACGACAGGACGACGACGGCGCGCGGCCCGAGGTCGAGCGCTTGACTCATCTGCCCGCGCAGGTCCGAGGCGATGGTGCGGGCGGTCGCCCGCATCCAGAAGATCATCCCGGTGACGAACACGACGGCGACGATGGACATCGCGCCGCCGAAGATCTCTTTCTGCTGGAACGTCAGCGTTGCCGCGGTGTAGGTGATGATCGCGCCGATGGCCACCGACAGGGCCACCGCGATTCCGACGCCGATCCACACGAAGCGCAATGCGTCGCGCCGCTCGGTGCGCACCAGGAACGCGATCAGGATGCTCACCACCAGGGCGGCTTCGAGTCCTTCTCGCAACCCGATTAGCCCGTTGTTGACGAGCACGTGTCACCACCTTCGTTCAGGTAAGCCTTCGCTTAGTTCTACATGACTGTAGAAGATGTTGGCCTTCGTTTGTCAAGCGGGTGTGACGTGGCATTGCCGCGGGTCGCGAAGTTGTGACGGTCCTCAACGGGCGAATCGGATGTTCTCATCGGAACGCCGGTGGATCTTCATCGTTCTCTCATCTGGGCCCTGCACCTTCGTGGCATGAAGGTCGCCCTCCTGCCGTCTGCCGCCCTGGCCGCGCCGACCGCTGCCTTCTACGCGCTCTCGATCGTCCTGCTCGTGCTCGGCGGCACCACCGCGTTCGCCGGGCTGCCTGGGGGTGCGGCACTGCGGTTGTGGCAGACGGGCCTCGCGATGTGCGTGATCTTCCCGACGAACCGCACGAGCACGGACACCACGTTCGCGGGTGAGCTGCACCGGATCGGCGGGGGACTTGTGCTGGTGTGCCTGCCGCTGGCCGGCTGGCAGGTCGCCCGCGCTCTCGACGCCGCGCAGCTCGGCACCTGGACGGCGACCGCGGTGGCGGCGTCCGTCCTCTTCGGACTCGCCCAGTTCTCCTGGACGCCGCTGACCGACGTGCGCGGCCTTCTCGAACGCGTCGCGCTGGCGGCGCAGATCGGCCTGTTGCTGGTCATTGCACACGCACCCCGCCGGAGGCTGGCATGACACCCCTAGCGATCGTCCTGGCAGTCGTGGCGGCGTGCTGCTTCGCCGCCGCCGTCCACCTGCAGCACCGAACCGTCCGCACGACCAAGGCGTCCAGGGTCGTACTCGATCCCCGATGGCTCGCCGGCGGCGCCCTCGCCGCGACCGGCGCCGGCCTGCACGTCCTGGCGCTCACTCTGGCCCCGGTCACGGTGGTGCAGCCGATCGGCGTGCTGAGCCTGGTCGTGACGGCGTTCGTGACGGGCAAGGCCCGGCGGGCAGCCCTGGTGGTGGCGGCGGGCACGGGGGCGTTCGTGCTGCTGTCGGTCACCAACGCGCCCGCCTCGGCCGTGACGAATCTGCTGCCGGTGGACTTCGCGGCCGCCGCGGCGGCGATCATCGGGTTGGCCTGCGGGCGAGGCCGCGCGCTCGTCTCGGCGTCCTCGGCGGCGGTGTTGTTCGGTCTCGCGTCCACGCTCGTCCGAGCGGCGTCGGTGACCGGGTCGATCGCGCTGGCCGCGCAGTCCGCCGTCCTCGTGCTCGTCGGAGTTCTGCTGGTGCACCAGGCCTACGCCGCCGGGTCCGCCGCGACCGTGATCGCCGCGACCACCGTGGTCGACCCGATGACCGCGGTACTGGCCGGGTTCGTCGTGCTCGGCGAAGGAACTCCGCCCCTGATCGCGGCCGCACAGGCGGTCGCGGGCGCGTTCGCCATCGCCGGAGTGCTCGCGGTGGCGCGGACGCGGGAAGAACCTCCGGTGGCGAGCTCCCGGCAGCCCGGCCCGATGCGGGTGCTGATCGCGGCCGACACGTTCCCGCCTGACGTGAACGGCGCCGCGACGTTCGCCGCCCGCCTCGCCGCAGGACTGGCGGAACGCGACATCGAGGTGCACGTTGTCTGCCCGTCGACCGACAACGGCGACAGCGAGGGCCTCGTCGGCGGCGTCCAGGTGCACCGGATCGCCTCCGTGCGCACGCCGTTCCACCCCACGTTCCGGGTCTGCACACCGTGGCGGGTGCGCGGGAGCCTGCCCGCGATTCTCGCCGCCGCCGATCCGGACGTCGTGCACGTGCAGGCTCATTTCGGGGTCGGCCGGACCGTGCTCGCGGGTGCTCAGGAGCGCAACGTCCCGGTGGTCGCGACGAACCACTTCATGCCGGAGAACCTGCTGGCCCACAGCACGTTCCCGAAGTGGTTGCAGCGGGTGGTGACCGAGATCGGCTGGCGGGACGTCACCCGCGTGTACCGGGCCGCGAACGCGGTCACCGCCCCGACGCCGCGTGCCGCGGAGCTGTTGCAGCGCAGAGGACTCGACGTTCGCGCCGTGTCGTGCGGCATCGACCTCGGCCACTACGCGACCCGACGCGAACCGCACGCCGGACCGATCACCGTGGCCTTCGTCGGCAGGCTCGACCGCGAGAAGAACGTCGACGACCTCATCCGGGCAGTCGCGTCCACGAACGACGTCCGGGCCGAAGTGGTCGGAGTCGGCAGCTGCCGGACGGAGTGGGAGGCGCTGGCCGACGAGCTGGGCGCGCCCGTCACCTTCCACGGCTACCTCTCCGACGACGAGATGCTCGCCGTGCTGCGTCGCGCGGACGTGTTCTGCATGCCCGGAACCGCCGAGCTGCAAAGCATCGCCACGCTCGAGGCCATGGCCGCGGGACTACCGGTCATCGCGGCCAACGCCATGGCCCTTCCGCATCTCGTGCACCACGGCGAGAACGGCTACCTGTACCCGCCCGGAGACATCGTCGCCCTCGTTGCCGCGCTGACCGCGCTGAGCGATCCCGCTGACCGCACGGAGGCCGGGCTCGCCAGCCTCCGCATCGTCGCCGGCCACGACCTCGAGCACACCGTCGACACCTTCCACTCCGCCTACCGGAACGTGACCCTTCAAGAGGAGAACCACTTTGTCCCAGCAGGAAAACCCCGAGAAGCCGACGCCGGGCAACGAGCCTGACACAGCCGCCGCATCGCTCCGGCCAGGGGGCTTCGGCCGGTTCGTCCGCCATCGCGCCACCCAACTCGTCGCCGTGGGACTGGTGGCCGCGGCCATCGGTGCGGGAGCAGGCGCGTTCGCCGCCCACGAGGACGGCGGCGAACGAACCCAATGGGAACACCACCGAGGCGACCACGAGGAACACCAAGAAAGTGACCACGAAAACAACGATGGTGGCCACTAGGCACACGGCGGTCGTTCTGCTCGCGGCAGCACTGTTCACGACCCTGCTCGTGCTCGTGCTGGTCGCCTGGGAACCGTTGAGGGCGGTGGACTCCGCTGCCCTCAATGGGTTGCACGCCTACGCCCTGGCCCAACCCGGCTTCACCACGACGATGAAGGACATCAGCACCGCGGGCTCGGCGCCCGTGTACACCGTGCTGTTCACCGCCATAACCCTGTGGCTCCTGCATCGCCGGAGATGGCGCGACGCGGTCTTCACCGCCGTGGCGGAGGTCGGCGGCGGCCTGCTCAACCACCTGCTGAAGTTCGTCGTGAACCGGCCGCGTCCGGTGGTGGCCGACCCGATCGCCCACGCGAGCGGCTTGAGCTTTCCCAGTGGCCACGCGCAGTCGGCCGCGGTGGCCGCGACGGTTCTGTTCGTCCTGTTCGCCGGTGAGCTGAACCGCACCGGCCAGATCTACCTCTACGGCATCGTCGGACTCGCGGTCGCGCTCATCGGGTTCTCGCGGGTGGCGCTGTCGGTGCACTACGTCTCCGACGTTCTTGCCGGGTTTTGCGCAGGAGTCACGTGGGCGATCTGCGTCCTCTTGGTGACGAACAGGGTCTGGTCGAGCGAATGAAGGTCTTGGTGGTCGACGACGCGGTGGGCTTCGCCGCCGCGTTGCGCGACGGTCTGCAAGCCGAGGGACACACCGTCGACGTCGCCGGCAACGGCGTCGACGGTCTTTGGCATGCGCGCGAGAACTTCTACGACGTCATCGTTCTCGACGTGATGCTGCCCGGCGTCAACGGCTACAAGGTCTGTGAATCCCTGCGGGCCGAGCAGAACTGGACGCCGATACTCATGCTGTCTGCAAAGGACGGTGAGTGGGACGAGGTCGACGGTCTCGACATCGGCGCCGACGACTACCTCACCAAGCCCTTCTCCTACCCGGTCCTGCTGGCCCGGCTGCGCGGTCTCGCCCGCCGTGGCTCAACCCCACGGCCCGCCGTGATCGCCCTGCGCACCCCGGTGGGGGAGTTGCGGGTGGATCCGGCCGCCCGGAAAGTGTTCCTCGGCAACGCGGAGGTCGAACTCACCGCACGCGAACACGCGCTGTTGGACCTGATGGCCCGGCGGGCGGGAACCGTCCTGAGCAAGACCGAGATCCTGCACCAGGTCTGGGACCTGCACTACGAGGGCGACCCGAACGTCGTCGAGGTCTACATCAGACGGCTGCGCGCCAAGCTTGGCAACGACCTGGTCGACACCGTGCGCCTCGCCGGCTACCGGTTGGTGGTCGAAGGCCATGAGTAGGTGGACGCGCACGATGCGGACCCGCGCCACCGTCGCGGCGGTCGCGGTGGTCGGGGTCGCGCTGATCGTCGGCGCCATCGTGCTGGTGACGGTGGTGCGCGCGAACCTGGTGACCACCGTTCGCACCACCACCGCGGCACGAGCCTCCGCGATCGCCTCGAAGACCGCGGAGGAAGGCACCCCTGTCCTGCCCGAAGAGATCCCGGCAGGGCAGTTCGTTCAAGTGCTCGACGACCAAGGCGCTGTGGTGGCGTCCAGCCCGAACGCCGCAGGCCAGACCCGGCTCAGCCACGTCCTTCCCGGGCAGTCGGAGGAGATCGCCCACGGCCCCGGCGGTGATCCGTTGCTCGCGGTCGTGGTCACCACCGACGCAGGCGAACCCCGGTGGACGGTCATCGTCGGGCAGACCCTCGCCGGACCGACCGCGTCGACCCGGCTGCTGATCAGTCTGCTGGTCGCCGGCACCCCCGCACTGCTCGCCCTGGTCGGGCTCACCACCTGGCTGGTGGTGGGCAGATCCCTCGCCCCGGTGGCGGCCATCACCTGCGAGGTCGACGCGATCACCGCCACTGAACTCCACCGGCGGGTACCCGAACCAGATACCGGCGACGAGATCGCTCAGCTGGCCCGCACGATGAACACGATGCTGCACCGCCTGCAGAAGGCCAGCGACAGCCAGCGTCGCTTTGTCTCCGACGCCTCCCACGAGCTCCGCACCCCGGTCGCGACCATCAGAAGCCGTGCCGAGGTCGCACAGCTGCATCCAGAACTCTGCACGGTCACCGACCTCGCCGATCCTGTCCAAACCGAATCCCTCCACCTGCAGAACCTGGTGGAGGACCTGCTGTTGCTCGCCCGCGCCGACGAGTCAGGTCTGGCGCTGCGTCGCGCACCAGTGGATCTGGACGACCTGGCGTTCGCGGAGGCGCACCGGCTGCGCATCACGACCTCGTTGAGCGTCCGCGTCGACACGGTGTCTGCGGGCCGCGTCACCGGCGATCCGAACGCACTCGCCCGCGTCGTCCGCAACCTCTCGGACAACGCCGCCCGCCACGCGAAGACGACCGTCGCGTTCACGGTGACGGAGAACAACTCCGAGGTGTGTCTGACGGTCGACGACGACGGCCCGGGAATCCCTGTGCCAGAAAGAGAACGCGTCTTGGAGAGGTTCGTCCGCCTCGACGACGCCCGCGCCCGAGACCACGGGGGCAGTGGCCTCGGCCTGGCCATCGTTGCCGAGATCACGGCCGCACACCACGGCACCGTCACCATCTCCGCCTCACCCCAGGGCGGCACCCGCGTCCAGCTCGCCCTTCCGGCTCCACCAGACCGCTGAACAGCGCGTTCAGCGGCGGTTCAGCTTTCACCCACGAGCATTCGCCTGCCGGTTGGAGAAGCACCGGCGACAACCACGGAGGAACGAAACGATGAAGAAGCCCATGTGGGTCGGCGCGGCTGTGCTGGCCTTCGTCCTGGTGGGTGGCGGCGCCGGTCTGGCCATCGCCAACACCACCGGACCGGACTCGAACACCACGTCGACCCAGCAGGTCACAGACCAGCCGGAAGGCCCGAACGACCCGGCCGACGCCGTGGACCAGCCGGAGGGCCCGAACGACCAGCCCGACGGTGCCGACGAAGGACCGGAAACGAACGACGGCCCAGACGGCAACAAGTAGTCCGGAGCTGTGACACGTGGCTGTGGGTGGGTGGGCGGG
>NZ_JBHXLO010000063.1:0-14720 GCF_042721395.1 Lentzea sp. NPDC058450
CACCACGCTCGGCAACCTCAGTCCAGCCGACTACCGAGCCCGCGCCCTCACTACCTAACCTTCACACCCCAGTCCAACTTTCGGACAGCAGTTCAGCCCGAGGGGACCCTTGCGCGAGCGTGCCTTGGCGTGGGAGGAGCCCCCGGCCAGGGTGCCGGGGGCTCCGTCGGTGGTGCGGCTTTCAGGTGTGGGCTAGATGTCGAGCGTCCACGAGTCGATGTGGCCCGTGTCCTGGCGGTAGGTGTCGCGCACGCGCAGCTGCCAGGTGCCGTTGGCGTCTTCCGTTGCCACGTTCAGGTTGTAGGTGGCGTTGAGGTCGTCGGCGCTGTCGGAGCCGTTGGCCACCTTCAGGACCTTCGTGGCGCCTGACGGGGCGATGAGCGCCAGTTCCAGGTCGCCTCGGTAGGTGTGCTTGATGGCCACCTTCACCGTGGCCGTGCTGCTGGCCTTGCCGTTGCAGTCGGCGATGGTGATGGGGGACTTGACCTCGCTGGCGTCCGGGATGGCCGTGTCGGTGTCGTTGGTGACGGCCGGGCACTGGCCGGGCGGGTTGCCCGGGGCGGTGCCGGTGATGTGCAGGAGCTTGTTCGGGCTGCCGGTTCCGGGGGAGGTGACAACGTCGGAGGTGGCGTTGTCAACGAGGGCGTCCCGGACCTGCTGCGGGGTGGCGGTGGGGCTGGAGCCGAGGTAGACGGCGGCTGCGCCTACGACGTGCGGGGTGGCCATCGAGGTGCCGCTGATGGTGTTGGTGGCCTCGTCGTTCGTGAGCCAGGCGCTGGTGATGTCGCGGCCCGGGGCGAAGATGTCGAGGCAGGTTCCCAGGTTCGAGAACGAGGAACGGCCGTCGGTGCGGTCCGTGGAGCCCACGGTGATGGCTTCCGGGGTGCGGGCCGGGGACGTGTTGCAGGCGTTGCCGCCGTTGTCGTTGCCCGCTGCCAGGCCGTAGGTGACGCCTGCCGCGATGGAACGGGCCACGGCGTCGTCGACGGTCTGGTTGGCGCCGCCGCCGAGGGACATGTTGGCCACCGCGGGCTTGCGGGCCGGGTTGGCCTGGACGTCGGCGGTGACCCAGTCGATGCCGGCGATGACGCCCGCGAACGTGCCGGAGCCCGAGCAGTTCAGGACTCGGACGGCGACCAGCTTCACGTCCTTGGCGACGCCGTACTTCGTGCCGCCGACGGTGCCCGCGACGTGAGTTCCGTGGCCGTTGCAGTCGTTGGCGTCCGCGTCGTTGTCGACGGTGTCGGTGCCGGAGACGGCTCGGCCGCCGAAGTCGGTGTGGGTGATCCGGATGCCGGTGTCGATGATGTACGCGGTGACGCCCGCGCCGCGGTTCGGGTAGGTGTAGCTGTTGTCCAGCGGGAGTGCTCGCTGGTCGATCCGGTCGAGGCCCCAGGACGGGGTCGGGGTCTGCGTCTCGGAGACGCGGACCTCTGCGTCTTGTTCGACGTAGGCGACGGCCGGGTCGGCGGCCAGGCGTTTGGCCTGGCTTTCCGACAGCTGGCCCGAGAAACCGCGCAAAGCGGACTTGTACGAGTGCTTCACCTTCGCGCCGTACTTAGCGCTGAGGTTCTCGACGCTCGCCGTGCTCACGTCCTTCAGCACGACGATGTAGCTGTCCTTCACGGCGTTCGCCGCACCGAGGTTGCGAATCTCCCCCTCGGGCGCAGCGGTGGCGGAGACGGACGAGAGGACGAGCGCAGTGCCCGCCACCAGCCCGATTCCACCAGCGCGTCTGGCCCACGATTCTCCCATAGCAGCAAGCTCCCTCGTCGCAGGGTTGTGCAGGTGGGATTTTTCTTAGTGGCGCGGACTGATTTGGCACAAGACGGTCCAGCGAATTGCATTCGAACGGCGAATCAACAGATTTGCCCCGGCCTGTGAATTAGTTGGTGCCGCTGATCTATGGACAAAACAATTGCGCCCCGAACGGTTGTCCGTTCGGGGCGCAAGTTTCGCCTATTTAGTCGAGCGTCTCAATCGGCTTTGAGTGGGACGATCGAACGCTCTCAATCGCCTCTGCGGACGGCACCGAGGATCTGCTGTTCGGACGGGGTCGTGTACAGGCGCAGGTGCGCCCACATGTCCTGGCCCATCGCGATGACCTGGTCGTCCTTGAGCTGCGTCAGCTGCTGGAACATCTGCGGGCGCAGCCGCCACATCTGACCCGCCAGCTGGGCCTGGCCCATCGGCAGGCGCTGCAGCAGCACGAGGTCCGCGTTGTTCGCCGTGGACGACGCCTGCGGGTGCAGGTACGGCAGCACGTACATCGTGGTCTGCCACGCGGCGCGCGGCGGGAACAGCTCCTGCGGGACGTGGCCGCCGTCGTGGATCACGAGCAACGGCATGTCCTCGGTCGGGCGCGGCAGGTCCGCCGGCGACAACCGGCGCAGCTGCACCAGCTGGGACGGACGGCCGTCCGGGCCCTGGCCCGCCGCGCGCACGACCGGTTGCCAGGCCTGCGGGCGGCCGGTCGCGATGATGATCCACGCGCCGGTCGCCATGGCGCGCAACGCGATCTGGCGCGCCAGGTACAGGCCGCCGACGACGACCATGCGGGTCGGGGTCGGGCGCAGGACGGACACCGACAGCGGTTCGCCCTTGGTGCCCTGGCCGAGCATCATGCCGCCGCGGTCGCCGCTGGGGCTGACCAGGTCGAGCATGTTCGGCGACACCAGGAACTCCGGTGCCACCGCGCCGCGGCCGCGGGCGTCGAGCAGACGGGTCGAGGAGCTCATGCCACACCTCCGAGCGGCAGCGTCGCGGCGAGACCCGCGAGCTGCATGCCCCGCAACGGGGTCAGCGTGATGTCGAGCTTGTCGCCGATCTTCGACAACTGGTCCTCCGCGCGGTCGAGCTCGCTCGGCGTGCGGGCGCTCACCCGGACCAGGCCGCGCAACGACACCTGGCCGTCCTCACGGGACGGTGAGATGGACATCGCGAGGGTGGACGAGAGAGCGCGCACACCGGTCAGGGCGTTGAGGTTGCCCTTGAGGCCCTTGGTCGGCCAGCCGGTGATCGCGTAGCTCGCGTGCCCGACGCCACCCGCGGTGACGCCCTTCCACTTCTCCCGCAACGACACGGGGTTCGTGTTGCCGACGGCCGAGGTGAGCTCCGCCGACGAGATCGCCGCGCGCAGCAGTTCGTCCGAGTCGAGCGGGCGGATCGTGACGCCGGCGGACTCCAGGGCGTTGCGGACGCGGGACAACGCGCCGATCAACGCCCGGTGCGCGCCGACGACACCGCCGCCGCGCTCCCGGATCGCCTCGCCGCAGCGGCGCGGGTCGAGCCGGACCGTGATCCACGTGGTGCGCCTGGCCGCCGCGGGCAGCGGGCCGAGCACCTCCATGTACGAGCTGACGGCGGGCGAGTTCGGCGGAAGTGCCGCGCTGCCGGGGTAGCAGTGCCAGATCACCGTGATCGCGTCGAGCACCACACCGCGGTCCTCGAGGCACGGTGTGAGCGCTCCCAGGGGCAGCGACGGCGCCGAGCCGACCGCGGAGATCAGCGGCGGCGTCGGGTCGACCAGCAGGACCGCGGTCCACACGCCGTCGTGCCACGACAGCGCGAGCGGACGGCGTTCGTGGTCGACGCCCTTGGCGATCACCAGGTCCGGGATCGCCAGGCGCAGCAACGCGACGCGCGGGTCCTCGGGGCCGAGCACCTGCAGCTCGTCGTCACCCGGCTTGGACTCGGTCTGCTCCTGGCGCTCCGCCGTGCGGCTGTGCGAGCGGAAGTTGAAGCGCAGGCGGACGCCGATCCACTGGGTGAGCCAGCGGCCACGCGAACGGGTGAACGCCAGGATCAGTGCGATGAGGAGCACACCGCCGGCGATCGACACGGAGACGACGTTGAGCGCGTTGCCCTGCTTGACGCCCATGATCGCCAGCACGAGGAGGGCGATGGCGAGACCGACCTCTATCGCGACTACGTTCGACACGGGCAACGAGCCGAGGCTCACGCCCGCGGCTCTGCGACGGACACGCCCGACCGGACGCGGAGGCGCGGGTGCCTGCTGGCCAGGACCCCCAGGTCCCTGCGGCCGTGCCATCCCTGGGTTGGGCCGGGGCGGATGTGGAGTGGTCACGGACATCCGTTGTGGTCTCTTTCCCCTCGATGGTCGGTGGGCTTGGCGAACCGGCCCACGGAGCAACCTGCGTCCGGCTATCCTGCCGAACCGTACCGCGACTGGGAGAGCAGCGAGCCGAGAATGGCATCAACACCCACCACCAAGGCACAGGTCCAGGCCTACCAATTCGTCTTGAAGCGGATGCAGTCAGCTCTGGTCCGCAGAGACGCGGTGATGCTCAACGACCCGATGAGCACCCACTCGCGCGCGACAGCCGTGGGTGTGGTCCTGGGCGTCCTCGGTCTGATCATCTTCCTCGTGATCGGGCTCTTCAGCCCGGCGCCGAGGCTCGACGACCAGACCCAGATCGCCATCAGCAAGGAGACCGGCCAGGTCTACGTCGTGGACAACGCCCCCCGGCGGCTGATCCCGATGACGAACCTGGCGTCGGCCCGGCTGCTCTGGCTCTCCCGCACCAACCCCGACGCGCAGCAGGGTCAGGCGGGCGGCGACGCTCCGGCCGGCCAGGCGGGCGTGACGCAGGGCGCCGCGGGCGGGACCCCGAAGCTCGTGAGCGAGAAGGCGCTGGCGAACCTGCCGCGCGGCCGCCTCACGGGCCTGCCGGACGCTCCGGACGTGCTGCCGGCGCCGGAACTCCGCATCGACGCGCAGTGGTCCGTGTGCGACACCCTTCAGCTCGACCGGTTCCGCGAGGACCAGGCGGCGGAGAACCAGATCAAGACCTCCGTGATCGCCGGTGTCAGCGGTGGCAACGCGGAACTGGGCGCCGAGGCCGTGCTGGTCCAGCAGCGCACGGGTGCGAAGAAGTCGTACCTGATCTACAAGACGCCGCAGAACCTCCGCGACATCTCGTCGTCGACGGTCCGCGCCGAGGTGGACCTGAAGAACGACCGGGTGGTCAACGCACTCAAGCTGACCGGCAAGAAGCCGCGCGCCATCAGCACGGCGCTGCTCAACGCCATCCCCGAGGTCGCCCCGCTGATCGCGCCGGTCATGCCGAACCAGGGCAAGCAGGCCACGTACGTCACCGAGACCAAGGTCAACATCGGTGAGGTCGTCCAGGTCGAGCGGCAGAACGGCTTCGAGTCCATGGTCGCGCTGGAGGACGGTTTCCAGACGGTCGAGGAGACGGTCGGCGACCTGCTGCGCTACGCCTACTCGAACAACCGCGCCGCCATCCGGCTCTCGCCGAGCGCGGTCGCGAACCACCGCAGCCCGGCGAAGCCGCTCGCGCTCGAGTCCTACCCGGAGAAGATCCCGACGACGTTGGAGCCCAACGCCAACAACGTCGTGCTGTGCCTGGGCTGGAAGGCCGAGAACTTCACCGCCGACAACCGCGCCGAGCACACGTCGGTGACGATCGGTTCCGCTCTGCCGGGCCCGAAGGACATGACGCCGGCGCAGCTCGGTTCGGCCGGTGCCAACGGCGAGATCATCGACGAGTTCCTGATGCTGCCGGGCAAGGCGTCCGTGGTGCGGGCGAGCCAGGGCAAGAACGACTTCGGCACCGGACCGGTGCAGGTCGTGACGGGCCGCGGGGTCCGCTACGGCGTGCCGGACGGCGCGACGGCGGCGGCGCTCGGTCTCGACGGGACGTTCCCGCCGGCGCCGAACCAGATCCTCAGCCTGCTGCCGATGGGACCGCAGCTCAACAAGAACGACGCGAACCGCAGCTACGACTCGATCCCGGCACCGGGCGGCAGGATCCAGGATCAGCAGGCCGTGCAGAAGTAGCGGAACCGGTCCGGGGGCAGCACCGTCGAATCGGACGAAAGTGCACCCGGACCTGTCCTAGGGGGAATCTGCTGTGGCCGGTCGCATCAGCGTCGACGCCGAGTGGTTGGAGAAGTACGCCGACCGCATCGACGGGACGACGGACGATCTGAGGCGGGTGCGGGACCTCATGAAGGTGTCGCCGCTGCGCCCCCAGTCGTTCGGCGAGATCGGCAGAACGGTCGGCACGGCCCAGGGGTACGCGCGGGCGGCCGAGCTGCTCAACTCCCAGCTCGCCCGCGCCTGTGACGCGCTCGACTCGGCCGCGAAGGGCCTGCACGAGGTCTCCAAGCAGTACGGGGCTGGAGACGACGAAGGCGTGCAGGCCATCAAGAAGGCCGATCGGCGGTAGGGGCTGTGGTGACCAAGGACGGCAAGCAGATCGCGGCCGAGGTCGGTCCCGAGCTCGACTACCTCTCGCGGGTGAGCCGCAAGCTCGGGGTAGTGGACCTCGTGCACGACTTCTTCGACCCGCTGGTGGGCGACTGGAACGACCTGCGCGAGGAAGCCGAACGCTGGCGCAAGGCCGCGAAGGTGACCGAGGCGGTCAACAACCACGTCAAGGCACCGCTGGGCGGGGTCGACGAACGCTGGGAGGGCAGGGACGCCGAGGCGTTCCTCGACCACATGCGCAAGGTCGGGCTCGCGGGCGGTGACCTGTCCGACGCGATGAACGCCATGGCGGACGCGTTGGAGGAGACCGCGGACGGCGTGCGGACCATCGTGCAGGACATGGCGCACGTGCTGGCCGACGCCGCGGACTCGGTGTCCGGCACGGCCTCGCTGCCGTCGGACGGGGACCAGCGCGCGCTCAGGCACATCGAGGAGCTCAAGGACCCGGTCCGCGAGCTGCACGAGTCGGCGCGGCAGGTGATGGAGGCGTTCCTCAAGCTGTGCGACGGGCTCTCCGGTGACGCGACGGCGTTCGGCGCCGTGCGGATGGAGCACCGCTACCCCGACCAGAACTGGACCTACACCGCGCCTCCCAAGCCCGAGACCGCGGTGCCCGCGCCGGCCGGGGCTTCGGCCACCGCGGCGAGCCAGGCGGCGCCCTCGGGTGGAGGCGGAGGCTCTGTCGGCGGAGGTGGTGGCGGGGTCGGCGGTGGCGTCGGTTCGGTCGGAGCGCCTGCCGCCGCGGCCGCACCCGAGCAGCCGATGCAGTTCGGCGGGTCCACAGGCGTCGCTGAGCAGGTTCCGCCGGCCCAGCAGGGTGGTGGCGCCGGACAGGCCGCCGCGGCCGCCGCAGGCCGTTCTGGGGCCGTTCCCGCGGGCGGCGGGATGATGGGCGGCATGGCGCCGATGATGGGTGCGATGGGTGGCGGCGGGCAGCAGGGCGGCGACAAGGAGCACAAGTCGAAGCAACGGCTCACCGGCTCGATCGAGGACCTGCTCGGCAAGCCCAAGAAGGCGGCGCCGAAGACGATCGGCGACGACGACTGATCTTGTTTTGAAACAAACAACGGCCCTGCTGAAAAGAAATTCAGCGGGGCCGTTGTTTCGAAACTTGTTTCGAAAACCGCGTCAGGCGGGTCGCCCGCGTTTGCGGTTCAGGGAATTGCGGATGAACAACGTCAACGCGAGCAGCAGACCGCCGACGCCGATTCCGCCCAGCGCCACGATGATCGGCGGCCAGTCGAGCCCCTGCGGTGGCGTCACGCTGGTGGTGATCTGCTTCTGCTCCTGCGGTTTGAACCCGGCGGACTCGGCCGGCAGCACCGCGGTGAGCGCCGCGATCGGGTTGACCATGCCGAACCCGGTCTTGTTGTCCTTGCCGGTCACACCACCGGGGTGCAGCGCCGTCATCTTGAGGCGCTCCATCACCTGACGCGCCTTGAGGTTCGGGAACCGCTCGCGCACCAGCGCCGTGATGCCCGCCACGTACGGCGAGGCAAAACTGGTGCCCTTGATGTCCTGCACGCCCTGCGCGGTGACGTTCGCGTTCGTCAGGCCGGTGCCCTTGGGGTCGACGGAGATGATCTCCTCGCCCGGCCCGGCGATGCTGACCCACGGACCCCACACGCTGAACGCCGACACCGCGCCGGACTGCGCGATGGACGCCACCGACAGCACGTCGTTGGAGAACCACGCCGGCGACGACACCGAGTTCACGGTGTTCGGGTCCATGTTGTTGTTCTGCTGCGCGCAGCCGGTGCCCTGGTCGCTCAGGTTGCCCGCCGCCGTCACGACGACGACGTCCTTGGCGTCGACGGCGTACCGGATCGCGGCCTGGAGCTTCTGGTCGTCCGCGCTGAAACCCTTGGGGGAGCTGCAGTTCGTCAACGAGATGTTGATGACCTTCGCACCCTTGTCGGCGGCGCGGACGATCGCCTGGGCGAGCGTGCCGACCTTGCCCGCCGACGAGCGCTTGTCCGTCGGGCTGTCGAACTCGAAGCGGTCGCTCGTCTGGCGGATCGCGAGGATCGTCGCCTCCGGTGCGGCGCCGACGAAGTCGCCCTCGGTCCGCGCGGCCGCCGCGACGCCCGCCACCTCGGTGCCGTGCCCGTCGCAGTCCTCGACGCCGTTCGCCTTGGCCACGTAGTCACCGCCGGCCTCGACCCTGCCGCCGAACCGCGGGTTCTGCGGGTCGACGCCGGTGTCGATGATGGCGATCTTGATGCCCTTGCCGGTCGCGAACTGGTGCGCCTGGTCGAGGTTGAGCTGCACCTGGCCCCAGGGCTTGGTCTTGATCAGCTCGCTCTTGGTGTCGGACTCGACGCAGGCCTTGTTGGTGCGCTTGTACTCGACGTCGGGCTTGCCCTCGTCCTTGGGCGGCTGGGTGCCCGCCGGCAGGTCCGGCGGCACCGAGTTCGGCCGTGCGCTCTGCGACGTCGAGGACGGCTGGGCCGAGGCCTGCGGCAGCGTCCCCGTCAGCAGCAGCAGTCCGGCGGTCGCTGCCGCCGTGGTGCGCCTGATGCCGGTCCTCATAGCGTGATCAGACCTCGGAACACCTGGTACATGTCCATCACGGCCAGCGCGAGCGGCAGCACCGACGCGATCAGGATCGCCTCGATGATGTCCACGGTGCGGCGCAGCGGCGGCGAGAACTTCTGGCCGGGGAAGATCACACCGAGCACCAGTGCGAGCGCTCCCAGGACCAGCAGCGCGCCGAAGACGAACGCGATGCGGTCGAACGAGTTCGAGGCGATCAGCCAGCCGAGCAGGATGCCCGCGCTGGCGACCATGCCGGTCGACAGCAGCGCCACCGCCTGCGCGCCGTTCGCGTACGCACGACCGCGCATCATCAGCACGATCGCGACGACGACGGCGTAGATCGGGCCCCAGACACCGGGGGCGCTCGCGGCGACGATGGCCGCCAGCGCGGCGACCACGCCGGTGCCGATGATCATGCCCGTCAGGTACTCGTGGGCGATCGCCGTGCGGCGCTCGATGACCGTGAACTCGGGGAAGCCGCTGTCCTCCTTGAGGTCCTCGGCGTTCGTCGGCACGACGGGCGGCGGGATCTTGGCCAGCCGCAGCGTGAGGCTCGGCAGCAGCGAGAGCGCGCCGAGCGCCACGGCACCGGTCGCGGCGGCCACACCCGTGAGCGGGTGCTCGACGAACGTCGCCACGAGGAACGCCAGCGCCACCAGCGTGCCGCCGGTCGCCGCGGCGATGAACACCGTGATGCCCTGCCCGATCAGCAGGATCCCGCCCCACGCGAAGATCATCATCAACGCGGACGCCAGCAGCATCTTCGGGTTGAAGCCCACTCCGGGAACGGCGTGGAAGCCCGCGACGAACGCCAGCGGCAACGATCCGCACGCGGCGATCAGCACACCCGTCGACGCCGAGCTGTAGGCCCGCGCGATGGTCGCGCCGGCCGCCAGCATGGCGATCGCGCCGACACCGCCGGCGATCGCGGCGGCGAGCCCGCTGCCCGAGCCGGCCGTCGTGACCGGGCCGGACAGGAACAACGCCACGGCGGCCGCGATCAGCGCGAGCGAGCCGGCGAGGTGACCGAACTTCTGCGCGGTCTCCTTCGTCCACGGCCGGAACGAGTCCGGGTCGGACTCCGCGATCGCGTCGACGACGTCGTCGTACAGCGGTGGCGGGGGATTCTCGTTGCGGCGCCTCAACTGCAGCAGTTCGCCGTCGACGACACCCAGCGACGCCAGCGTGCGAGCCGGGTCGAGCGGGTTGTCGCCGAGCTTGGCGAGGCACCAGCCACCGTGCCGGACGCCACCGTCCGGAGTGGCCTCTCTCGCCATGTCCAGCAGCATCGGCAGGAGATCGGCCACCGCCACGTCGGCAGGCAGCGCGACGTCGATACGCGTCCGAGGTGCCACCACCGTGACACGGCTGAACACCGTCGTACCGGTCGCCACCAGGGCCCCCTAAGTCAGATCAGTGCTTGCAAACAATGTGCCCGACCTTATTGGTCCACTCGGACGGTTGCCGGGCGGCCCTAGTATGGACGCACCGACGTCTCCTGCACGTGTCGTTTGCAGAACACGTTCGGTCAGGTTTTTTCCCGACCCACCTTCGTGGCTCCCGCAGATGCGCAATAGTGTCGGTTGCTACTGGTGGCGTAACGAGTCGAAGAGGTGCCTGTCAGTTGAGCACGCTGCAGTTCAAGCGAACGGCACGCCTTGCTGCTCCCCGGCCTCCGGGCGGTGAGGTCCACCTCGAACCGCCACCCGAGGTGCCCCGGATCATCCCCGGCAACATCATGATGAAGGCGATGCCCGTCGTCATGATCGTGGCGTCCATGGGCATGATGGGCATGATGCTGGTCTTCATGCCGCGCCAGCCCGCCGCGATGATCATGCCCGGCATGATGATGATCTCGACCATCGGCATGATGGCGAGCGGCATGGGCTCGGGCAAGGGCCAGAAGAAAGCCGAGATGAACGAGGACCGCAAGGACTACCTGCGGTACCTCGGCCAGATGCGCGACCGCGCCCGCGAGGCGGCCGACGAGCAGCGCGCCGAGCGCGAGTGGGTGCACCCGGACCCGCAGATGCTGTGGTCGCTCGCCACCACGCGCCGCATGTGGGAACGCCGCCAGAACGACCCGGACTTCTGCCACCTCCGCGCGGGACGGGGCTCGCAGCGCCTCGCGACCCGTCTGGTGCCGCCGCAGACCGGTCCCGTCGAGGAGCTGGAGCCGATCGCGACGCTGGCGCTGCGCCGGTTCGTGCGCGCCCACTCGCTCGTGCCCGACCTCCCCATCTCCATCGCGCTGCGCGGCTTCGCGGCCGTCGGCCTGCTCGGTGAGATCGAGGACCGCCGCGACCTCGCGCGCGCCCTCATCGCCCAGCTCGTCACGTTCCACGCCCCGGACGACCTGCTGATCGCGGTCGTCAGCGCGGGCCGCACCAAGCAGCTGTGGGAGTGGGCCAAGTGGCTGCCGCACGCGCAGCACCCCACCGACATCGACGGCATCGGCCAGCGCCGCATGATGGCGAACTCGCTCGCCGAGATCGAGGCGATGCTGGACGAGAACCTGCGCGACCGCCAGCGGTTCACCCGCAACGCCCCGCCGCCGCCGGACCAGCCGCACATCGTGATCGTCATCGACGACGGCGACATCAGCCGCGAAGAGATGATCATCCTCGAGGAGGGTCTGGTCGGCGTCACGCTGCTCGACCTGTCCGAGTGCCTCGGCAACCTGACGGCCCGGCGCGGTCTGCGTCTCGTCGTCGAGAACAACCAGCTGGGCGCCCGTTCCGCGAGCGGCGTCGAGTGGTTCGGCGCGCCGGACCGGCTGACCATCGTGGAGTCCGAGGCCCTCGCCCGTCGTCTGTCGCCGTACCGCATGGGCGCCGCCGGTGAGGCCGGAGGCGACAGCGGCGAAGACCCGTTGGCGATGAGCAACAACCCGCCGCTGCTCGAGTTCATGGGCATCCCCGGCGACCCGATCACGTTCGACGTGCAGCAGGCGTGGCGGCCCCGGCCCAAGCGCGACCGCTACCGCATCCCGTTCGGCATCGGCGAGCACGGCCAGCAGGTCGAGCTCGACATCAAGGAAGCGGCCGAGGACGGCATGGGCCCGCACGGCCTGTGCATCGGCGCGACCGGTTCCGGCAAGTCGGAGTTCCTCCGCACCCTGGTGCTGGGCCTGCTGGCCTCGCACTCGTCGACGGCGCTCAACATGATCCTCGTCGACTTCAAGGGTGGTGCGACGTTCCTCGGTCTGGACAAGGCCCCGCACGTCGCCGCGACGATCACCAACCTCGCCGGCGACCTCAGCCTCGTGGACCGCATGAAGGACGCGATCGAGGGCGAGGTGTCCCGCCGTCAGGAGGTCCTGGCGAAGGGCAACTACAAGAACGTCTGGGACTACGAGAAGGCCCGTGAGAACGGCGCCCAGCTCGACCCGTTGCCCGCGCTCTTCATCTGCATCGACGAGTTCTCCGAGATGCTGACGGCGAAGCCGGACTTCATCGACATCTTCCTCCAGATCGGTCGTGTCGGCCGGTCGCTGCAGATGCACATGCTCCTCGCGTCGCAGCGACTCGAGGAGGGCAAGCTCCGCGGTCTGGACACGTTCCTCTCGTACCGGATCGGTCTGAAGACGTTCAACGCGGCGGAGTCCCGTGCGGCGATCGGTGTGCCGGACGCGTACGAGCTGCCGCCGATCCCGGGCTCGGGTTATCTGAGCGTGCAGGGCATGCCGCTGACCAGGTTCAAGGCGCTCTACGTCTCGGGCACCTACCGTCCGGCGGGCATGCAGTCCGTCGGTGAGTCGGTGGCCGTGCGCAGCGACAAGCGGCCGCGGTTCTTCGTGCCGGACTTCATCGAGATCCCGAAGGAGCCCGAGCGCCCGATCGAGCCCGTGAAGGTCGCGGAGCCGGTCAAGGAGGACGCGAACGAGCCCACGCAGCTGGAGCTCATCGTCGACCGGCTCGTCGGCCAGGGCCCGCCCGCGCACGAGGTGTGGCTGCCGCCGCTCAACGAGCCGCCCACGATGGACACGATGCTGCCGCCGCTCGACGTGACGCCGGACCGCGGTCTGACGTCGCCCGGCTACCCGGCCAACAGCACGTTGCAGATCCCCGTCGGCATCGTCGACAAGCCGTTCGAACAGCGCCGGGACCTGCTGTGGGCCGACTTCGCCGGTGCCGCGGGTCACGGTGCGATCGTCGGCGGTCCGCAGTCCGGCAAGTCGATGCTGCTGCGCACGATCATCGCGTCGATGGCGCTGACGCACACGCCGGAGGAGGTGCAGTTCTACTGCATCGACCTCGGTGGTGGCTCGCTCGCCGCAATGGAGGACCTGCCGCACGTCGGTGGCTTCGCCGGCCGTCTCGACGTCGACAAGGTCCGCCGCATGGTGGCCGAGCTCCAGACGCTGATCGCCGAGCGCGAGGTCCGCTGGCGCGACTCGCGCATCGAGCTCCAGGAGTTCCGCAACCGCAAGCGCCGCGGCGAGATCAAGGACGACTCGTTCGGCGACGCGTTCCTGATCATCGACGGCTGGATGAACTTCCGCCAGGAGTTCGAGATGGTCGAACCGCAGATCCAGGCGCTCGCCGCCCAGGGTCTGTCGTACGGCGTGCACGTGATCCTCGGCGCCAGCCGCTGGGCCGAGATCCGCCCGGCCATGAAGGACCTCCTCGGCACCCGCTTCGAGCTCCGCCTCGGTGACCCGAGCGAGTCCGAGGTGGACCGCAAGGTGGCCGTCAACGTGCCCACCGGCCGTCCCGGCCGAGGCATCACGATCGACGGCGGCACGGGCCGCAAGCTGCACTACCTCGTCGGCCTGCCGCGCATCGACACCTCGCAGGACGCGAGCACCGTCACCGCCGGCGTCGCCGACCTCGCGAACAAGCTCACCCAGTCCTGGCAGGGCCAGCACGCCCCGCAGGTCCGGATGCTGCCCGACATGCTCGACCACGCGCAGTTCATGGCGCACGTCCAGCAGACCTTCCCCGGCCGCGGCCGCCTGGTCCCGGTCGGCGTCAACGAGGACGAGCTCGCCCCGGTCTACATGGACTTCGACGCGGAGCCGCACTTCGTGGCCCTCGCCGACGGCGAGTCCGGCAAGACGAACCTCCTGCGCACCATCGTCCGCGGCATCATGCAGAGCTACACCTCCTCGGAGGCGCTGATCCTGCTCGCGGACTACCGCCGCACGATGCTGGGCTTCATCGACACCGACCACCTGCTGAGCTACGCGGTCTCCGGCCCGCAGTTCACGCAGAACGTCCAGGAGATCCGCGGGTCTCTGGCCGGCCGCATGCCCGGCCCGGACGTGACGCAGGAACAGCTGAAGAACCGGTCCTGGTGGAAGGGCCCGGAGGTCTTCGTCATCGTCGACGACTACGACCTCGTCGCGC
Organism: Lentzea sp. NPDC058450; assembly: GCF_042721395.1. Classification (NCBI taxonomy): domain Bacteria; kingdom Bacillati; phylum Actinomycetota; class Actinomycetes; order Pseudonocardiales; family Pseudonocardiaceae; genus Lentzea; species Lentzea sp. NPDC058450. Next base: position 14,146 of record NZ_JBHXLO010000063.1, read on the forward strand.
CGCAGGGTGGTGCCAACCCGATGCAGCCGCTGGCCGAGTTCATCCCGCAGGCCAAGGACGTTGGGTTGCACGTGATCGTCGCGCGGCGCATGGGTGGTGCCTCCCGGGCGATGTACGACCCGATCATCGGCAAGCTGAAGGAGATCTCGGCGCCGATCTTCGTGGGGTCCGGGTCCAAGGAGGAGGGCAACATCGTGGGCAACCTGAAGCCCTCGCCTCAGCCGCCCGGTCGGGGGACGCTGGTGACCCGCAAGTACGGGCAGCAGCGGATCCAGTTCGCTTGGATTTCGCCGGACTAGGAGTCCTTGGGGTTTGGCCTTCAGTGGGTGGTTCTGCCTTGGTGGCGGGGCCACCCACTGGTCGTTTGTGGTCCGGTTTTGCTGGTTGGTTGCGGTTCCAGCGGGGTTGGTCGCGTTTGTTGGTTGGGCTGCGGTTGCGAGAGTTGGTTGCGCGGGTCGTGACGAAAGACCTGGGGTGTGCGATTGGGGCTTGACTTCGGGGCCCTTGCGAGGCGCTCATCGGCCGGAAAAGGCCGGGCTGAAAAGCGCCCGGCCGAGCTCTCGAAGCTAGCACCT
>NZ_JBHXLO010000064.1:0-11659 GCF_042721395.1 Lentzea sp. NPDC058450
CAGTAGATACTGAAGTACTGAGATACTGATTCACTGGGATGGAGTAACCCGTTTCCGCAGGTCAGAACGGGGGAGTGTCCGGGAGCTCGCGCGGGGGCAAGCCGCGTGCAGCCAGCTCGTCCACCATGGCGCGCTTCTGGATGTCGCTGCTGACGGGCTGCGCCTGGAGGCTCTCGTCCGACATGAAGCCGAGCGCCTCGCGGGCCTGGCGGTACAGCTCTTCGGCCGGCACGTCCTCGCCGAACTGTCGAGGCATCGCTGGTCCCTCCTACTTGGTCAGGTCGGCGCGGATGCTGCGGGCGAAGGTCTCATCGGTGAGCAGCCGGGCGACCATCGCGCGGACGACGTCCTGCGTGGTGACCCTGGTCTTGCCGATCATCACGGCCGTCTCGCTGCACCAGTCCTTCAGCCCGTGGTGCTGGACCGGGGGCAGGTCGACGGTGCTGCGGATCGGCTTCGTGTGCAGCCCGAGGTGCTCGCGGTCGACGGCCAGCGTGCTTTCGGCCGGCGTCGGCTTCGGCGCCGTCTTGCGCTCCTGCTGCTCCTTGGCGGCGGCGGACGCGCGGGCCAGCTTCTCGCGCAGCTCTTCGGCGCGGGTCTTCTTGGCGGTCACTTCGCCACCTCCGGAGTCAGGTCGAACAGCTCTTCGAGCGCGAAGCCGTACGGGCCACTCATCGCGTTCTTGATCGGGTCGCCCTGGGCCTGGGCGTAGCGCTGGATCGAGGTCACCGACGACCGCAGGACGTACCAGCCCTCGTCCTTGAGCTGGTCGCGGTAGACGCCCGTGGCAGCGGCCCGCACGGACACGCGGTTGAACATGACGGCGACGACCGGCCGGGGGCGACCCTCCAGCGCCTCGTCCAGGTACGACCGCACCTCGGCCATGCGGCGGTGCTCAGCCGACGTCGGGGCCATCGGGATCACGACGTGGGAGGCCCAACGCACCGCGCCGCGGACCACGCCCCTGTTGCCCTTCATCGGCGGGGTGTCGCAGACGGCCGCCTCGTACGTGTCGCCGAGGATGCCCGGCAGCCTGACGTCCAGGTCAGGCACGACCAGCTTCGAGACGGGGAACGGCAACGGGCCCTCTTCCGCCCAGCTCGCGAAGCCCTCGTTCTCCTCATCCGCGTCGATACCGGCCACGGGCAGGCCCATCTCGTGCAGAGCGGCGGCGAAGTAGCCCGCGCTCGTGGTCTTGCCAGTCCCGCCCTTGAGGTTGATGACGACGAGTTTCAGCACGTCAAAGCCCCTTCGCGTCCGGTCTCCGTCTCTGTCATGACATCAGCATATCAGTAAGTACTGATCTACTGAAGTCAGTTCACTAGTCCATTCGAGTGAAGGACTTCGAGTCTACGTCTACGTAGATTCTACGTCTACGTAGCGTAGATCTACGTAGACGTAGACTTGCGTAGAGTTCTACGTAGGCGTAGACTGGTGTCAACGGATCGAACAGGCAGGGAGACCAGGGCGATGACCAGCGGAATCGGGTTGTGTGCGTGTCAGTGCGGCGAGGCCATCACGCACGAGGGCAGCAGCTACGCGGGTGACACCGAGGCGGAGCGCAACCGGCACCGTGCGAGGGCCGCGTACAAGCGCAAGAGCGGTGCCGCCGACGTGCAGCTGCCCGGCACGCGAGAGGCGCTGGCGAAGCTCGGCCTGGCCGACGACGTGACCGTGGCGGACCTGTCGAAGATCCTCGCGTCAGCCGCGACGGAGCTCGCGCGGCGAACGGCCGGCGTCGACTCGGCAGCCATCGCGCAGGAGATCGAGCGCGGCCTGGTCGACGCGCGCGGCAAGGTGCAGGAGGCGGAGTCAGCCGCGGAGAAGGCCCGTGCCGAGCGCCTGGCGGTGGTCGAGCAGCTGTCGGCTGCGATCGGCCGCGCGGACCAGGCGGACGAGGACGCGGCGTCGGCAGCGAGCCGGGCCGAGGCTCTGGAGAAGCAGGTCGCCGCGCTCACCGAGACCGTCAGCAGGACCGACCGGGCGCTTGCGGTCGCGACGGCAGCGCAGGAGGAGGCCGAGCGCGAGGCGCAGCAGGTGAAGGCCCTCATGGACACGCTCAAGACCGAGCACGGCCGCCTGGTCGACGAGGTGCGCCGGACGGCCGCGTCCGAGACCGCCGTGAAGCTCGCGGAGCAGCGCCAGGAGCACACGGAGAAGCTCGCCACGGTGAACGCTGACCTGGGCGTCGAGCGCGCCGGGCACGTCGCGGAGAAGGCCCGTGCGGACCGGCTGGAGGACGAGGTCAGGGCGTTGCGCGAGCGTCTTCAGGAGACCGACGACGAGCTGACCGTGATGCGCGGGCAGGCCACGACGGCGCGCGAGGACGCGTCGAGGCTCAACAGCCAGCTGGAGAACGTCGACCGCGACCGCCGCCAGGCCGTCGAGGCGAAGGAGCGCGTCGACGCCGAGCTGACCACGGCGCGCGGGGAGCTGGGCGAGGCGCGGACACAGCTGGCCGTGAGCCGCAGCGAGGGCGAGACCGCGCGTCGACGCGTCGAGGAGCTCACGCACGAGTTGGCCGGCGTGCGAACCGAGGTCACCACGGCGCGAGCCGAGATCGAGCAGCAGCGCCAGCGCGCCGACCGGGCCGAGGGAGAGCTGCGGCAGCGCCCGAAGGACCAGGAGGGCACCACCAGCACGACGAGGGGCCGGGGCACCAAGTAGACCGCGTCAACGACCGAGGAGCAGCGCAGCGATGGACAGCGAAGCCACGGAGTACTTCAAGGTCACCGTCCTGGTGACCGACGACGACGACCAGAGCCCCGGGGAGCTGGAGGTCACCCACAGCCCGGACGAGGAGGAGAACGGGCCGGAGAACGGGATCGGCCTGGCCCTCACGCTCACGGCGCGCAAGCGGTTCGAGAGCGTGAGCCTGACGCCGCAGGCAGCTGAGCGTCTCCGGGACGCTCTGGACGCGGCGTTGGCCTACCGCAGCAGCTTGAAATAGGACAAAAATCGGTACAAAAATTTCGCGTGTGCCCCGGCTCTCCCAAGGGTAAGCGCACGTCAGAGGCCCGGTTCGCGAGTTGAACCGGGCCTCTCCGTATGTCAGTACTTACTGAAGTGCTGATGTACTCATCGTCCACGCTGGACGGCCGTCATGATCGCCTCGTCCAGGGCGTCGCGGAGCTCCTCCGCCTCGGGCACCGAGAACATGTACGGCTGCGGGGGCTGGACGTCGGCAGCGTCGAACCGCATGACCACGTCCTGACCTTTCGCGTCGCTGATCAAATGGACCGAGACGTGCGTCCCGAGAACGCCGCCGAAACGGCACGGGTACCTGCCGAAGAACGTTCCGCCTGTTTGCATTCCGATCACCTCACCAATTCGCGTTGCTATTTCAGTAATTCATCACTTCAGCACATACTGATGTACTGATTTCATTACTTCGGCAGGATGGGTTTCCTGTCGGTGACAACTCCTGTGTCCAAAAGCTGATCGATGTAGCGCGAGACCTGGGACGCGAATTCAGGCCCGCTGTTCACCGAGACGAAGCCCCTGTTCGACTTCATGCGGACCGCGCGCGTGCGGGTCCTGCGGTACTTGGGTTCCTCGCGGGAGGCCAGCAGCATCGCGCCCGCCAGGCCGATGACCTCGGGGTACTGCGAGACCGGCCGACCGCCCTTCACGCGGGGACGGGTGACCTGCCTCGTGACGCCCTGGGCCCTGGACCAGCGGCGGATGGTCTGACCGACGCGGTCGGCGACCCACGTCGTGAGCGGCTGTTCAGCGGTGACCTTCTCCAGCGCCCAGTAGCCCCAGAACCGACCGGGACCCTCTCCTGGCTGCTGCCACGCGGCCGGCACTTCGTGCTGGTACTCCTTCGAGCCCGCCAGGCCGTGCTTGGTGAAGTACACGCCGAGCCTGCGCGGGTCGGTGTTGCGCAGGGCCTTGTGCAGGTCAACGGCCGTGCCCGCGCCGAGGTGGTTCTTGCGCTGGACCTCGTCGGGGTGGGCCACGATGTCGGTCCACGTGCGGCTGAGCCACTGGTAGAAGTGCACGCCGTCGATCAGCTTGTGCGGCGGGACCATCATCATGTGCACGTGCGGCGCGCGGCCGTCGTCCAGGCCGTCGCAGTGCTCGCAGTCGCACACGTTCGGAACGTTCGTGCCCTTGATCAAGCGGCGCTGGAACTCCAGCTTCCAGATGCACCGCAGCGGTTCGCCGTAGGCCCGCTGGTACCGCTTGCGCAGGGCCTTGAGGTGCGCCTTCACGGTCTTGCCGTTGGGGGCGACGCGCAACCAGCAACCGGGGTAGGTCACGGTCAGCATGGCCGGGAGGCGCGAGGGGTCCTCGAACATCGGCGTGTAGTCGAGCGTGCCCAGGATCTCCGTCATGTAGGACCTGGACTTGCGCGACCACTGCGTGATGACCCTGGTCGGAACCGGGTCGCCGGGGAACTCACCGGGGTGCAGGTCACACGGCACGTCGCACGTGTCGGTGCACGGCCTCAGGTACGAGGCCAGCAGGTCCGCGTACCGGCTCTGCTGCTCCAGCGGGATGTTCATCTGCCGGACGCGGTCGAGCAGCTCGCCCTCAACGATCGTGAGCTCGCGCTGGCCGAGCTCGGCCAGGCCGAGGAGCTCGATCGCGCCCTGGTTGCCCGGGCGGCGTTCGGCGCGAGCGAAGTCCTTCGAGCGCACGGCCACGATGCCGGGCCCGACGCGCAGGTACGGCCGCGGACCTTCGGTGAGCAGGCCGTCCGGTCCGGCCGGGATGGCGGCGCGCGGGAAGAGAGCCGCGGCTTCGGCCACCAGCTCCGGAGAGGGGAAGTTCGGGGTCCACATGGACGCCAGCAAGTTGCTGACATCACTCGGGGTGAGGATGTTGGACGGCGTGTCGACACCATTCGCTGAATGCGAAAGGGCCGCGCCGTCGGCTACAGTAGCCGCAGGCATTTGGTCTCGCTCCGGTCTAGGGAGTTAGCGGGACCGCCGTCGAAGAAGGGCCTCCGTTGGCGCGGGGGCCTTTCGCCATTTCTGGCGAAGTCTTCGTCTCGGGCGGGTGCGCCGCTCACACTCGCGTGGTCAAGGGGAAAAGGCCAAGCGACACGCCGTAAAAAGAGCGAAAGCGTGATCATCAACGGTCGAAGCGTTCGAACGCGAGGCTGATCAGCAGCCAGCCCAGGACGAGCGCCGAGCCCGCGACCACGATCACGAACTCGGGGGAGCGGGTGCCGTGGACCAGGCCGACGCAGGCCGTCAGCGGGAGCAGGACGCCAGCGGCGACGATGAGCGCCCGCATCACTTCACCCACCAGAACCAGGCGTAGCGCGCCGCGAACAGCCAGCTCTTGATGGCGCTCAGGGTGTTCCACGCCTCGACCAGCGCGGCCGTCCAGAGCAGGACGGGCCAGTGCTCGCGGTCAACGAGGACCAGGCCGACGAGCAGGCCGGCCGCGATGAGCACGGTGACCTTCAGCCACACGCGCAGCAGGTCAGACGCCCAGCCCTTCACGCCGCCACCGCCTTGTCCTCGGTGCGCGCGTCGACGGCCGCGACCTCAGCGGCCAGGCGCAGCTGGTCGACGTACTCGACAAGCGCGGCGATGTCCTCGTCGGTGACGTGGCCCGCCCGGTTGCGGGTCGCGGCCGTAGCGCCCTGCAGGAGCTCGTACGCGACGCCGGGCAGGCTCTCGGGGATCTCGTGGCACTTCGCGCCCCGGTCGACCGCGTGCTCGGTCAGCGCGGCGTCGGTGTGCGCCTCCGTCGGGAGACGCAGCGCGATGCGACGCTGAAACAGGTCGCGGATCTTGAAGACGTCCTTCGTGGGCTCCTGGATCTCGCCGACCACCAGGTACCCGAGCGCACGGCCCTGCGTGAGCAGCAGGCCCAGCAGCTCCATGATCTTGTCGCGGATGGTGCGCGGCCAGTACTCCAGCAGCGGGGCCAGCTCATCGATGACGATCACGTTCAGCGGCGTCGACGTCGACGGCTCGTGGTCACGCTCGCCCCGCTCACCGGCCAGCTCAGCCGCAGCCTGCATCGCCTCGACCAGGCCCCGCAGCATCGCCAGGGTCTCCTCAGGCCCGCAGACGTAGGAGGAGCGTTCGTCGCGGACGTGCCGCACGTAGCGGCGGCGGTCGTCCAGGACCTCGTCGATGGGAACGTGCGTGGCGACCAGGCGGCGGGCCTGGCGGAGCTCCATCCGCTTGGGGTCGATGAAGTGCAACAACGCGGTACCGTCCGCGATGGCCGGGGCGATCGCCCGCAGGAGGTTCCAGCCGATGCTGGCCTTGCCCGCGCCCGAGGTGCCGCAGACGGCCGTGTGACCGCCCGTGAGGGAGATCGTCCACGGCGCGCAGTACTCGGTCAGGCCGACCGGGAGGGCCTTCCAGTCGATGTCCGCCGTCGCGGCCGGCATGTCAGCCGCGGGCACCACCTCGTGCTTGAACGGGTCGCGGCGCATGAGCCCGAGCTCCACGCCCGCCGGTTCGATCTCGGTGACCGTGATCCGCAGCGCCTCGAAGGCGTGCCGCACGCGCTCAGCGGCCATGCGGATGTCGGCGACCTCCTGGCCCACGGGCATCTCGACCACGAGCCGGTCCCAGTAGCGGGAGTGCTTGATCTTGCGCAGCGCGGGAATGTACCGCTCGTCATCGACGTCGACGGCCAGGCCGCAGTGCACCATCACGCGGTCCCAGGTGCGCCGGTAGGACCACCAGCGGCGACCCCAGGCGGCCAGCCAGTCACCCAGGAAGCGGTCGAACGTCTCGCGGTCCGCCGCCATCCACGTGGACGAGCCGAGGACCATCAGGCCGACCAGGCCCGCGAGGATCTCCCAGCCGACGAGGTAGACGGCGCTGCCCAGCAGGCTCGCGGTGACGCTGCTACGCGGGTGCTGGACGATCTTCTTGCCGGTCCACCACGAGACCTTGGCCAGTAACACGAGCGTCTGCCAGATGATGATTCCCAGCATTTTGAACGACCAGAAGAGCAGTCGCGCCGTGAGGCCGTTTCCGAAAGTGCGCTTAGCCATCGTTTCTCCCCTAAAACGCGCAGCGGGGAGCCACGCGACGATTGTTGAATTCGTGTGGCTCCCCGCCGATAAAGCGGGACTAACGGTGTTACCAGCGTGCCGACGCGCGGGCGATGTCGCGAAGGTGGACGTCCAGGTCCTCGACCACGACGGCCATCTTGTCGATGGCGGTCTGGGTGCCGGAGAGGTCTCCACCGGCCAGGCCCGCGCCCAGCTCCGGGTCGTCCGGCGTGCAGCGCTCGATCTGCATCCGGACCCGCTCCATGAGCGCGTCGACGTCCTCCAGCCGGGCGATGAGGCTCAGCGCCATGACCGTCACCCCTTCCCTGCGGGCTTGTAGATGCGCACGTCCTTGCGGGAGAACGCGGCGTACTGGTCCGCCTTCTCCGCCACCGCCTTGGCCGCGTCGTTCGCGAACGAGGACGCCACTCCGTAGAACCTGGGGTCCGCGCCGGGGATCCGGTCCGGCACGCGGCCGACCTCCGAGGCGAGCGCCTGCACGGCCTCCAGCAGCCGCAGCCAGTCACGGGCGATCTTGCGACGGCGCAGCTTCACGAGCTTGATCTTGCGGAACTGCTCTTTCTTCTCTTCTTTGTCGAGCGCCTTGTTAGCGGCCTTGTTCGCGATCACCTGGCGCAGCGTCTTGCGGTACGCCTTGCGTTCGCGCTTGTTCTTGAAGTTCGCGCCCTTGACGGCTTTTCCGGTTTTCGAGACCTTCTCGACCGTGTCGGTTGCCATCGCTGTTCCTCCCGTCATTTCCTACGTGGTTCTCGAATTACGCGGCTGGAGGCCAGACAGCGGCAGGAGTTGCCACCGCCGCCGTCTGGACAGGTGCGGGAGCCGGGGCGAGCAGCTCGGCTACCGGCTCCTCGACTCGAACGGCTTCAGCGGGCACCGGGCGAACGGGCTCGACCTGCGGCACCTCGACCGGGGCAGGCTCTGCTGCGGGCTGCTCCGACAAGCGCGTGAGCAGCATCTTCACGATGCAGAGGAAGCCCAGGGCCGGTGTCGCGGCGATGATCCAGCCCGCCACGGTGGGACGGGCGTTCGCGACCTGCGCCGACATCTGGAGGAGGAAGGCACCGACGAGGACGAGCAGGGGGAACCCGCCTCGCCGACGCTTCAACTCCAGCCCGGCAACGATCGCCATGCACTCGATCACCACGGCGACCGCCCACGCGATCCACGACTCTTGGCCGTTCTCGATCGCCCAGTCGTGCGAGTGCTTGAAGCCGACCGCTCCACCGATCGCACCCACCACGACCGCGATGCCGACGTGAGCCCGCTCTTCGAAACGGCCGCTCATGATCAGGCAGCCTTGGTGTCGGTGCCGGGCTTGATCACGGTCTCCGCGATGTCGCGGACCTGCGTCGCCCGGTACCAGACCGTCACGCCGATGACCTTCTCCGAGCCGTCCGGGTTCTTCTTGGTCTTCTCCATCACGCCGACCTCGAAGTTGACCAGCTCGACCGGCCGGAACGCCGCCAGGCCCTCCGTCGGGTTGACGTTCGAGCTGATACCGATCTTCACGACCTCGTTCGTGGTCTCGCCGTTGAAGCCGTAGAACGCGCCCAGGACCTCGACCTCCCACTTCGGGGTGCCGTCCTTCGTGCGGTCCTGCTCCGTCGAGCCGAACACGGTCTTCGCCTTGCAGGACAGGAAGACGACGCCCGCGAAAGTGGCGGCCTGGTCGATCTTGAAGTTGCGGATCATCTCGGACTCCTCAGGTTGGCGGCTCTGGCCCTCGTCTGGTGTGGCCCCAGCCACATGTATCTGTGTGAAACAGAAGCTAACAGAGCGATACAGAGCGAGTCAACTGATACACTGAAACTAGGCAGAAAAAGATGCCTGACCAGCGCGAATAGGTCGGCTGATCGCAGCTGTTACGGTCTGTTCCGGCCTCTGTTCCGACGTGAGAGAGCGTGATGACGACTACGTCCGAGGAGAACCCGATCCCCACCGACCTCCAGCGAGGTACGGCAGCCGAGGTGATCGAGAGGTGGTTCGAGACCGAGATCAGGTCTGGTCGGCTCGGCCACGGCGAGCAGATCGAGCCGACACGAACCCTTGCCACGAAGTTCGGTACGAGCGTCGCGACCATCACGCGCGCGTTCAAAGGACTTGAGGCAAAGGGACTGGTCAGGAACCGCGACCGATCAAGCCGGATCGTCCACTGCCCTCCAGACGGCACAGCACCGGTTCGCGACGAGACGGCTCCGACGAGGGTCATCGTGATCGGCGGCTACGCCGGGAGCGGCAAGACAGAGCTGGGAAGGATCTTGGCGCGCCTGAAGGGCTGGGCACTGCTCGACAAGGACACAACGACGCGCGCAGTGGTCGAGGCGGCCCTAGAGAGCCTGGGTCAGTCACCCCACGACCGCGAGTCACCGACCTACCTGGAGACGATCCGGCCGGCCGAGTACGCGGCCCTGGTGTCGGCGATGGTCGAGAACATCGAGTGCGGCGTCTCGGTCGTCATGACCGCGCCGTTCATCCGGGAGCTCTCCGACCAGGCATGGTGTGACCGACTCAGGTCGCGGGTCGAGTCGAAGAATGCCGAGCTTGAGGTGGTCTGGGTTCGCTGCGACGCCGAGAGCATGAAGACGTACGTCAAGCATCGAGGCGCGCTGCGCGACTCGGCGAAGCTCTCGAACTGGCCCGCATACCTTGCTGGAGTGGACCTCACCTTCGCGCCGAAGACCCCGCACCTGATCATCGACAACAGCGTCGGAGCACGACCGTTGCTGGAGCAGGCGAGCGAGTTCCTCACGAAGATCGGTGCACGGTGACATCCGCCGTCGTGCTGTACGGCGCACCAGCCGCGGGCAAGGACACCGTCACGAACGCCCTTCTCAAGCTCGGACCGTTCGCACACTTCGAGCGCTTGAAGTGCGGACCTGGTCGAACTACCGGGTACAGGATGGTCGACGCCGACCAGCTGACCCGTGTTCTAGCCACCCCAGGCGAGGTGATCTGGCGAGACGACCGGTACGGCGCGACGTACCTCGTCGACCGATCTCACGTCGAGCAGCTCGTCGACGCCGGCCGAATTCCCGTCCTTCACCTCGGCAATCCACAGGCAGTCAGTGCCGTCGCGAGAGCGCTTCAAGCTGTCGAGTGGCTCGTCGTAGAGCTGCACACCACGCGCGAAGTTGCCCGCGAGCGCATCGTCTCTCGCTGTACAGGCGACACAGAGGAGCGCCTCAGCGCCTACGACTCGACACCGCGACTTACGACCCCAGACCTGTCCATCGACACCGGCCTGGTCGACGTCGAGGCCACGGCGCAAGCTGTCGCCGACCTCGTCCAGCAGCGTGGACGAACCACCGGAGGGACTCGAGTTCGAGCATGATCACCTGGCGGACGAGCTAAGGTATCGCCACAGCTTTCAGGGTCTCCGGCGTCGCCGTGAGGCCCTTTTTCGTGCCCGCAGGAGGACGCGTCAGCGACGTCCGGTGCATAGCAAGATAGGTAAAAGAGGAACTCTTTAGTCCGCACTGAAGCGACAGTCTGTGCCGATCTCGGGCGCTCGGCTCGCGGAGTGCAAGAGGTGCTCTGCGCACGGCGCGTGCAGACGGTCGAAATAGTGACGCGCCAGTCTCGTAATGCCAGCTGATTAGTGACGCGTGAGTCTCGTAATGCCGGGGACCCAGGACGGGCACGGTCGGCCTGCCCCGGTGTCTCGGTGCTAAGGCGGGAACGTCCTGACCAGGGAGTGAAGGGCTAGCGGCCCGTTATGGCACATATAACAAGCCCAGGGCCGCGCCGGACCGTCCGAGCCCAAGCCGCGGGGCCCAACACCCACCGGCACCCCAGAGGGGCCCCACCGGTGGGTGTGCCCACGGCCAAGGCACGGACCGGCGCAGCCGTGAGGGGTTGGTGGGGGTGGAGCTCGCGGCCGGCGGTTTCAGACCAAGCTCCCTCGCCGGGTGGCAGAACAACAAAGGGGAGGGGGCACGCGGTGAGCAGCTGCTCCGGGTGCTTCGGCCCGTCGCGCTGCGTTGCGGGTCTCTCGCGTGGAGGCCCACCCCGTCACCACCCAGCACGCACCGAATCACACTCCCAGGGGCCCGACCAGGCTGAAATGTACCTGCGGGCCTGGACGGGCCCCTGGGAGCGCGATCCAGCACGCGCAGGGCGGCGAAGGGGAGGACCACCACGAGGAGAGACCCTGTGGGTTGATCTTCAAACCCGGTGGTTTCGATCGTGCACGAGGTGTTGTTTAAGCAAGCGCTTAGTCACACACCGGCTGTTTGGGCAGACGACCAGACAGCAGCAGGGCCCGTCACCGGGGGAGTGGTGACGGGCCCTGCTGAGTTCAGTAGATCAGTACGTGAGGAGATCAGTCCCGAACGCGCGCCGGAACGGGGAGCTGCGCCCGGAGCGAGTCGGCCTGCGCGGGGAACATGTCGAGCACCGCGCTCGCGTCGCCGCCGCTGCCGTCGAAGATGACAACTTCCACGCGACCGGCATCGGTGACGCGAACCTTGAAGGTGGCGGTGACGTCCAGCTGAAGCCTGGTGTGCATCTCGGTCTCCCTCGCTCTTCCCTGTCCTGCCCTTGTGTACTCAGTCTATCAGTAAGTCAGTAGATACTGAAGTACTGAGATACTGATTCACTGGGATGGAGTAACCCGTTTCCGCAGGTCAGAACGGGGGAGTGTCCGGGAGCTCGCGCGGG
>NZ_JBHXLO010000065.1:0-11311 GCF_042721395.1 Lentzea sp. NPDC058450
ACCACGCTCGGCAACCTCAGTCCAGCCGACTACCGAGCCCGCGCCCTCACTACCTAACCTTCACACCCCAGTCCAACTTTCGGACAGCAGTTCAAAGTCGGGACCCCCTGCGTCTCAACGTACTCAGGGGGTCCGACAGGATCAGGCCGTCACATCAGGCCATCACGTCGAGCCGGTTCATCGCGTGCTCGATCACGCGGACCAGCACCGACTTGCACGACTCGCGGTCGCGCGCGTCGCACAGCACCAGCGGCACGGTGTCGGCGACGTCCAGCGCCACCCGCATCTCCTCCGCGGTGTAGGAGTGGCTGCCCTCGAAGCAGTTCACCGCCACCACGAACGGGATCCCGCGGCGCTCGAAGAAGTCGATCGCCCCGAAACCGGCGTCCAGGCGGCGGGTGTCGACGAGCACGACGGCGCCGATCGAGCCGATGGCGAGCTCGTCCCAGAGGAACCAGAAGCGGTCCTGGCCGGGAGTGCCGAAGAGGTACAGCACCAGTTCGGGGTTGATCGTGATGCGGCCGAAGTCCAGGGCGACCGTGGTGGTGGTCTTGCCCTCGACGCCGTAGAGGTCGTCGATCTCCTCGCCGGCCTCGGTGAGGAGCTCCTCGGTGCGCAGCGGGGTGATCTCGCTGACCGCGCCGACCATCGTTGTCTTGCCGACGCCGAAACCGCCTGCCACGACGATCTTGACGGAGGTGGGGACGGTGAGCTCTTCCCTGCCCTGCGCGGAATCAGATTGCACGGACACCATCGAGCACCTTCTGCAGTAGGTTCATGTCGACCGGAGTCACTCTCGTGGCCGGGCCGCTGGTGATCACGTCGCCGCGCTGGATCAGGTCGCTCAGCAACACCTTCACCACGACGAGGGGTGCGTGCAGGTAGGCGGCGACCTCTGCGACGGAAAGCGGTTTCCGGCAGAGCTTGATGATCTCCAGGTGCTCGACCGACAGGGTGCCCTGGTCGGTCGTGGTGCGCAGGGCGCGCACCTGGGTCGTGAGCGTGAGGTCCTCACCGGCGGGCTTGGGCCTGGTGCGGCCGCTCACCATCGCGTACGGGCGGACCATGGGGCCCGCCGCCTCGTCGTACCACCAGTCGGAGGAGTTGCTCATGACAACCCGAGGGGGTTGGGCATCCGCGGCGACGCGAGTGTGCGCGGCGCGGAGGAGAGGTACGCGCCCACGCGCTTCACGAGCATGTTCATCTCGTACGCGATCATGCCCATGTCGGCGTCCTCGTCGCCCACCACCGCGAGACAGGCGCCCTGTCCCGCCGCGGTGACGAACAGGTGCGCGCGTTCCATCTCCACGATGGTCTGGCGGACCTGTCCACCTCCGAAGTGCCGTCCGGTACCGCGAGCAAGGCTCTGGAACGCCGACGCCATCGCGGAGAGGTGGTCGGAGTCGTCCTTGGAGAGCTCGGGAGAGTGGGCGAGCAGCAGGCCGTCCGCGGAGAGCACCACCGCGTGCCGGGCACCGACCACTCTCGCGACGAGGTCTTCCAGCAGCCAGTTGAGCTCGGGGTGCCCGCCGGTCAGGTCGTCCACGGAAATAGCCCTTTCAGTTCTGTGATTCACGGTTCCACGACGTCGTCGGCCTGGCGGGCGTCTCGGGTGCCCCGCTGGAAGGCGGACATGCCGTCGCGGGTTCGTTCCGCCCGTTCCTCGGGGTTGAACTCCGCGAGTTCCGGCATCGGCCGGACTTCGTCGTTGGCGAGCTGCGGCACGAGGTGCTGCTGACGCCTGCGGCGCGGCAGCTCCGGCCGGTCGTCCGCCGAGCGCGTCGCCGTCTCACCCTCCGCCGGGTCGGCGGTCGGCCACACTCCTGCCAGGCGGTCTTCCCGGGGCAGCTCGAGCTGCCCGCTGCTGCTGTCCAGGTCCCTTTCGAGGTCCAGGGCCGGACTCCGGTCGTTTCCCACTGCCCTGCCGGCCCAGAACTCGTCCAGGCGGAAGGTCTCGGTGGGGCGTTCGCCGGGGCGCGACAGGTCGCCCTGGATCGGCACGGCGGCCTCGAGGGCCTCCGGCGACCGCGCGGCCTGCTGCATGGTCTGCTGGCGGAACGTCGGCTTCGGCATCGGCACGGAGTCCGCGGGGTCGATCGCGCCCGCCTCGCCGACGATCAGCTCGGACGGGATCAGCACCAGCGCGATCGTGCCGCCGGACGGGCAGTCGCGCAGCTCGACGTGGATGTGCCGGCGCGCGGCCAGCCGGGCGACGACGAACAGGCCGAGACGGGACTCGCCGCGCAGGCGCATCGCCTCGAAGTCCGGCGGCGCCTCCAGCATCTTGTTGTGCTGCTCGCGGTCCTCGGACTTGATGCCGAGGCCGTGGTCCTCGATCTCGATGACGAGACCCTGCGGCACCTCGCTGCTGTGGATCTCGACCTGCGAGCGCGGCGACGAGAACGACGTGGCGTTGTCGACGAGCTCGGCGATCAGGTGGATGGTGTCCGCGACGGCGGCGCCGACCAGCGCGACCTCGGGCACCGGGTTCACCTTGACGCGGGCGTACTGCTCGGTCTCGGCGACGGCGGCGCGCACGACGTCGAGCATGCGCACGGGCTTGCGCCACTGCCGGCCCGGCTGCTCGCCGGTGAGGATGATCAGGTTCTCGGCGTTGCGGCGGGCGCGCGTCGCGAGGTGGTCGAGCTGGAAGAACGCGTCGAGGTGGTCGGGGTTCTCCTCCTCGCGCTCCAGCTTGTCGAGGATCTTCAGCTGGCGGTGCACGAGACCCTGGTTGCGGCGCGCGATGTCGAGGAAGACCCGGTTCACGCCTTCACGGGTCTGCGACTCCTTCACGGCCGCGGCGACCGCGGTGTACTGCGCGGCGTTGAACGCGTCGGCCACCTGCCCGATCTCGTCGTTGCCGTAGTCGAGCGCGGGGACCTCGGCGGCGACGTCGACGTGCTTGCCGTCGCGCAGCCGTTCGACGATGCTCGGCAGCCGCTCGTGGGCGAGCTTCAGCGAGTCGCTCTTCAGGCTGGTGAGGCGGACGATCAACGCCTTGTTGACGAGGCGGTTGGAGACGCGGACCGCGACGAAGATGCCGACGATGACCGCGATCAGGGCGATGAGCGAGCCGATGAGGACGGTCGTGAACTTGTCCTTGCCGTTCGCCATGGCGATGTTCACGGCGCCGGTCGACTGCTCCTGCACCATCGTGGTCAGCTCGGTCGACACCGCGCGGCTGGCGTTCTCCCAGTCCGTCAGCGCGACCTGCTGGCCGATCGGCCGTTCCGCGTTCTGCAGCAGGCGGTTCTCCAGCGTCACGAGCTGCTGGTACGGCGCGCTGCCGGTGACGGTCTTGAAGTGCTCGCGCACGTTCGGCAGCGAGGTGGGCTCGATGACGTTGAGCGTGAAGTGGTACGCGCCGACGAGCTGGACGAACTCGCGGTGCTCCTCGGGCGTGAACTTGCCCGCGGCGAGCGCGCCGGCGGCGACGGAGCTGGACCGCGACATGGCGTCGGAAGCCTGAAAGTACTGCAACGCGCCGAGCGCGCCCTGCACGGTCTCGGCATCGGGCACGATGCGAGCCTGCGTGCCGAACAGCGACCCACCGGCGTCGAGAACGCTGTTGTAGTAGCGGTAGGTCTCGTCCTTGGACGTCGCACCGGACTCGAGGCGCTCGCGCTGCTCGGGCAGCTGGTCGAGCAGGCCGTTGAGCTTGTTGATGCCGTCGACGATCTCCTGCGGCGCCTGGGAGGCGAGCTCCGCGAACGCCGACTTCATCTTCTCGACGTCCTTGTCGGTGTCCTGCTGCTGCTTGAGCAACGCCGACGCGTTCGCGCCGGGGCGGCTCAGGCTCGTCATGCTGAGCTCGCGTTCCTTCTGCAGCGAAGCGAACGACTGCACCGCGGGGATCGAGGCGTCTCGCGCACCGGAGGCCACCAGCTGGAGGTAGAGCCCCTCGAACACCGTGTAGGACGAGAACAGCGCCCACATGGCCAGAAGGACGACGCTGGGAACCACCACGACACCAGTGAGCCGGGAACGAATTGTCTTGTAATTCGTCTCAGGCACGTTCTTCAGCTTCACAACGCTCCACGACCACCCGAATTGGCGACGGAAAGATAGCATCGCATGATCAACATGACCAACAGCGATGATCTTGAGGGGGCGAGAGCAGACTACTCACTCCGTTGACCTTCGCAACACCCCCCATCGCCCTGGTTCCCGACTAGGGGGTCCCTAGTTGACCGAGCGGGCGAATGGGGAGTCGAGCTGGGGATTCGCTAACTGAACTGTGGATACGCCGCCGAAACACCGTGCTTATTGGCGGCAACTTGACACTCCCGTGATCGATCTTCTACACGAGAGCGGAGCGCGACCAATCGTCGCTTTCCGTCACCGGTTTAATCGCGAATTCGCACGTCAGAGCCACCACAGACAGTGATCGACATCGAGTCATTCCTAGGACGAGATCAACTCGGCGAAGCGCCTTCACATCGCTAAGAACGCGGTAATTCCGCTGGTCACCGCCACGACGCCGACAGTTCACCCGGCAACCACCGCGGGGAGTGCTCCGGGAACGCGCGCGACTGTCACCCCGATGGCCCAACGCGCTACGCCACCGGCGACACCGCGGGCGACGACTCCACAGTGGCCTCGGCCACAGTTGGCACGGTTGTGCTGTCTGATTTTTGTCCGGACTCACCGTCATCCGCTGCCCGACCGTCCACACGCGCCTCGAAGACGGTCGGCACGCAGAAACATCCGTTGCGGATTCAAAAGTTCTCGCCGTGTTCCCACGTTTCCGAAAGTTTCGATCTCGCCGACTGGGAACGACCGTCCTTCTTCCACTCACCGCCGAGGGAAACCGCGTCCCGCGCTCCCGTGCCCGAGGTACGTCCCGGGCACGGGAGCGAGGAGGTCACGGCGTCAGGATCGCCCGGCCGCGCACCCGCCCGGCGTCGAGGTCGTCGATCGCGTCCTGGAACCGGTCGAGCGGGTACTTCTGGGTGTGCAGCGCGACCTTTCCCCGCGCCGCCAGCACCATCAGCTCGCACAGGTCCGTGTAGGACCCGACGAGGTTGCCGATGAGGTTGATCTCGGTGGAGATGATGTCGATCGTGGGCACGTCGATGTTCTCGCCGTAGCCGACGACGTGGTAGTCGCCCGCCCGCCGCAGCATCGCCACGCCGTCCTTGGTGGCGCCGCCCTCGCCCACGAAGTCGATCACGGTCTCGGCGCCGTTGCCGCCGGTGAGGTCGAGGACCGCCGCCACGTGGGAGCCGTCGGCCACGACGCCGTGGTCCGCGCCGATGGCCGAGGCGAGCTTCACCGCGTCCGGGTTGCGGTCCACCACGACGATCTCGGCCGCCGTCAGCGCCTTGAGCACCTGCACGCCGATGTGCCCGAGGCCGCCCGCGCCGATCACCACGCACCGGTCCCCCGGCCGCAGCCTGCGGGCCGCCTTGGCCGCCGCGTGGTACGCCGTGAGGCCCGCGTCGGCGAGGGCGGCCACGTCGGACGGTTCCAGGGCGTCGTCGATCTTCACGACGCTGCGGGCCGACGTCTTGAGGTACTCGGCGTAGCCGCCGGCGGTGTCGATCCCGGGGAACTGCGAGGCGGCGCAGTGCACGTCGTCGCCCTTGCGGCAGGCCGGGCACAGGCCGCAGGTGATCAGCGGGTGCACGATCACCTTGTCGCCCTCCGCGACGTTCGTGACGGCCGTGCCGACCGCGTGCACCCAGCCCGCGTTCTCGTGGCCGATCGTGTACGGCAGCGTCACGCCGGACTTCTCCGCCCACTGCCCTTCGAGGATGTGCAGGTCGGTGCGGCACACGCCGGCACCGCCGATCCGCACGACCACGTCGAACGGCCCGGTCACCTGCGGCTCGGCGACCTCCGTCATCTCCAGCGGCCGGTGGTAGCCGGCGACCTGGACGGCCCTCATGCCGTTTCCTCCATTGCGTAGCGGGTGCGGAGCAGGCCACGGCAGAAGTGCGCGTTGCCCTCGATGGAGATGCCGACCGACCGGGCGAACCGCAGGCGCAGCGGCAGCCGGCCCGGTGGCAGCGGGACGCCGTGGTCGTCGACGAGCACCGGCGCGTCCGGTGCGGCCGAGAAGCCGAGCGCGGAACGCCTGCGCCGCAACGCCTCCGTCGCCTTCGAGGCGGGGAGGTCGCCGAGCGTCAACGACCTCAGGCGGTCCGGTGGCACGTCGCGCACGGCCCGTTCCATCGCGGCCGCGTGGGCCTTGCGCCGGAACGTGAGCCGCAGCTCCTCCAGGTCGCGGGACGCCTCCTCGCCGTACGTGCCGACGAACCCGGCGTCGGCGGCGATCCCGCGGTTGATCACGTCCGAGTCGTGGTGGTCGTCCAGCACCACGACCACGTGCTCCGCCAGTTCCCGCAGCGCGTCCTTCGCGTCGGATGCCATGAGGTACGCGAAGTTCGGCGAGCAGAACGCCGTCGGGAGTCGCAAGTGGACGGTCAGCACGCCGTCGGCCAGCTCGACCGAACGGACGAACCCGAGCGTGGTGATCGGCTCGTCCAGCTCGGGGTCCATCACCTCGTCCAGTGCCTCGAGGACAGCCTTCTCGATCATGCGACCGACACCGCCTCCTGCGGCACCGGGGCGACGTCGAGACCCTCGGGCACCGGGATGTCGTACATCCTCGCCGCGTTCAGGCCGAGGATTTTCTTCTTCTGCGCCACGGTGAGCGGCGCGTACTCGGTCATGTCCGCCGGGATCTGGAAGTCCACGAAGCGTTCGACCAGCCAGCGCGGCGTCCACAGCGCGTAGTCGCTGGAGAACTGGATCCGGTCCTCGTTCAGCCAGTACAGCAGCTCGCCGATGATCTGCGCGAAGTAGCGCGGCCGGGTGTGGATGAACGGCATCGCGACCGCGAGGCCCGCGTGCACGTTCGGTTCCTGGGTGGCGATCCAGCAGAAGTCCTCCAGCCGGGGCAGGCCGCAGTGCTCGATCACGAAGTTCAGCTCGGGGAAGTCGGTGGCCGCGTGGTCCACGTCCGCCACGTCGAACGCGTCGCGGTCGAGCGGCCGGATCGTCGGGCCCTTGTGGATGTGGATGTTGCGGATGCCCAGCTCCTGCGCGGTCTCCAGGTAGCGGTAGCTCCACGGGTCGTCGAGGCGCCAGCCGCGCGAGTCGCCGTACCACTCGGCGGTGTAGAGCTTCACGCCCTTGAGCCCGAACCGTTCGGCGTCCCTGCGAAGGTCGTCCAGGCCCTGCTGCTCGCGGCGCGGGTCCCAGCAGTGGTTGTAGGTGAGCTTGTCCGGGTGCTTGGAGGTGAGCTCCCACGCCTCCTCGGTCTGACCGAAACCGTTGTGGTAGAAGGCACCCAGGTGGGCCGGCTGGAAGATGGCGTGGTCCACGTACCCGTTGTCGAAGAGGTCGCGCATCAGGCGTTCGCCGCCCTGGTACAGGTACTCCTCGTACGACCAGACCTCCTCCTCCGGCGAGAGGTTGCGGTGGTAGTCGTAGAAGCAGTCGATGAACTGCTTGCCGTGGATGTTGCGCTGGTTCTCCGGGCGGGCGTCCCAGAGCGCGATGTGGGCGTCGACGATGAAGTAGTTCTCGCCGTCCTTCGAGTACATGGCCGCCTCCTGTGGTGGTTGCGACCGACCGTAGGAAGATCCGCGCAGCTCAGGGACCCGGCGCGTGTCTCACTTTGAGACATCCGGTACTGCGGCACGCGTCCGTTCGGGTCGTACTCTGGGGTCCGGACGTGCGACGAGGAGGTCGACGTGGACGACCGGCAGCTGGCCGCCATCCCCCAGCGCCTGCGGGCCTCGTGGCTGCGCAGCGAGCGGTACGGCGTGCCGGAGGACGAGGTCAGGCCGGTCTTCACCGGCACCGTCGACACCACGTCGTTGTTCTACGAGTGCGGCCACGAGGTGCTGCGCGGCCTGCACGACACGCTGTCCAACGAGCCGATCAGCCTGATGATCACCGACAGCGAGGGCCTGGTCCTCACCCGGCTCTGCACCGATCCGGCCATCGTCCGCTCGCTCGACCGCGTCTACCTCGCGCCTGGTTTCTACTTCGCCGAGGCCAACGCCGGCACGAATGGCCTGGGCCTCGCGCTGGCCGACCGCACGGCGTCCCTGGTCCGCGCGAACGAGCACTACTGCACGGGCCTGCGCGGCTACACGTGCGCGGCCGTGCCGGTGCTCGACCCCGTCTCGGGCGCGCTCGCGGGCAGCGTGAACCTCACGACCTGGTCCGACCAGTCGTCCGACCTGCTGCTCGCCCTGGCCCAGGCCGCGGCGGGCACCACGGCGGCGTTGATGCTGGCCCGCGCCTCGGGCCGAAAGATCCGCCCGGCGCCGCGCGGCGAGGTGTTCCGCGTCTACTCCGACCGCGTCGAGCCACCCCGGCTGTCGGCCGCCTGGACGTCCGCCGTCGGCGCGGCCGCCGAGGCCATGCAGGACGGCCGCGTGGTCGCCGTCGTCGGTGAGCCGGGAGCGGGCAAGACCGCCCTGGCCACGCACGCCCGGCGGTCCGTCCGCCCCCGCGAACGCCTGCTCAACGCCCGCCCACCCGCTCCCGACGACGTGTCCGCGTGGCTGCGGTTGTGGACCCCCGAGCTGGGCAAGGCCGACACGTGCGTGGTCGTGTCCGGGGTGGACGCGCTCCCCGCGTGGGCCGCCTCCTCGCTGGCACCGCTGCTGACCGGCTTCGTGCTGACCGCGACCGAGGCCGTGCCCGAGGCGTTGGCGCCGTTGGTCGACGTGGTGGTGGAAGCCCCCGCGCTGCGGTTCCGACCTGACGACATCCTGCCGCTCGCCCACTACTTCGCGCACCGCGACCGAGGCCGCGAGGTCACGTTCACCTCGGCCGCGGTGCGCGCGTTGCTGTCGTACGAGTGGCCGGAGAACACCAGCCAGCTGCGCCAGGTCGTGCGCGCCGCCGCGGCCCGCTCGGACGTGATCGACGTGCAGCACCTGCCCGCCGAGGTGTTCACCGGAGTCGGGCACCGCCTGAGCCGCCTGCAGGCGTTGGAGCGCGACGAGATCGTGCGCTGCCTGACCGCGCCGGGCGCGACGATCGCGGCCGCGTCGGCCGAGCTCGGCATCGGGCGGGCGACGATCTACCGCAAGATGGCGCAGTACGGCATCAAGGCTGATCGCCTGCGGTGACGGCGTTCGCGATCCGGAGCGTCATCTGCTGCTGGTTCGCGTCACGGACCGTGGGCGTGAACGAGTAGGCGATGCGCCGCTGCCCGTCTCGCGTCGAGAACATGCCCGCGTTGTAGCCGTACCACTCCCCCGTCTTGCCCCAGACCTCGACGCCGTTGACCGTGAACGTCTGGAGTCCCGTCGCGTACGCCGCCGGTCGACCGTCCACCATGGACACGTCCGGCAGCGTGAACATCTTCTCCAGCAACGGTTGCCGGACGAGCTTGCCGTCGACGAGCGCCTTCATGAACCGCGTGAGGTCGCTGGTCGTGGAGACCATGTCCCCCTCACCGTGGGCGCGCGAGGTGTTGAAGTCGCTGACGTCGACCCGCTGGCCGTCGACGTCGAGGTAGCCGTGGACGTGCGCGCCGAGGAGCGTGGTCTCGTTGCGTTGCGGCACATAGGTCCTGTCGAGGCCGAGCGGTCGGGTGACGCGGTCGCGCACCTCGACGCTCAGGTCCCGGCCGGTGACCTTCTCGACGATCATCGTGGCGAGCAGGTAGTTGATGCCCCGGTACTCCTGCTTGGTGCCCGGCGTGAACTTCGGCTGCGTCTCGGGGATGAGGTCGCGGAGCTGCTGGGCCGTCCAGCTGTCGTAGCGGTGCGCGAGCACCTTCGCGGGCGTGCTCAGGTCCGGGTAGCCGACCTCGTTCGGGATTCCGCTGGTGTGGTTGAGGAGCTGGCCCACGGTGACGGCGTCCAGCGTCTCCGGCACGTCCGGGAAGTAGTGCCGCACCTTGGTGTCCAGGCTCAGCCTGCGTTCCTGCACGAGTTGGAGCGCGACGGTCGCGACGAAGACCTTGGAGACGCTGCCGATCCGGAACCGGTCGCCGGGCCTGACCTCGCGCCTGCCGTCGGCCAGGCCCGCCGTGCCGTACCAGCGGCCCGCGTCGCCCGCGACCCGCAGCTGGGCGGAGGTCGCGACCGGGTTCTGAAGGTCGGAGATGGCCGCGTGCAGCAGTTCCGGTTGCAGCGGCGGTAACGGGGTCGCGGCGACGAGGGCCGCGATCAGCAGAGATTTCATGATCACCAACTTGCCGTGGTGATCATGGCGGCGACATGGTGCCGGCCCCCGCTCTCGCGGTGGGGCCGGCACCAGTGGAGTCGGTCGACCTGCTGGTTCCGCTGCGCACGCGGGCGGAGGTCGGCGTTCCTCAGTCGGAGAGGAGGGACTTGAGGGTTTTGGACAGGCCGACGCCCTTGGCGTGGCGGTTGCGGCGGCCGGCTTCGCGGTCGCCCCAGAACTTCGTGCCGCGGCCGTGCGTGCCCCCTTCCTGGTACCGGTCCTCGTGGTCGAGGCGAAGGATCGCGTCCTCCGTCATCTGCGCTTCGGCAGGTCCAGGTTCGAGTCGTCGTACTGGGTCACGACGACCTGCCGGCCAGCAGCCGCGTCAGCGCCGCCGTGATCCCCGCACCCTTGGACGCGCCTCGAGGACGCCGCTTGTCCGGCTCGCGGTTGGTGACGACCGACGTCCGGCCCCCGAACGACTCGTGCTTCGGCTCGAAGTCGAGCAGCAGCACGTCGGCGTCGGTCATCGGCTCGACGCTGGGCTCGTCCCGGTGCACGAAGAACCTGCCGTTCTTGGGCAGGACCTCCTCCTCTTGCTCTATCCGCACGAACAACGATCCGTCGGTGCCGAGGCAGTAGAGGTACGACGCCTTCGTCGTCTCGTCCGCCATGCTGCCCGAGCCCTTCTCGTCCTTCTTCCAGAAGCGGCGTTCGAGCACCCAGTAGTCGTCGGTGACGGTCCTGGTCTCGGGCACCTCGTAGGTCTCGGTCCGCCTGGCGAGGTTGAGGAATCCGCCCCGCACTTCCCGGGTCTTGGCCACCTGCACGGTCACGGAGTGCTTGCCGCGGGCCGCTTTCGTCTCGCGGGCGACGCGCCGGGCGAGCTGCCGCAGCCGTTCCCAGTCGATGCGGCTCTTGTCATAGGTGCCGGACGGCAACGCGGTCAGCTCCCGCAGCCCACGCACGTGCCGTTCGGAATCTTGACCGTGCCGCACTTGCCGCACTTGACGGTGTCTCCCACAACTGCCTCCTACGCCGGCATCCGCTGATGCCACGTTCCTTCGGTGGAGGATGGAGATCCGTTACGCCCGTCACCCGCCCGGCCCAGCAACGCGAGACGGCCGGTGCTCACGGAAATATTGGTCACAGGCAGTCACGCGTG
>NZ_JBHXLO010000066.1:0-11084 GCF_042721395.1 Lentzea sp. NPDC058450
GCCTCGCGGCACCGCCCCCACGCCCCCGTACAACCAGTACGAGGGCGTGGGGGCGGCACCGCGATGCACCCGTCTGACCGCGAATTCCCCCGGCAACGTTCCGAGCCACGCCACTAGCGGTCAGTTACCTACCGGTAGTAAGTTCGGCTCCATGACGCCGGACGCCTCCGCGCACATCGATGTCGCCGCCCCGCCACGGCGGGTGTTCGAGCTGGTCAGCTCGCTGCGCGGGCTCGGTCAGTGCGCCGAGGAGTACTCCGGCGGAAAGTGGCTGAACTCGGCCGGTCCGCGTGTCGGGGCCCGGTTCCGCGGCATCAACAAGCGCGGCTGGCGGATGTGGCCGACCACGTCCACCGTCACCGACTGCTCGGACACGCGGTTCGCGTTCGAGGTGAAGTCGCTGGGGCTCGCGGTGTCGCGCTGGCAGTACGACATCGAGGAGACGCCCGAGGGGTGCCGCGTCACCGAGTCGACGTGGGACCGCCGGCCCGGCTGGTACGTGCCGATCACGCAGCTGGCCACCGGGGTGCGGGACCGCGCCGTGACGAACCAGCGCAACATCGAGGCGACCCTGCGACGGCTGAAGCTCGCGGCCGAGTCGGCTTGATCGTTCCTGTCCGCTCCACGAAGACCGGACAGAAACACTCACATATTCACTCACACTCCAACATGCCTCAACAGCACTGATCAGGGCGTTGAGCTGCAGACATCGGAGGACCGGAACGAGATCCGGTCGCGGTGAGTCATTGAAAACGCTCTCATCAGCGTGGGACGGTGGCCAAACGACCGTTGACACGCTCGTAACGCCCTTGTTCAATCCCCGTCAAATATCCTATAGGATCAGAGATCCGAGGAGTTGGCGTGGCGAAGGTCGTGCGTGCTCAGGCGTTCCAGGTCGACGTCCCGGTCGAGACGGTGCGCACCGACGCGGTCCAGCAGTTCATCAAGCAGGAGACCGTGTTCGTCGAGGTCACGACGGATGACGGCCTCACCGGCCTCGGGTACGCGTACACGATCGGCACGGGCGGCAGCTCGGTCCTCGCCCTCCTGAAGGATCACCTGCTGCCGCGCCTCGTGGGTGTCGACGCGCGGCGGATCGAGCACGTCTGGCACGACCTGTTCGCGTCCACGCGGTCGACGACGGTCGGTGCGATCACCTCGCTCGCCCTCGCGGCCGTGGACACGGCGCTGTGGGACCTGCGGTGCCTGCGGGCCCAGGAACCGTTGTGGCGCATGGCCGGCGGGTTCCGGCAGGAGGTGCCGCTGTACGACACCGAGGGCGGGTGGCTGCACCTGTCCACCGAGGAGCTCGTCGCGGGCGCCAAGGAGACGGCCGCGCAGGGCTGGCAGGGCATCAAGATGAAGGTCGGCAAGCCGGACCTGACCGAGGACGTCGAACGCCTCGAAGCCGTGCGGGCGGCGGTCGGCGAGCGGTTCGCGATCATGGTGGACGCCAACCAGTCGATGACGAGCGCGGAGGCCATCCGGCGGGCCGACGCGTTCAGGAACGTCAACCTCACTTGGCTGGAAGAGCCGTTGCCGGCGGACGACGTGAGCGGGCACGAGAGGCTCGCCAGGACCACGCCGATCCCCATCGCGGTGGGGGAGTCGCTGTACTCGGTGGCGCAGTTCCGCGAGTACCTCGAACGGGGCGCGGCCTCGGTGATCCAGGTCGACGCGGCCCGGATCGGTGGCATCACGCCGTTCCTGAAGGTCGCGCACGTCGCCGAGGCGTTCAACGCGGACGTCTGCCCGCACTTCCTGATGGAGCTGCACGTCAGCCTCGCGGCGGCGTTGCCCAACGGGAAGTTCGTCGAGCACATCCCGCAGCTGCGCGGGATCACCAAGAGCGAGATGACCATCCACAACGGACACGCGCTCGCCCCTGACTCACCGGGTCTCGGCATCGACTGGGACCGCGACGCGATGGATGACCTGCGGGTCGCCTGAAACACCACGAGAAATCACAAAGGAGTGGTCTTGAGAGCGTTAGGTGTCGTTGCCGGCCTGCTCGCGTCGTTGATCGCGGTGCCGGCGGCCCAAGCCCAAGCACCCGCGGCACAACAGACCGCCGCGAAGGCCGAGAAGCCCTACATGGGCTGGAGCAGCTGGACGTTGCAGGCGACCAACTACCCCGGCGTCAACCCGGACGGCCCGGCGAGCTGGCTGAACGAGAAGAACGTGCTGGCGCAGGCCGACGTGCTGGCCGCGAGGTTCAAGAAGGCCGGCTACGACCACGTGAACGTCGACGCGGGCTGGCTCGGCTCGTTCGACGAGTACGGCAGGCCGGTGGTGGACGCGAAGAAGTTCCCGCGTGGCTTCAAGTGGCTCGGCGACTACGTCCACGGCAAGGGCCTGAAGTTCGGCTCGTACCTCGCGGTCGGTCTGGACCCCAAGGCGTACAACGACGGCAAGACGCCGATCTTCAACGCGCCCGGCTGCACCACCAAGGACGTCGTCTACCCCGACCTGCGCAAGACCAACGGGTGGGACTCCGCCTACAAGATGGACTTCGCGAACCCGTGCTCGCAGAAGTACATCGACTCCATCGCGCAGACGCTCGCGGGCTGGGGCGTCGACTTCCTCAAGCTCGACGGCGTGGGCCCCGGCAGCTTCCGCGGCGGTGAGCGCTACGACAACACCAGCGACGTCAAGGCGTGGAACTCCGCGCTCAAGAGCACCGGGCGGCCGATCGAGTTCCTCATCTCGTGGGCGCTCAGCCACCGTCAGGCCGACGTGTGGAAGGCCAACACCAACGGCTGGCGCGTCGACACCGACGTCGAGTGCTACTGCGACACGCTCGTCACCTGGAACGCCTCGGTGAAGCAGCGCTGGAACGACGTCGTGCAGTGGATCGACGACGCGGGCCCCGGCCACTGGAACAACCTCGACAGCGTCGCCGTCGGCAACGGCCAGATGGACGGCCTGACCGAGGCGGAACGCCAGAGCTACATGACGTTGTGGTCGATCTCGTCCTCGCCGCTCTACATCGGCGACGACCTGACCAAGATCGACGACTACGGGTACAAGCTGTTGACCAACGACGAGGTCATCAAGATCAACCAGGCCGGCGTCCCGGCCCGTCCGGTCGACCAGTTCTCCGACCAGCAGGTCTGGTACGCCCGCAACCGCGACGGCAGCTACACCGTGGCGCTGTTCAACCTGGGCTCGCGCCCGGCGTCCGTGACCGCCGACTTCGCCAGGCTCGGCATCAGCGGCAACGCCAAGGTCCGCGACGTGTGGGCCAAGAAGGACGTCGGCCAGAAGTCCGGCGCCATCACTGAAGAGCTCCCGGTGCACGGCTCGAAGCTGTTCACGATCACCCCGCGCTCCTCGGTCGCGCCCGGCGTCGTGCAGGGCACCGCGGCCACGCCGACCAGCGTCTCCCTGCAGTGGTACGGCAAGACGGGCGTCCGTTACGACGTCTACGCCGGCAACAAGAAGGTCGCCACCACCACCGACACCAAGGCGACGGTCAACGGCCTCACCCCGGCCACGGCCTACGAGTTCACCGTCGTGCAGAACGGCGCGCGCTCCAAGCCCGTGAACTTCGTGACGCCGCAGGAAAGCGTGACGTACGAGGCGGAGAAGGGCAGCCCGGGCGGCGGCGCGACCGTCTACGGCTGCGCGTGCTCGGGCGGCAGCAAGGTCGGGTACATCGGCGGCAGCGGCAACATCACCATGCCGACGGTCGTGGCGCCCCGTGAGGGCACGTACCTGGTCGAGCTCGCCTACATCTCCGCCGACGCGAGCCGGACCGGCGTGATCACCGTCAACGGCACCAGCTTCAAGCTGCCGGTCGCCGGTTCCAACGACGACGACTGGAACACGCCGCAGAAGGTCACCATGCCCGTCTACCTGTTGAAGGGCAACAACACCATCCGGATCGGCAACCCGGACGACTCCGTGTTCGACGTCGACAGCATCCGCATCTGAGACCAGGAGGCGTCGTGGTGACAACCGTGCAGGACTCCAGCGCCCAGGTCGTGCGTGGCCCCGCCACCACGGCGTCTCCTCCCACCCGCAAACGCCGAGGTCCCGCCTCGCGCCGCCACGACACGTGGGTCGCGTGGCTCCTCGTCGCCCCCGCGCTCGCCGGGTTCGGCGTGTTCTTCGCCTACCCGATGCTGCGGGGCGTCTACCTCAGCTTCACCGAGTTCCACATCCTCAGCCCTCCGGTGTGGACGGGTCTCGACAACATCACCGAGCTGATCAACGACAGCAGGTTCTGGCACTCGCTGGGCGTCACGGTCTACTTCGTGGTGCTGTCGGTGGTGCTGGGCATCGGGGTCTCGCTGCTCACCGCCGTCGTGTTGCACCGACTGGGGGTCAACACGACGGTCCGCGGGCTGATGATCCTGCCGTTCCTCATCTCCGGCGTCGTCACGGCGCTGGTGTGGACGTGGATGCTCGACCCGCAGCTCGGCATCGTGAACCAGCTGATCACCTGGGTCACCGGCGAGCCGATCATGTTCTTCGCGTCGGACGACTGGGCGGTGCCCACGCTGGCCGCGCTCAACGTGTGGAAGACCATGGGCTACAACGCGGTGCTCATCTTCGCGGGCCTGCAGACCATCCCCGCGTCGATCTACGAGGCCGGGCGGATCGACGGCGCGTCGGAGTGGCAGCTGTTCCGCTCGCTCACGCTGCCGTTGCTGCGGCCCATCCTGGTGATGGTCGTGATCCTCAACGTGATCAGCTCGACCCAGGTCTTCGACATCGTCCAGGTCAGCACCAAGGGCGGTCCGGCGGACGCGTCGCTGGTGCTCCAGATGTACATCTACGACAAGGCCTTCGGCCAGTTCGACTTCGGTTACGCCGCAACGATGTCGCTCGCGTTGTTCCTGCTGCTCGTCGCGGTCACGTTCACGCAGATGCGGATGGCTCGCGCCGGCGAGTCCGACACCAACTGAGGAGGCTCGGTGAACCTCTCGATGAAACTCGGCAGGGGCGTCGCCTGGGGCTACCTGGTCGTCGTGCTGCTGATCACGATCTTCCCGTTCTACTGGATGCTGCGCACCGCGTTGTCCAACAACTTCGCGATGTCCACCGACCCGTCGTCGTTGCTGCCGGTGCACTTCACGTGGGGCCCGTTCAAGCGCGCACTGGGTCTGGCTTCCCCGGCTGAAGCGGCCGCGGAAGGCGGCTCGGGCGCGTCGATCGACCTGGCGCTCGCGCTGTGGAACTCCGTTGTGTACGCCGGGATTCTGACAATTCTCACGGTCGGGCTGTCGGCGCTGGCCGCCTACGCGTTCGCCCGGCTGCGGTGGAAGGGCCGGGACTTCGTCTTCGGGCTGCTGCTCACCGCGTTGATGGTGCCGTCGGTGTTCACGCTGCTGCCGAACTTCGTGCTGATGAAGGACTTGGGGCTGCTCAACACGTTCGGCGGCATGATCCTGCCGGCCGCGCTGTTCTCCGCGTTCAACATCTTCTTCCTGCGGCAGTTCATGCTCGGCCTTTCGCACGAGGTCGAGGAGGCCGCGATCATCGACGGCGCCGGGCCGTTGCGCGTGTGCTTCCGGATCGTGCTGCCGATGAGCATCGCGCCGATGGCGACCCTGACGTTGTTGCAGTTCATCACCACCTGGAACGACTACTTCTGGCCGTTGCTCGTCACGAACGACGAGTCGGTCCGCCCGCTCACCCTCGCGCTCGCGGTGTTCAAGCAGTCCTCACCGCAGGCGTCGCTGGACTGGGCGGGCCTGATGGCGGCGACGCTGGTCGCGGCGCTGCCGATGTTGCTGCTGTTCGTGGTGTTCGGGCGGCGGCTGGTCAACTCCATCGGCTTCACGGGGATCAAGTGAGACTGCACTGGCCGGCTGCGGCAGGAGAGTGGACCGAGGCGCTGCCCGTGGGCAACGGCCGTCTCGGCGCGATGGTGTTCGGCGGGGCCGGCCGGTCCCGCGTGCAGGTCAACGACGCGACCGCGTGGTCGGGGACTGCGGACGGGCCTGCCAGGGCGTTGGCCGATGTGCTGGCCGCCGGGGCCGGTCCGGAACGGCTGGCGCAGGTGCGGGAGGCGATCTTCGGCGGTGACCTGGAGCGGGCGACGTCGTTGCTGATGTCGTTCGAGGGCCCGTACAGCCAGACGTTCCTGCCGTACGTGGACCTGTGGATCACGCTGCCCGAAGGCGAGTCGCACGGCCGCACCCTCGACCTCGCGACCGGCGTGGTCACCGAACGGCTGACCATCGACGGCGCCGAGGTCACGCGCCGGGTGTGGGCGTCGGAAACCTCGTTGTGCGTGGAGATCACCGGTGCGGTGCCGTCCGAAGTGGACGTCACGACACCGTTGCGGGAGATCGGTCGCGACGGCCTGAACCTGGTGGTCGAGATCCCCGTCGACTCGGCTCCCCGGCACGAACCGCAGGTCGACGCGCCCGTCTACAGCGACGGCGAACGCGGCACGATCTCCGTCAAGATCACCGAGGGCGAACGCTGGCTGCTCACCCTCACGAGCTCGACCACGGCGGAGACGTGGCAGGGGCAGCGGCACGGCAACCACATGACGTTGATGGACGCCTGCGAGGTGCGGTTCGGCGACGTGCCCGAGGTCGTGGACGTGCCGGAGCTGCTGAGCGGCAAGGACGAGCAGCTCATCGCCTCCGTGCTCTTCGAGTACGGCCGGTACCTGCTGGTCTCGTCGTCCCGGCCGGGCGCACCGCCCGCGAACCTGCAGGGGCTGTGGAACGCCGACCTGCGGCCCGCCTGGTCGTCCAACTACACGATCAACATCAACACCCAGATGAACTACTGGGCGGCGGAGGTCACCGGCCTCGCCGAGTGCCACGACCCGTTGCTGGAGCTGCTGGAGAAGCTCGCGGTGACCGGCGCGGACGTCGCCCGCGAGCTGTACGGGGCGCGGGGCTGGGTGGCGCACCACAACACCGACGCGTGGGGCTGGGCGCTGCCGGTCGGCATGGGTCACGGCGCACCGTCGTGGGCGATCTGGCAGATGGGCGGTGCGTGGCTGGTCCAGCACGCCTGGGACCATCACGACTTCGCCCGCACCTGGTCCACTTTGGAGCGCGCGTGGCCACTGCTGCGCGGCTGTGCCGAGTTCTGCCTCGACTGGCTCGTCGAGGGCCCCGACGGCTACCTCGACACGTGCCCGTCGACGTCGCCGGAGAACTGGTTCCTCGACGCTGACGGCAAGCCGCAGGCACTCACGTGGTCCGTGACGATGGACGTGGTGCTGATCCGGGCCGTGTTCGAACGGACGCTGGCGCTGGCTCTCGCCTCGGGCCGCGCCGACCCGGTGCTCGCGGAGATCTCGGCCGCACTCCCACGCCTGCGGCCCGTTCCGGTGTTCGACGGACGGCTGGGGGAGTGGGCTTCCGACCACGTCGAAGAGGACTCCACGCACCGGCACATGTCGCACATGGTGTCCGTGTACCCGCTCGGGCAGATCGTCGCCGGAACTCCGCTGGGCGACGCGGCCTTCGAGGTCCTGGAACGGCGCGGCAACGGCGCGATGGGCTGGTCGTGGGCCTGGAAGATGGCGCTGCGGGCCCGTCTCGGCGACGGAGACACCGTGCGGTCGTTGCTGCTGGAGGCCTCGCAGCCGTTCACCGGCGACCGGCACCGCGACGCCCCGGTCGACGGCTCCGAGTGGGGCGGCCTGCTGCCGAACCTGTTCAGCACGCACCCGCCGTTCCAGATCGACGGCAACTACGGCTTCACCGCCGCGCTGGCCGAGGTCGTGGTGCAGAGCCACACCGGCGTGATCGACGTGCTGCCCGCGCTGCCGTCCGGCTGGGCGAGCGGTTCGGCGCGCGGCCTGCGGTGCCGCGGCGGGCTGGCGATTGACGTGACCTGGGACGACGGCGACGTGACGGTGCGGCTGCGCCGGATATCCGGTGATGCCGCGGCGTTCGTGCCGGTGAGCATCGGCGGCGAGATCACCGAGGTCGTCGTGAGCGATGTCGTGGAAGTGCGCGGGAGGATTCCTTGCTGACCGACCTGACCCTGGACGCGCTGTGGGAGTACCGCAGCGGCTACGTCCGTCCCGACGACTTCGACGAGTTCTGGGACTCCACGCTCGCCGAGGCGCGTTCTCTCGACCTGGCGGTCGAAGCGGTGCCGGTGGACACCCCGCTGCGCACCGTCGACGTCTACGACGTGTCGTTCGCGGGCTTCGGCGGCGACCGCGTCCGCGCCTGGCTGCGCACGCCGAAGGGCGCCACCGGCTTCCCCGCCGTGGTCCAGTACCACGGCTACGGCGGCAACCGGGGCAGCGCGGTCGAGAACCTGACCTGGGCGAGCGCCGGCTTCGCCCACCTCCAGGTCCAGGTGCGCGACCAACGCGGCGGCACGGGCTTCCTGACCCGAGGCATCACCGACCGTTCCACCTACTTCTACCGCCGCGTCTTCACCGACGCCGTCCGCGCGATCGACGCCGTGCGCGTACTGGGTTCCACGAGCGTGGCCGTGCTCGGCAACAGCCAGGGCGGCGGAATCGCACTGGCCGCAGCAGGCCTCGTCCCCGACTTGGCCGCCGTGCACGCGCAGGCCCCGTTCCTGTGCGACATCCGGCGCGCCCTGAACGTGTGCGGCAAACCGCCCTTCACCGAGCTGACCACCTACCTCGCCGAGAACCGGCGTTCCGACGTCTTCCCCGCACTGTCCTATTTCGACGGTCTGGGGTTCGCCGCCAGAGCCACGGCCCCCGCGTGGTTCTCGGTCGGCCTGATGGACGACATCGTGCCGCCGTCCACCGTGTTCGGCGCCTACCACGCCTACGCCGGACCCAAGGAGATAGCAGTCTGGGAGCACAGCGCCCACGAGGCGGGCGGCTCCGACGACCTCGACATCGCACTCGACGCCTTCCGATCCCGTCTCTTGGAGAAGCCATGAAAATCGCCGCCGCTGCCCTCGCAGCAGCAACAGCCCTGGTGGTCGCGGGCTGCGGGAGTTCCGACTCGGGCTCCGGCAGCAACACCGTGAACTGGTGGACGTGGGACGACAAGCAGGCCGTCGCCTACGGCGAGTGCGAGAAGGCGTTCGAGTCCGCCAACCCCGGCACGGACGTCAAGATCACCCGCTACAACGTCGACGACTACTTCACCAAGCTCACCGCGGGCTTCGTCGCCGGCACGGCCCCGGACGCGTTCCAGAACTCCGTCCAGTTCCTCCAGGCCTACGCCTCGCAGCACCAGCTGATGCCGTTGGACGACCTCATCACCAAGTCCTCAGTGGACCTGAAGAAGTTCTCCGTCGGCGTCGACACCTGGAAGTTCACCGACGGCAAGCAGTACGCCCTTCCTCTGGACTGGGCCGCCTCCGCCCTCTACTACAACGCCGACATGCTCACCAAGGCCGGCGTCCCTGAGGCCGACGTCCAGAAGCTGACCTGGAACCCGGACGACGGCGGCACGTTCGACAAGGTCGTGGCCCGCCTAACGATCGACAAGAACGGCAAGCACGGCGACGAACCGGGCTTCGACAAGACCCAGATCGCCACCTACGGCATCGGCGCCATGGCGGGCCGGAGCTTCATCGGCGAAACGTCCTGGGCCCCGTTCGTGAACACGCTCGGCTGGCGCCTGGGCGACAAGGACCAGTGGCCGACGAAGTTCAACTACACCGACCCCCGCTTCACCAAGACGATGAAGTGGGTCCTCTCCCTCACCGACCGGGGCTTCTCCCCGAAGCTCGGCACCTTCACCACCGGCAACCAGTCCACCATCTCCGACGTGGACCTGATCGGCTCCGGCAAGGTGGCCATGACCATGGGCGGCTCCTGGTCCGCTCCTTCGTTCGGCAAGATCCCGGGCGTCAAGGTCGGCATCGCCCCGACCGTTCTCGGCCCGGACGGCAAGCGTTCCGTCCTCTCCAACTCGAACGGCAACAACATCTGGGCGGGCACCAAGAACCCGGACCTGACCTGGAAGTGGGTCAGCTTCATGGGCAGCGAGGAGTGCCAGACCAAGGCGGGCGCCACCGGCACCTTCTTCCCGTCCATCCCCGCCGCCATGGACAACACCGTGACCTCGATGAAGTCCCAGGGCGTCGACCTGACCGTCTTCAACCAGTACGTCAAGGACGACGTCCTCTACCCGTCCACCGCCTACGCCAACGGCAGCGCGATCCAGTCAGGCGAACAACCCCTCTTCGAGGCGTACTTCGCAGGCCAGCGCTCCGACGACGTGTTCGCCGAGATGGAACGCGTCTCGCAGGAGATACTGGCCAAGAACTAGACGGGAGCTCAGGAGTGGTGTTGCGGATACCGACCAGGCGCGTGCTAGCGGATGACGTCTACGAGCAGATCCGCGCCCTGATCATGAGCGACGGCATGACCCCGGGCGCCAGGGTGAACATAGACGAGCTGGCCCGCCAACTGGACGTCTCCCCAACGCCGGTCCGAGAAGCACTGGCACGCCTCGAATCCGAAGAACTGGTCAGCAGGCTCCCGTTGCGCGGCTACAGCGTGACGGACCTGCTGAACCGCAAACAGGTGGCCGACCTCTACGCCCTGCGCCTACTACTAGAACCCCCATCAGCAGCCCTGGCGGCCACCAACATGACCCCGGAGTTCGTCCGCCTCATCGAGGAGGAACTGGCGACCTGCCCGGCGGCCCCAGCCGACAACGCCTACGACGACTACAAGAACCTCACCGCCCACGACCAACGGCTGCACGAACTGATCCTGCGGATCGCGGGCAACGAGGCAGTCCTCCAGTCCTTCGCGAAGACCCACTGCCACCTGCACCTGTTCCGCCTCAACTTCCAGCAGCCCTTCGGCGTGCAGACGATCACCGAACACCGAGCGATCGTGGACGCCCTGGTCACCAGGGACCCCGAGGCAGCAAGCGAAGCGATGACCGCCCACCTGGAGATCGCCCGGGCAAGACTGCTGGACCGCATGTAACACCGCGAAGCCGAAGGCGAGCCCCGCACCAACGCGAAGCCGAAGGCGAGCCCGTATGAGCTCCGCAGATCGGTAAAGCGGTGTGGTGACGTGCTCTCCCAACTCAGCCACGCACGCTGGAGATTGGGGCTTGACTTTGGGTGCGAGGTGCTAGCTTCGAGAGCTCGGCCGGGCGCTTTTCAGCCCGGCCTTTTCCGGCCGATGAGCGCCTCGC
>NZ_JBHXLO010000067.1:0-9540 GCF_042721395.1 Lentzea sp. NPDC058450
CTCACGCTGCCCAACCGACAACGAACTACCCGAATACACAACACTCCCCGGACGAAGGAACTGGAACCCAGTCCAACTTCCGGGGAGCAGTTCAGGCTGAAGCTCCCCCGCGACCCAACCTAGCGATGGGGTCTGACAGTCCTGGTGATCAAGCCGAATGCCCGCGAAGCCGAAGGCGAGCCCGAATGAGCATGCGGCTGCGGCGGTGGGGTCCCGTCACGAGTCGCGCCACAGCTCTCGCTGCATGCCTGGGAGGGTGTCAAACCGACACGCTCTTCGTCGGTTTGACACCCACCCAGGCATGTGGCTCGCTCTTGGCTCGACTTGTGACGGGACCCCACCGCCAACGCAACCAAACTACGAAACAGGCAGCCGCTCAAAGCAACAGGCGTGCCATCAGCCTGAGAGTGGCGCGGACCCCCCGATCAGATTGCCGGGGGTCTGGGGGCAGAGCCCCCAGGGGAAGCACGCAACAGGAACCCGCCGCACGCAGGCCAGGGAACGCTACGGGCCCGGCGGCGAAACTAGGACAGCGTCCGAACCCGACGAGTCGCCTCAGCCCGAGCAGCCAGCTCGGCATCCGCAGGGAAGTCCACCCGCACCAACGACAACCCGTGCGCCGGTGCCACCGTCACCCCGGAAGCCCGCCCCGTCAACGAGAGCAACGACGAAGGCCACTCAACAGCCTTCCGCCCCTCCCCAACCGCCAGCAACGCCCCGATCAACGACCGAACCATCGAGTGGCAGAACGCGTCCGCAGACACAAACGCCGTGATGACCCCGTCCTCACCACCCCGCACCAGCTCAAGCCGCTGCAGCTCCCGGATGGTCGTGGCCCCGTCACGCCGCTTGCAGAACGCGCAGAAGTCGTGCTCCCCCAACAACAACCCGGCGGCCACGTTCATCGCGGCGACGTCCAGCGGACGCGGCCAGGCCAGGGTGTCCAACCGCCGCGACGGATGCGCCCCGAAATCGGCGTCCGTCACCCGGTACTCGTAGTGCCGCCGCAACGCCGAAAACCGAGCGTCGAACTCAAAGGGCACCACACGAGCAGAAAAAACCCGAACATCATCCGGCAACGCCCGGGCCAGCCGCTTGGGCAACCCGGCAACATCAACGGACGCGGGAAGATCAGCATGGGCGACCTGACCGGAGGCGTGCACGCCAGCATCGGTCCGACCGGCCACAGTCAACGACACGTCCTCGCGCAACACCATCGACAGCGTGTCTTCGAGGACGCCGCACACGGTCCGACGGGAAGGCTGCCGAGCCCACCCCGAGAACGAGGTCCCGTCGTACCCCAGGTCGAAGCGCACACGAACGAGCCCGCCGCCCCCGGAACCGGGAACGACGGGCTCGTCAGCGGTCAGACTCAGGACTTGTCCTTGGCGGACTCGTCCTTGGCCTCGGCGTCCTTCGACTCCTCGGCCTCGACGGCCTCAGCGGTCGGCTCGCCGTCAACCTCGACGGCGTCCTCGGCCTTGGTCTCGTCAGCCTCGACGACAGCGGCCTCGGCCGGCTTCTCGTCCTTGGCGAACTTGGTCTTGCGCGCAGCCTCGGCCTCGGTGGAGACGAGCTTCTGCTGCACCAGCTCGATGATGGCCATGGGGGCGTTGTCGCCCTTGCGCGCCAGCGTCTTGGTGATGCGGGTGTAGCCACCGGAACGGTCGCTGAAGAACGGACCGATCTCGGCGATCAGCTTGTGCACGACGTCCTTGTCGCGGATCACCTTCATGATCTCGCGACGGTTGTGCAGGTCGCCGGCCTTGGCCTTCGAGATGATCTTCTCGGCGTACGGACGCAGCCGCTTCGCCTTGGCCTCAGTGGTCTTGATCCGGCCGTGCTGGAACAGCGCCGTCGCCAGGTTGGCGAGCAGCAGCCGCTCGTGCGCCGGAGACCCACCGAGCCGTGGGCCCTTGGTAGGGGTGGGCATCGCTTACTCCTGTAACTGAAAGAGATCCTCTGGCTCTGAGAGCGTCAGAGCTGCTCGGTCTCCGCGTAGTCCTGGCCGTCGTCGTGCGGGTCCAGGCCGGCACCGGCGCCCCAGCCCGTGTCACCGGGGTGGTAGTCGGCAGCAGCCGCGGACGGGTCGAACCCAGGAGGCGAGTCCTTCAGGGCGAGGCCGAGGCCGACGAGCTTCATCTTGACCTCGTCGATCGACTTCGCACCGAAGTTGCGGATGTCCAGCAGGTCCGCCTCGCTGCGCGACACGAGCTCGCCGACGGTGTGGATGCCTTCCCGCTTGAGGCAGTTGTAAGACCGGACGGTGAGGTCCAGGTCCTCAATCGGCATCGCGAACGCGGCGATGGTGTCAGCCTCGGCCGGCGACGGGCCGATCTCGATGCCCTCGGCGTCGATGTTCAGCTCGCGAGCGAGGCCGAACAGCTCAACCAGGGTCTTACCCGCGGAGGCAACGGCGTCCCTCGGAGTGATCGAGGGCTTGCTCTCCACGTCGAGGATCAGCTTGTCGAAGTCCGTGCGCTGCTCGACACGAGTCGCCTCGACCTTGTACGTCACCTTGAGAACCGGCGAGTAGATCGAGTCGACGGGGATGCGGCCGATCTCGGCGCCCGCCTGCTTGTTCTGAACAGCCGGGACGTAGCCGCGACCGCGCTCGACGACGAGCTCGATCTCCAGCTTCCCCTTGCCGTTCAGGGTCGCGATGTGCAGGTCGGGGTTGTGCACGGTGACACCGGCCGGAGGCACGATGTCGCCCGCGGTCACCACACCGGGGCCCTGCTTGCGCAGGTACATGGTCACCGGCTCGTCCTCCTCGGACGAGACGACGAGCTCCTTCAGGTTCAGGATGACGTCGGTGACGTCCTCCTTCACCCCGGGAACCGTGGTGAACTCGTGCAGCACGCCGTCGATGCGGATGCTCGTGACAGCAGCACCGGGGATCGACGAGAGCAGCGTGCGGCGGATCGAGTTGCCGAGCGTGTAACCGAAGCCCGGCTCCAGCGGTTCGATGACGAACCGGGAACGGGTCTCGGAGACCGCTTCCTCGGCGAGCGAGGGGCGCTGGGAAATCAGCACTGGGTTCTTCCTTTCAGCAACGACGCCCGCTATTTGACGCCGTCAACAACAGCCAGCCGCGGAGGCCGGCAAACGCACTCGGCACACCCTTCGCGCCGATGCGGGACCCGACCCGAGCCACCGTCCACAAGAGACGATGGCTCGGAGAGGATCACTTCGAGTAGAGCTCGACGATGAGCTGCTCGGTGACAGGCGTGTCGATCTGCGCGCGCTCGGGCAGCTGGTGCACGAGGATGCGCAGGTTCGAGGGAACGACCTGCAGCCAAGCCGGAATCGGGCGGTCACCGAAGGACGCGCGAGCAGCCTCGAAGGGCAGCGTCGGCATGGACTTCGGCTTCACGTCGATGATGTCGAACTTCGACACCTGGTAGCTCGGGATGTTGACCTTGTGGCCGTTCACGATGAAGTGACCGTGGCTGACCAGCTGGCGAGCCTGGCGACGCGTGCGGGCGAGGCCCGCGCGGTACACCACGTTGTCGAGGCGGGCCTCGAGGATCTGGAGCAGGTTCTCGCCGGTCTTGCCGGGGCGGCGAACCGCTTCCTTGTAGTACCGGACGAACTGCTTCTCCAGCACGCCGTAGGTGTAGCGAGCCTTCTGCTTCTCCTGGAGCTGCAGCAGGTACTCGGACTCCTTGACGCGGCCACGGCCGTGCTGGCCGGGCGGGTACGGACGGCGCTCGAACGCCTGGTCCCCACCAACGAGGTCAACCTTGAGGCGACGCGAGATGCGCGTCGCGGGTCCCGTATAACGAGCCATGAGTTCTTACTCCTCCCCGTGCCTCAGACCCGGCGCCGCTTGGGCGGGCGGCAGCCGTTGTGGGGCTGCGGGGTCACGTCCTGAATGGTGCCGACCTCGAGACCGGCGGCCTGCAGCGAACGGATCGCGGTTTCACGGCCGGAGCCGGGACCCTTCACGAACACGTCCACCTTGCGCATGCCGTGCTCGGCGGCCTTGCGGGCGGCGTTCTCGGCAGCCATCTGCGCCGCGAACGGCGTGGACTTGCGCGAGCCCTTGAAGCCCACGTGGCCGGCGGACGCCCAGCTGATCACGTTGCCCATCGGGTCGGTGATCGACACGATGGTGTTGTTGAACGTGCTCTTGATGTGCGCCTGGCCGTGCGAGACGTTCTTCTTTTCCTTGCGCCGGACCTTCTTGACCCCGGCGCCCGTGCGGGACTTGGGTGGCAAAACGAACTCCTAAGTTGAGGGCAGTAGACGCGAGGTCTTACTTCTTGCCGGCCTTCTTCTTGCCGGCCACGGTCTTCTTCGGACCCTTGCGGGTACGGGCGTTCGTCTTCGTGCGCTGTCCGCGAACGGGCAGGCCGCGACGGTGCCGAAGACCCTCGTAGCAACCGATCTCCATCTTGCGACGGATGTCGGCCGCGACCTCACGGCGAAGGTCACCCTCGACCTTGTAGTTCGTCTCGATGTGGTCCCGCAGCTTGGCGAGGTCGTCGTCCGTCAGATCCTTCACCCGGAGGTCCGGGGAGATCTCCGTGGCGGCGAGCAGCTCCTTGGAGCGCGTACGACCGATGCCGAAGATGTAGGTGAGCGCGATCTCCATCCGCTTTTCGCGGGGGAGGTCGACGCCAGCGAGTCGTGCCATGTGGCGGTTAACTCCTGTCGTTGACTTCCAGGTCTGCTCCTCGCCCAATTCCGGTGACTGACTCGCTGTGTGTCATGTTCCGGCTGCTCTCACAGCCGGTGTCCCGGCCCCGGCCTGGAATCCGGGGGTGTCCGCACACGTCTGGCCCGTGCGGTAGGTGCGAGGAGTGTCTCGTTACTGCGTCATCGAAAGATCTCGACGAGCGCGAGTGGAACTGCTCAGCCCTGGCGCTGCTTGTGGCGCAGGTTCTCGCAGATCACCATGACCCGGCCGTGACGGCGGATCACCTTGCACTTGTCGCAGATCTTCTTGACGCTCGGCTGAACCTTCACGCCTGAGATCTCCTGCTACTGGAGGTCACTTGTAGCGGTAGACGATGCGCCCGCGGGACAGGTCGTAGGGCGAGAGCTCCACGACAACCCGGTCCTCAGGGAGGATGCGGATGTAGTGCTGTCGCATCTTGCCGCTGATGTGCGCGAGTACCTTGTGACCGTTCTCCAACTCGACCCTGAACATCGCGTTGGGGAGCGGCTCGACTACGCGGCCCTCGACCTCAATGGCCCCGTCCTTCTTGCCCATGTCCTCCGCGTTTCGTGACGGTGGTAATAACCTTTGGACGCGCGCCACCCCGGCTCGAATCTCACCTCGGAGGGCATGACTGAACCGGCGCGACTGGTGCGCCACCTGACCAGTGTACGCAGTTCACTGCGGCAACCCAAATCGGGTCCGGTCAGTGCCGCTGGAGGGCTGCGCGGCCCGCTCCAGCACGGGCCTGAGCTTCGCGATGGAGCTGATCTCGGCCTCGTGCCTGCCGAGCACGGACTGGAGCGTCCGCAGGCGCTGAACGGCGATCCTGTCGCCGTAGCCGGACTCGTCAGAGCACCGCTGAGCTGCGTTGTCGAGCGCGCGGTCGCCCTTGCCGAAGCCGTAGCCCTCGAGGCCGGGCGCGTCCGGCCCGGGGTTGGTGAACCCCGC
Organism: Lentzea sp. NPDC058450; assembly: GCF_042721395.1. Taxonomy (NCBI): domain Bacteria; kingdom Bacillati; phylum Actinomycetota; class Actinomycetes; order Pseudonocardiales; family Pseudonocardiaceae; genus Lentzea; species Lentzea sp. NPDC058450. Next base: position 5,618 of record NZ_JBHXLO010000067.1, read on the forward strand.
CCGGTCGAGGCAGTGCCGCAGCGTCGTCTCGGTGGCCCGCGTCTCGGCGGCCTCGGGCCCGCTCTTCAGCCGCACGTCCCAGTCACGCACGACCGTGTCGTGGACCGCCGTGATGCGACTCACTGCGTCGACGTACTCCCAGGGCGCTGACGCCCTGAACGAGCCCCCGCAACCGCCGTCGACGGGCACGGGCGGGCTGACGAAGTTCGGACGGCCGACGTTGACGTCGGAGAACGGCGGGTCGCAGCCCTCGACCGCCGCGATGGTGCCTGCCAGGAAGAGCTGGTCGGCGATCCGCGCCGCCGGGACGTCCTGGTAGGTGAAGTCGGTGGCCGGCTTAGAGGCAGCACAGCCTGCTAGTGGAATCAGAAGGACGGACAGGACGACACGGGTTACCCCCACAATGCCCCCAAGCATTGGACTCGCTCGTCCCCTCGACCGTATCCGTTCCCGCAAACGAATTAGCCCCGTTCGCCTGTCGGCGGAACGGGGCTACTCGGGAAAGCGTTGGGGTGCTCAGTCCTCTTCGGGTGCGGTGAGCACCCAGGGGCCGTCCTCGGTGATCGCGACGCTGTGCTCCCAGTGCGCGGCACGCGTGCCGTCGAGCGTGATGACGGTCCAGCCGTCCTCCAGCTCCTGGGAGTCGTCCGTGCCGAGCGTGAGCATCGGCTCGATCGCGATGGCCATGCCGACCTTGAGCCGGGCACCGCGGCCTGGCTTGCCGTAGTTCGGCAGGAACGGGTCCATGTGCATCTTGGAGCCGATGCCGTGGCCGCCGTAGTCCGCGACGATGCCGTACTCGATGCCGTCGCGGTCTCCCGACTCGATGGCCGAGGACTCGATGGCGAACGAGATGTCCGTGAGCCTGCCGCCGGGCACCGCGGCCTCGATGCCCGCGAGCATCGACAGCCTGGTGGCCTCGGACAGCTTGTGGTCCGCGGGCGAGATCTCGCCGACGCCGACCGTCACGGCCGAGTCGCCGTGCCAGTCGTCGAGGATCGCGCCGCAGTCGATGGAGATGAGGTCGCCCGCGGCCAGCACCTGCGTCTTGCTGGGGATGCCGTGGACGATCTGCTCGTTCACCGAGGCGCAGATGCTCGCCGGGAAGCCGTGGTAGCCCTTGAACGACGGGATGGCGCCGGCGTCGCGGATGGTCTGCTCGGCGATCTCGTCGAGCTCCCACGTGGACACACCGGGCTTGACCGCCGCGACGACGTTCTTCAACGCCCTCGCCACGACCAGGCCGGAGGCGCGCATCGCCTCCAGCTGGCCGGGCGTCTTGATCTCGATCTTGCTCATGCCTTCACGATCTGTTGCAGCTGTGACGACAGCTCGGAGCCGCGCGAGCAGCCCGCCTGTCACTTCTCGTTCAGCGCGGCCAGTGCCCGTTCGCTGATCTCGTCGATCTCACCGACGGCGTCGATGGAGATGACCTTCTCCGCGTAGTAGCTCAGCAGCGGCGCGGTCTCGTTGCGGTACACCTGCTGGCGGTGCCGGATGACGTCTTCCTTGTCGTCCGTGCGCCCGCGCGCGAGCAGCCGCTCCACCACGACGTCCTCGTCGACCCGGAACTCCAGCACCGCGTCCAGCGAGTGGCCGCCGACCGCCAGGAACTCGCCCAGCTTGTCGGCCTGGGCGACGTTGCGGGGGAACCCGTCGAGCAGGAACCCGTCCGCCGCGTCGGCCTCGGCCAAGCGCTTGCGCACCATCTCGTTTGTGATGGAGTCCGGCACGAGAGCGCCCTCGTCGAGGATGCTCTGCACCTCCAGCCCGAGCTCGGTCTGGTTGCTGATGTGTGACCGGAAGAGGTCGCCCGTCGAGATGTGCGGCACGCCGAGCTTGCGGCTCAGAACTTCGGCCTGGGTGCCCTTGCCCGCGCCGGGCGGGCCAACGAGAACGAGTCGCATCTAGCGGAGGAACCCTTCGTAATTGCGCTGCATGAGCTGGCTCTCGATCTGCTTCACGGTGTCGAGACCGACACCGACCATGATCAGAACCGCGGTACCGCCGAACGGGAAGTTCTGGTTCTGGCCGTCACCGGTCAGGTCCAGGAACAGGTTCGGCAGGATCGCCACGATGCCGAGGTAGAGCGAACCGGGGAGCGTGATGCGACCCAGGACGAACTTGAGGTACTCGGCGGTCGGGCGACCCGGTCGGATGCCGGGGATGAAGCCACCGAACTTCTTCATCTCGTCAGCGCGCTCGTCCGGGTTGAACGTGATGCCGACGTAGAAGTACGTGAAGAAGACGATCAGCAGGAAGTAGACGCTGATGTGCACCCAGGACGACTGCTTGACCAGGTAGGTCTGCACGAACGAGGAGAACCAGTTCGGCTCGGTCGAGGAACCCTGGGTGAGGCGGACGATCAGGTCCGGCAGGTAGAGCAGCGACGAGGCGAAGATGACCGGGATGACGCCGGCCTGGTTCACCTTGAGGGGGAGGTACGTCGACGTACCGCCGTACATGCGGCGGCCGATCATGCGCTTGGCGTACTGCACCGGGATGCGACGCTGGGCCTGCTCGACGTAGATGACGCTCGCGATGATGATCAGAGCCGCGACGACGACGAGCGCGAAGGTCAGCTTGTCCTTGTCGAGGATGTTCTTGCCCTCGGCGGGGATGCGGGCGGCGATACCGGTGAAGATCAGCAGCGACATGCCGTTGCCGATGCCCTTCTCGGTGATCAGCTCACCCAGCCACATGATGACCGAGGTACCGGCGGTCATGGTGATGACCAGCACGATGAGGGTGAAGATGCTGTCCTTGCCCGGGATGACGTCCTGGTCGCACTCGCCGAACAGCTGCCCGCGCACCGCCAGCGCCACGAGACCGGTCGACTGCAGGATCGCCAGGCCGATCGTCAGGTAGCGCGTGTACTGCGTCAGCTTGCCCTGACCAGCCTGTCCTTCCTTCTTCAACTGCTCGAACCGCGGAATGACCACGGTGAGCAGCTGAATGATGATGCTCGCGGTGATGTAGGGCATGATGCCCAGCGCGAACACGGACAGGTTGAGCAGAGCACCACCGCTGAACAGGTTGATCAGCGAGTAGATGTTCTGGCCTTCAAGAGCTTCAGCACACGCCCGCACGTTCTTGAAGGACACGCCCGGCGCGGGCATGGTCGCTCCAAGCCGGTACACAATGATGATCCCGAGCGTGAACAGGATCTTCTTGCGTAGATCCGGCGTCGCGAGAGCCGAGCGGAATGCGCCGAGCACGCGAACCTCCTGAGCGTTGCCGACCCCCAGGGACCGGCACATGCGGTAGTTGGCAGGCCGAGTCAGGTAGCCACGACCAAGCAACCCGGAGGACATCCGGGTTCAGCCCGCGACTCTAACAGCCCTCCCAGGCCACCCCGTACCCAGCGCCCAATCACAGGTTCCAACTCGTTGATCTCTGACCATCCCACTAGCCCATCCGGGGTATCGCAACCCCGAATTCCATGCTACGACCACCCAAAACGCCGCCGGGGAACGCCCTGCGGGGCCGCAAAGTTCCCGCAGAAATCCCCGTAGAGCGAACCCCGAGGCCCCCAGCGAACCGGGACTGGCTCGCGGCCAACTGGGGCCACAGCAGAGCACGCCAAAGCAAGGTGCGGACGAGGGCAGGGCGGCGCGGGAGCCGGGCGGGGCGAGGGCGGGGCGAGGGCGGGGCGAGGGCGGAGCGGAGCGGGGCCAGCGTGCGAGGCGCACGCAACCGCAGTCGTCAAAGCAGGCCAACCACGCACGCAGGCCAGGCGCGCGGTGCCAACCGGACAGCCGTCAACGCAAGCCCACCACCTACGAGGCCTGGCACGCGATGCCGAAGGCGAGCCCGAACGGGCTGCTACAGGACTGGGAGCCGGTTCCACCGCTCAAGGCGATTGGGGCTTGACTTTGGGTGCGAGGTGCTAGCTTCTCGAGCTCGGCCGGGCGCTTTTCAGC
>NZ_JBHXLO010000068.1:0-8825 GCF_042721395.1 Lentzea sp. NPDC058450
GGCCAGGATCACCGGCCGTTCCGCGCCGTCCAGCAACCGCGCGGCCTCCGCGACCAGCTCGGCCCGCGGGCGCACCTCGCGCGCCGACCACTCCTGTCTCTTATACCCTGGTCGATGTGACGGTGGAGTTCGGGCCGGACGCGGTGGTGCACCCGGGGACCCAACTACTGGGCGTTCGTCAGGCCCTTCACCGCACCGGTCACGGTGTTGGAGGCGTAGACGACGTTGGGCTGGGCCGAGCACTTCGACACCGAGGTGATGTTGATCGCGTACTGACCGACACCCCCGAGGTCGGAGCGGTTGTTGCGCCAGACGTTGCCGCACCCGTTGGGCAGGCTCGGCGTCGTGCTGGTGTTGTGCGTCTCGTAGCCGTTGGCGAAGGTGCCGGGGCTGCGGAACGTGCCGGTGTTGTCCTCGATCAGGTAGTTGATGCCCTTCACGTCGACCCAGGAGTCGGCCGAGTTCTGGCCGGTGATCCCGGTGCCGTTGAAGGTGTTGCCCCGGATGACGCCGTCGTAGGTGCCTTCCTTGACGTCGATCGCCTCGGCCGCGACGTTCGGGCCGATCCGGTTGTTCAGCACCTGGATCCGGTCGCTCCGGTCGATGCCGCCGTTGTTGCCGTGGCAGGCCCAGTTGGAGTTCGCGGAACCGAGGTACACGCCCTCGCCGTAGCCGGGCTGCACGAGACCGGTGTCGGTGATGGTCGAGTTGCGGATCACGCTGTCCGCCGACGAACGCCGGAAGTGGACCGCTTCCTCGTCGAGGTGGTGCACCGACACCGAGTCGATCGTGGTGTGGTGCGAGTTGTCGAGCACGATGCCCTTCTTCGACTCCTGCACGGTGAACCCGGTGAGGTTCCAGTACGGGGAGTTGAAGAGCCACAGGCCGTAGCCCGAGTCCCAGCCCGCGGTGGGGGCGGGGCAGGAGGGCGCCTCGCCGGTCGGGCCGTCGTTGATCAGCACCGCGTTCGCCGGGCCGGACAGCGTGATCGGCTGGGACGACGTGCCGGACTTGCCGTTGGCGACGAACGAACCGCGGTAGGTGCCTGCCGCGAGCTTGATCGTCTGACCTGCCTGCGCACCGGCCAGCGCGGCCTGGAGCTCCGCCGCCGTGGCGACGTTGACGGTGCTGCCACCGCCGCTGCCCGGGCTGGTCGTGGCGCTCACGGCCGTGCTCGCCGCCGACTTGTTGCCCGCCGCGTCCGTGGCGCGCACCGAGAACGAGTACGCGGTCGCGGGGGAGAGGCCGGTGACGGTCGCGGACGTGCCGGTGACGGTCGTGGTGACCGCACCTCCCTGGAGCACCTCGTAGCCGGTGACTGCGACGTTGTCCGTCGACGCGGTCCACGCGAGCGACACCGAACCGGACGTCACACCGGTCGACCGCAGCCCCGAGGGCACGGTCGGGGCCTGCGTGTCGGCGGGCGGGTTGCCGCCGCCACCGCAGGACGCGCCGTTGATCGTGCAGTTCGTGGGGAGGCTGCCGCCGGAGGCGTTGAAGCCGAACTTCGCGGTCGCGCCGGGTTTGATGTTGCCGTTGAAACCGGCGTTGGTGAACTTGTGGTGCTGGCCCGTCGAGGTCCTGACGGAGCTCCAGGAGCTGGAGATCGTGGTGCCGGACGGCAGGTCGAACTCGATCGTCCAGCCCGTGCTGGCGGTGTCACCGCTGTTGGTGATCGTGACGTCCGCGCCGTAGCCGCCGTTCCACACGGAGGTCTGCGTGATGGTCGCCTTCAGCACGGCCGCGGCCTGGGCCGGGCCCGCGCTCAGCAGGGCCGCGACGGTCGCGGCCACCGCGCCCAGCGTGAGTGCTCTCATGCCGCGCATCAGTTGCCTCCGCAGGAGTTGCCGTTGACGGTGCAGCCGGTCGGGAGGCCGGAACCCGAGGCGTTGAAGCCGAACTTCGCCGTGGCACCCGCCTTGATGGAGCCGTTGAAGCTCGCGTTCGTGAACTTGTAGTGCTGGCCCGAGTTCGTCCGGACCGAGCTCCACGAGCTGCTGACCTTCGTGCCCGACGGCAGGTCGAACTCGACCGTCCAGCCGTTCGTCGCGGTGGCGCAGGCGTTGGTCAGCGTGACGTCGGCGCCGTAGCCGCCGTTCCACACCGAGGTCTGGGTGACCTGCGCGGTGAGGCACGAACCCGTCGGCGGGTTGGTCGTCGTGGTCGTAGTAGTGGTGGTCGTCGTGGTGGTGGTCGTGGACGTGGTGGTGTTGGTCGGCGGGGTGCCGTTGACGGAGTTCAGGAACAGCGACGCCCGCGAGTCGGTCTTGGTGGCGTCGACGCCGTGGCCGTTGGTGAAGTCGCGCTGCTCGTTGGACGCCCAGTCGGTGATCGGCGTGCCGTTGACGTCCAGGTGCTGGTAACCCGTGCCGTTCCAGCCGAACTGGTAGATGCGCGACCGGTCCGCGTAGTAGTCGTTGAACGGGCCACCGGTCGCGGTCTGCTTGGTCATCTGGTTGTTGAAGAAGACGTTGCGGGGACCGGACGCGCCGGACCACTTGATGGCCTTCTTGCCCGCGCCCCACCAGATCGGGAACCAGTTGGAGTTGTCGGGACCGCCGCCGCCCTCCTCACCGCAGTTGGCGCGGCAGTTGGCCGAGCGGTGCGCGTAGGGGACCTTGACGGTGTTGAGCTCGAACAGGTTGTTGCGCTCCCAGCCGCCGTGCAGGTTGAGGTCGGAGTCGAAGTCGTTGCCGATCACGACGTTGCCCGAGGCGGACCACTGGAACGTGAAGTGGCGCAGGTTGCGGCTCGTGTTGCCGGCGTAGAGCGAGTCCCACACGCGGGAGCCGCGGAAGTAACCGTTGCCGCCCTTGCCCTTGTTCCACGAACCGTCGAGCTCGTTGTTCACGATCTGGAGGTTCTTGGCCTCCTCCGTGACGATCGGGTGCGACCCGGTCATGTCGGCGCGGATGCCCTTGACCCACGAGTTGGCGGCCCACTTGAAGACGATTCCGTGCATCTCGGCGGCGGGCGCCATGTTGCCGTAGTTGTTGACCGCGTCGGCCTGGTTGAGGCCCGGCATCGCCTGCGTGAAGCCGAAGTCCTCGAAGCCGACGCCGACGACGGGGTCGACCAGCGGCGAGACCTTGGAGTCGTACGGCGCGCCGGCGATCGGGGCCGAGCCGTCCGAGACGGAGGTGACCGGGACGTCGAACTCCAGCGGCTTGTCGAGCGTCACCGTGTTTCCGGAGATGGCCGTGACCGTGAAGATCTGCTGCCGCATGTGCATGTTGAGCATCGGCCACTCGGTGCCGGTCGCCTGCTGCTGCTCGTAGAACTTGACCGAGTTGGCCGCGCGGACGTTCACGAACTCGCCGACCTTGATCTTGCTCGCCGACGCGACGGCGATCGTGCGGTCGCCGATCTTCGCGGCCGTGGCGACCTTCGCGCCGACCTTCCAGTGCACGTTCACCGTGCCCTCGAAGATGTCCTTGCGGTTCTCCGGCGCCGCCGCGTAGTCGCTCGCGTAGCTCGGGTCGACCCCGCGCGACTGCACCCGGAACAGGCCGCGGCCAGGCCACAGCCAGCCGCCCTTGCCCGCGCCGGAGGTCATGCCGTCCTCGTCCCAGTCGGACCCGTCCGGCGTGAGGGCGTCGTAGAGGGTGTTCGCGTCCGGCCGGTAGGTGATCTTCGAGGCGTCCTTGCCGGCACCGCGGATGATCAGGTAGTCGGCGTCCACGTGCAGCTCGCGCGACACGGCCAGCTCACCGGCCGGCAGCGTGATCAGGCTGAGCTTGGTGTAGCTCGCGGACGGCGAACACGTGGTCCTGATGGAGTCGATGGCCGCCTGCAGACCGGCCGAGTCGTCCGCACCGTCGTTGGGCTTGACGTTGAACTGGCTCGCCAGCTCCGCCGCCGTGATCTGGCAGGCCGCGCTGGGGTTGACGTCACCCGCGCCGGGCAGGTTCTGCCCGCCCCGGTAGCCCGCCTTGCTCCAGTCGTAGAGGCCGCTCACCGCGGCCCTGCGGTTGCCCGACGACGTGTCGAGGCCGGTGAGCGCTCCCGCGGCCGGAGCCGCGCCGGCCGCGTTGACCAGCACGACGATGCCCGCCGCGGCGAGTGTGCCCACGACACCGAGCACGGCTGCTCGTCGTAAGCCTGGATTTCGGGACACACATGCCTCCATGAACTGGTCGACGACGGATGCGTGTGTGGCGGCTCACACTGCGGGGTGGAATTGTTAATAATGAACAGAGTGCTGGTCAATACCTTTGTCCAAACTGGTGAAAAACGTTCGAGCATGTGAAAAATCAGATATGTGAATTAGGGAATTGGCATCGTTTGCAGAACTCTATTGGTACCGGGAATTCTGCGGCGGTTCGTGCTCGAACGGTGGTGCTGGGCTTGCTGGCCTGCGGCTTTCCGACTGTCGACGATCATGTTCGTTGTGGTGGAAATGCGGAGAAGCAGGTCGAGAGGAGTCTCGACCTGCTTCTCGGGGCGGCTGTGTGCGAGTTAGTGCTCGGCGACCACGATCACCGGCTTGCCCGCACCGCGCTTCGCGGTGAACGCGGTGACCGCTTCTTCCAGTGGATACTGCTCGCCGACGAGTACGCGCAGGCTCCCGTCGCGGACCAGGTTCACGAGCTCGGTCAGCTGTCCCCGATCCGCCTCGACGACGAAGAAGACAGTCCGGCCATCACGCGGCCGCGCCTCGGTGGGCTCGGCGATGGTGACGAGGGTGCCACCCGAGCGGACAAGCGCCGCCGACCGTGCGAGCACCTCGCCGCCGAACACGTCCAGCACCGCGTCGACCTCGCCGACGTCCTCCAGCCGTTCGGTGTCGAGGTCGACGAACGCGGTGGCGCCCAGGCTCAGCGCGACGTCGCGGTTGTGCGCGCGACCCGTGCCGATCACCTTCGCTCCGGTCCGGCGCGCGAGCTGCACGGCGATCGAGCCCACACCACCCGCCGCACCGTGAACGAGAATCGTCTGCCCGGTCTGGATCCGCGCGTGCTCGAACAACGCCTGCCAGGCGGTCAGCCCGGAGATCGGCAGCGCCGCGCCGACGGTGTGATCCACATCGTCGGGCAGCGGCGCGAGGTTGCGGGCCTCGACGGCGGTGAACTCGGCGAGCGAGCCGTCGCGAGTCCAGTCGGCGAGCCCGAACACCCGTTGCCCGACGGTCAGTCCGGTAGTCCCGTAGCCGAGCTCCGCGACGACGCCGGACAACTCGTGCCCCGGCACGCTGGGCGTCCGGTCGCGGCCCGCCCGGTCGGTCCAGGTACCGGGCCAGTCCAGCTCGCCGGGCGTGAAGCCGGCCGCGTGCACCCGCACGACGACGTCGTTCTCCGCGGCGTGCGGGTGGGGACGGTCGGTCAGGGTGAGCCCGGCAGGGCCGGCACCCTTGTCCTGCACGGTGATGGCCTTCATGGCCCCGAAGGTAACCCCGTTCCGACGCGAAACCGGGGACCACTTGGCCCCCGCGAACGGGAACCAGTCGTCACCGGAGCACGCGCACCAACGCCTCCAGCGCACCCGGCCAGCCACTGGCCGAGGGCGTGGCGAACCCGACCACCACGCCGTCCCGGTCCGAAGTGGACTCGGGATGCCGGAACCTGTCGAGAGGCTCGATCGCCAGCCGTTCGCGCGCGGCCCGCCGCACGAGCTCAGCCCCGCTCCGGCCGGACACCTCCGCCAGCACGTGCAACCCGGCGGACATCCCGGCCACCAGCACGTCCGGCCCGAGCGCCTCCACGAGCTGCCGACGCCGCTTCCCGTACCGCACCCTCATCGCGCGGATGTGCCGGTCGTACGCCCCGGACTCGACGAAGTCGGTCATCGCCAGCTGGTTGACGAACCCGACCGTCTCCTCCGTCTCGCCCTTCTGCGCGGCGACCGCCCCGACGAGGTGATCAGGCAACACCAGCCACCCGAGCCGCAACCCCGGTGCGAGCGACTTGCTGGCCGTCCCCAGGTAGATCACGTGGTCGTGGTCGAGCCCCTGCAACGCCCCCACCGGCGCCCGGTCGTACCGGAACTCGCCGTCGTAGTCGTCCTCGACGACCACCGTCCCGCGCCGCCGAGCCCAGTCCACGACCGCCGCCCGCCGGTCCGAATGCAACGCCACCCCCAACGGGAAGTGGTGCGACGGCGTGAGCAGCACCGCCCCCACCCCAGACATCCGTTCGAGCGCCGCCACATCAGCACCATCGGCGTCGACCGGAAGCGGAACCGCCTCGATCCCGGCCTTCTCCAACGCCAGCCGCTGCGTGTGCAGCCCGAACTCCTCGACCGCCACCTTCGTCACGCCGGCGTGCGCGAGCGCGTCAGCGACGAGCCGCAACCCTTCCGCCGCACCACTGCACACGACGACGTTGGAAGCCCGCGCGCGCAACCCCCTCGCACGAGCGAGATAACGGGCAAGGGCCTCCCGCAACTCGTCACGACCATGCGGATCGGTGTACCCGAACGCCTCAAACGGCGTTGTGCTCACCGTGCGCTTCACGGCACGAATCCACTCGTCGCGCGGAAACGACGACAGATCCGGACGGCCGGGCAACAGGTCGTGCACGGGACGCGGCCGTGTGGCAGGCACGCGCGGCAGTGCCCGCTCCGCCAGTTCGGCCGTCCGCCGCGACACCTCGGTGCCCGACCCGTGCACGCCGGTGAGCCATCCCTCGCTGATCAGCTCCGAGTAGACGCGGACCACCGTGTTCCGGCCCAGCCCGAGATCGGTCGCCAGCACGCGACTCGACGGCAACCGCGTGCCGGGCGCCAGCCGTCCGGTGCGGATCGCCTCGCGGAAGGCGTCCATGAGACCGGCGCGCACGTTGCGCCCGAGGTGCCCCAGGTGCAGGTCGAGTCCTGTCGTCCGGGCGGCTTGCTCACTCACGACCGGCAACGATACGACCGGATCGAACGAGAGGAGCTAGAGCTTCATCTTCGAGCCTGGCTGAGGCTGCCGCTGCCACAACCGCACGAGCAGCACGACGCCGAACACCGCGATGCAGCAAGCAACGTAGTAGGCAACGCAGAAGGCTGCGATGGTCGCGGGTGTGTACATGTCCGGCGGCAGGAACGGTTTGTCGTCCTGCCACAACATGGCTGCGGTGTCGAAGAGCACGACCGCGGTGGTGGGAATTCCCCACACGAGCGTGGGAGCGCTGATGATCGTCGCGTAGGTCGGGACGATCCGGTCGTCCAGCTGGGTTTCGCCTCTTCCGGAGAGGATCAGCATGCTGATGGAGAACAGCAGGTACAGAAGTGAAACGGTGTCGGCCGCCACTGGCCCTGTCGGAACGCTGACCCCGACCACCTCCAACCGGACGATCGGGCTGTCTCGCAGGCCGAAGCCGAACGACAGGAGGTTGCCGATCAGGAACGCCACGTACAACCACGCCAGTTCGAGGATTACTAGCGCCGCTGACGAACCCACCAGCAAAACGCGCTCGAGTCGTGGCCTCGCTCGCAGACCGGCTCCTGCGCGCTGCGCTGTGCGGACCGTGATTCCCAGAGCTGTCCGGATGAAACCGACCCACGCTGACAAGAAGAGCGCGCTTGCGATGAGAAACGCGAGCAGGGGGCTGCCGAGTTGGCTCTTCACCAGGTGTACGAGCAGGTCGTCCGGCTTGTCCGGAAGGGTGTCAGGGTCGGGCTGGAGCATGGTGACCGTCCTCGCACGGTGAGTGTCTCCACTCAGGTCGCGCCACAACGCCGTGCAGTTACAGGCCTCGGTAGCGGACCGGGCCGCACGGGCGATAGCCGGATGTCGTCCACGAGGAGGTGCCAGGTGACATGTCCCCACTGCGGTAGCACGGCACACAAGGTCATCGCGCCAGGCTTCAACCAATGCCTGGGGTGGCGAACGGAGATGTTCCCCGACCCGGCGACAGGACTGGCTGTCGGCCGGAGGATCGTGTGCGGGCAGCGCTATCACGCGGGTGGCGGTCAAGGGCAGAACACGACGTGTGCGTGTGGGACCTTTGCCGTCGGCATGTGCGTGTCCTGCGGGGCGTTCGTGTGCGGCGATCACTCGTCAGGCGGTGAACACCGCATCTGCTCCGCCTGTGCCGAAGCCGCTCGTGTCGCGTCCGAGCAGGAGGAGCAACGAGAGATCGCGGACGAGAAGGCCAGATGGGAGTCGGAGCTCGCGAGGGTGCGTGTGATCGACGACCCGGTCGAACGGCTCCTGTGCGGTGCAAGGTTCTTCACCCCTCCACGGGAGCCGCGCCCGCACGATCCGTGGGGGCGCGCGCCGTCCGCGGACGGCGTCAGCGAACAGCTCCGCAAGTTGGTTCAAACCGACCTCGTGGCGTTGTGCCCGGAACTCTGGCCCGATGGTCACGACGGCGACCCGCCGTGGCACACGCCCCGCCTGGGCTCGTGGTTCGCCCGCAGGGCTTCAGCCACGGGGATCGCGCCGCCATCCGAATTGGTTCCGTTGGTGCGCCGAGGTTTGTTCGCGTCACGAGGTGAGCTGGTACGTGGAGAACCTCAGCCTGCGTGGCGCTTGTCCGAGGGATCCACCACCCTGCTCAGCCACGTAGCCGGAGAGGAGGCGGCGCGGTTCGCCGACGGTGACTGGGCGGATGCTTACGTACTGCCGAAGGGCGAAGTCGTGCTCCACCCGTATCCCCAGCACGGGACCAAGCTGCGCACGACGTTCCTGAGTCCCCGCGGCCTGGCTGCGATGGCGGACGTCCTCGGACTGACCTGGTGATCTCTGAGCTGGGCCACGATCCAGAACGACGAAAGGGGGAATTCGGATGAGTACCCGAAAAGCAGAGAAGCAGGTCGACTTGAAAGTAGAACAGCTTATCTGGTGTTCGCCGCCAGGGACACGAAACCCGGACCCGCTGATTAATAGTCAGCTGCGCTAA
>NZ_JBHXLO010000069.1:0-2102 GCF_042721395.1 Lentzea sp. NPDC058450
GACGAGGCCGCACTGCGCGGCCTGGTCGACGCCGTTTCGTGGACCAACCCCAACAACGCGCCCGACGCGCCGATCCCGCTCGCGCTGCTGCCCGACGCCGGCGCCGGGTACCTGGGCCGCCCCGGGCTGCGTGGCCACCGTGGTGGCGAGCACTTCGCGCCGGCTTTGGCCGTGACGTCGTTCGGCCACGAGGGTTCGATCTTCCGGTACACCGCGTCGGACGAGGCCGCCGAACTGACCGTGACCGGCACGCTGGAGCTGTTGCCGTCGGGGATGCTCAGGGTCCGGCACGTCGTCCGCAACGACGGCTCGACGCCGTACTCGGTGGAGGGCCTGGAAACCGCGCTGCCCGTCCCGTCGCACGCCGCCGAACTGCTCGACTTCACCGGGCGGTGGAGCCGGGAGCGGTCGCCGCAGCGGCAGGCGTTCCTGCACGGGTCGTGGGTGCGGGAGAACCGGCGCGGGCGCACCGGGCACGACGCGACGATCGGGTTGCTGGCGGGCACGCCGGGGTTCTCGTTCCGCGACGGCGAGGTGTGGGCGGTGCACGTGGCGTGGAGCGGCAACCACGTGACGTACGCGGAGAACCTCGTCGACGGCTCCCCCGTGCTGGGTGGCGGCGAGTTGCTGCTGCCGGGCGAGATCACGCTGGCTCCAGGCCAGGAGTACGAGTCGCCGTGGATCTACGCGGCGTACTCGAGCGCGGGCATCGACGGCATCAGCGCCGCGTTCCACCAGCAGTTGCGGGAGCGGTCGCTGCGGCCGCGGCCCGTCGTGCTGAACACGTGGGAGGCCGTGTACTTCGACCACGACCTCGCGCGGCTGACGTCGCTGGCGGACACGGCCGCCGCGATCGGGGTGGAGCGGTTCGTGCTGGACGACGGCTGGTTCCGGCACCGCCGGGACGACTCCGCCGGGCTCGGTGACTGGTTCATCGACGAGACGGTGTGGCCCGAGGGGCTGTCGCCGTTGATCAAGCACGTGCGGGCGCTGGGCATGGAGTTCGGGCTGTGGTTCGAGCCCGAGATGATCAACACCGACTCGGACCTCTACCGCGCGCACCCGGACTGGGTGCTCGGGCCGCGCGCCGGGGTGCTGCCGCCGCCGTCGCGCAACCAGCAGGTGCTCAACATCGCGCACCCCGAGGCGTACGCGTACATCCTGGAGCGGGTGTCGTCGGTGTTGGCGGACAACGACATCGCGTTCGTGAAGTGGGACCACAACCGCGACCTGATCGGGTCGCGCGTGCACGAGCAGACAGCCGCGTTCTACCGGTTGCTGGACGAGCTGCGGTTGCGGCACCCGCACGTGGAGATCGAGAGCTGCTCGTCCGGCGGCGGCCGGATCGACCTCGGTGTGCTCGCGCGCACGGACCGCGTGTGGACGTCGGACTGCAACGACGCGTTGGAACGCCAGCTGATTCAACGGTGGACGGGCGTGTTCTTGCCGTTGGAGCTGATGGGCGCGCACGTCGGGCCGACGAAGTCGCACACCACGGGCCGTGTGCACGATCTGTCGTTCCGGGTGGCCACGGCGATGTTCGGGCACTTCGGCATCGAGTGGGACATCAACTCGGCGACCGACGAGGAACGCGCCGGGCTCCAGTCCGCGATCGAGTACTACAAGGACGTGCGGTCGTTACTGCACAGCGGTGTCGCCGTGCGCGGCGACCACCCGGACCCCTCGGCGTGGGTGCACGGCGTCGTCGCGGCGGACGGGTCCGAGGCGTTGTTCGGCTACGCGCAGCTGACCACGACGGTGCAGAACAAGCCGCGCCGCGTCCGGCTGCCGGGGCTCGACCCGGCGCGGACGTACCGGGTGACGTTCGACGCCCCGGCGGGGTATCCCGCGTTGTGCCAGCGGCAGCCCGCAGCGTGGGCGGCGCTGGAGCTGCCCGGGTCCGTGCTGTCGGAGGTGGGGATCCAGCTGCCGGTGCTCGAACCGGAGCAGGCCGTCCTGGTGCGCCTCAGGTAAAGACGACGGAGGCCCCGGCGGCGTCGAGACCGCCGGGGCCTCCCTCTTGAGAAGCGGGGCCCGCGGCCGGAGGCCCCCCCGGCGGAGGGGAGGCCCCAGAAAAGCAAGGAGGGCGAGCCACCGAGGCT
>NZ_JBHXLO010000070.1:0-1432 GCF_042721395.1 Lentzea sp. NPDC058450
TGAACTGCTCCCCGGAAGTTGGACTGGGTTCCAGTTCCTTCGTCCGGGGAGTGTTGTGTATTCGGGTAGTTCGTTGTCGGTTGGGCAGCGTGAGGCTGCGGTGGGGTTGTTCGAGCAGGGGTTTGGTCCGAAGGCGGTGGCGACCAGGCTGGGTGTGAGTCGCCCAGCGGTGGGACGCTTGCATGATCGGTGGCGGCTGCGAGGCAGGGGTGCGCTGGTTGTGAGGCGGGATGCGCGGGTGTACTCGTTCGAGGTCAAGCTCGAGGTGGTGCGCCGGTTCACGGCGGGTGAGGCGACCTCGGCCGAGCTGGCCGCCGAGTACGGGTTGTCCTCGCCGAAGCTGGTGCAGAGCTGGGCCGGGCTGGTCCGGCGTGGTGGCGAGGACGCGTTGCGGCCCAAGCGGGAACAACCTGGGCCTGAGATGACCGCCGGTTCGGGTGAGGCCGGTGAGCTGCAGCGGTTGCGGGCGGAGAACCTGCGGCTGCGGGCGGAGAACGCCTACCTGGGAAAACTACGGGCCTTGAGGGAGCAGGAGCGCGACTGAGGACTCAGGTCGTCGTCACTCTCAAGGCGGAGTTCCCGCTGCCGGTGCTGCTGCAGGTCGCTGGCCTGGCCCGGTCGACGTTCTTCTATCACCAGGCCCGGCTGACCCGGCCCGACCGGCGGGCCGGGCTCAAATCCGCGGTCACCGAGGTGTTCACGCAGGCCCAGGGTCGTTACGGGTATCGGCGGGTGCATGCCGTGCTCACCGGCCGGGGCTGGCGGGTCGCGGCCAAGACCGTGCTGACGGTGATGAACACGCTGGGCCTGGTCTGCCGGGTGCGCCGACGCCGACGCTATCGCGCCTGGTCAGGGGCGTCTGCTGTGGTCGCGGCGAACGTGCTGGACCGCCAGTTCCGCGTGCCGTCTCCGAACCTGGCCTGGGTCACCGACCTCACCGAGTTCACGATCGGTGGCCGCAAGATCTACCTGTCACCGGTGATCGACCTGTTCGACCGCCAGGTCATCGCCTACTCGCACGGGCCCTCGCCGACACTGGAACTGGCGAACTCCTCGCTGCGCAAGGCCATCGCGACCCTGCGACCAGGGCAGCGGCCGCTGGTGCACTCCGACCAGGGCGTCCACTACCAGCACACCGCCTGGCGGCGGATCCTCTCCGACGCCGGCCTGACCCAGTCGATGTCCCGCCGCGGCAACTGCCTCGACAACGCCATCGCCGAGAACTTCTTCGGTCACCTCAAAGAAGAACTCTTCCACCACAACAGGTTCGACACCGTCGCCGAGTTCACCACCGCCCTGGACGACTACATGACCTGGTTCAACACCACCCGCATCTCCACCACGCTCGGCAACCTCAGTCCAGCCGACTACCGAGCCCGCGCCCTCACTACCTAACCTTCACACCCCAGTCCAACTTTCGGACAGCAGTTCA
>NZ_JBHXLO010000071.1:0-1418 GCF_042721395.1 Lentzea sp. NPDC058450
CTGAGACGTGATGCGTAGCCGATTGAGGCGAAGTAGAGTGATCCCATGCTGCCGAGAAAAGCCTCTAGCGAGCTTTCACGCGGCCCGTACCCCAAACCGACACAGGTGGTCAGGTAGAGAATACCAAGGCGATCGGGCGAACTGTGGTTAAGGAACTCGGCAAAATGCCCCCGTAACTTCGGGAGAAGGGGGGCCGTAGCGCTTGAAGCCTCTTGCAGGCTAGGGCGAGACGGCCGCAGAGACCAGCGAGAAGCGACTGTTTACTAAAAACACAGGTCCATGCGAAGTCGCAAGACGATGTATATGGACTGACGCCTGCCCGGTGCTGGAACGTTAAGGGGACCGGTTAGTCACTTCGGTGGCGAAGCTGAGAACTTAAGCGCCAGTAAACGGCGGTGGTAACTATAACCATCCTAAGGTAGCGAAATTCCTTGTCGGGTAAGTTCCGACCTGCACGAATGGCGTAACGACTTCTCGACTGTCTCAACCGCAGGCCCGGCGAAATTGCATTACGAGTAAAGATGCTCGTTACGCGCGGCAGGACGGAAAGACCCCGGGACCTTTACTATAGCTTGGTATTGGTGTTCGATTCGGCTTGTGTAGGATAGGTGGGAGACTGTGAAGCGGCCACGCCAGTGGTTGTGGAGTCATCGTTGAAATACCACTCTGGTCGTATTGGATGTCTAACCTCGGTCCGTGATCCGGATCAGGGACAGTGCCTGGTGGGTAGTTTAACTGGGGCGGTTGCCTCCCAAAGAGTAACGGAGGCGCTCAAAGGTTCCCTCAGCCTGGTTGGCAATCAGGTGTTGAGTGCAAGTGCACAAGGGAGCTTGACTGTGAGACTGACGGGTCGAGCAGGGACGAAAGTCGGAACTAGTGATCCGGCCATGGCTTGTGGAAGCGTGGTCGCTCAACGGATAAAAGGTACCCCGGGGATAACAGGCTGATCTTCCCCAAGAGTCCATATCGACGGGATGGTTTGGCACCTCGATGTCGGCTCGTCGCATCCTGGGGCTGGAGTAGGTCCCAAGGGTTGGGCTGTTCGCCCATTAAAGCGGTACGCGAGCTGGGTTTAGAACGTCGTGAGACAGTTCGGTCCCTATCCGCCGCGCGCGTAGGATACTTGAGGAAGGCTGTCCCTAGTACGAGAGGACCGGGACGGACGGACCGCTGGTGTGCCAGTTGTTCTGCCAAGAGCATTGCTGGTTGGCTACGTTCGGAAGGGATAACCGCTGAAGGCATCTAAGCGGGAAGCTCGTTCCAAGATGAGGTATCCCACTCTTCGTGAGTTAAGGCCCCCAGCTAGACCACTGGGTTGATAGGCCAGAGGTGGAAGACCGGTAACGGTTGGAGCTGACTGGTACTAATAGGCCGAGGACTTGTTACAAAGACGCTACGCATCCACTGTGCGGTTCTGG
>NZ_JBHXLO010000073.1:0-1086 GCF_042721395.1 Lentzea sp. NPDC058450
TGTACTTGGCCGGGACGTTGGTAGCTGTGGATGGGTGTTGACGTGGGGAGAGCCTCCGGTTGGGGTGTGGTTTGTCTAGGACCCACGCCAGCCGGAGGCTCTCGTGTCCCACCGTAATGCCCGAACCACGTTCTTAGGCAGGCTGCTGATCGTTGAGCGGCATCAAGCGGGGTGGCCACAGGCTCACATAGCGGCCGCGATGGGGATCTCGCGCAAGTGCGTGCGAACCTGGTTGAGCCGGTATGCCGCCGAAGGCGAAGCCGGCCTGCGGGACAGGTCATCGCGACCACATCGCTCACCGCGCCGCACCAGTGCCGAGCTCGAGCAGCGGATCCTCGTCCTACGCCGTGATCAGCGGCGTGGCCCGGACTGGATCAGCGCCGAACTGCGCGTGCCTGTTCGGACAGTGTCACGGGTGCTGGCCCGCCACCAGGTCCCGCGGCTGGCCGCGCTCGACCCGATCACCGGCGAGGTCATCAGGTCGAGCAAGTCCACCGCGATCCGCTATGAACGGGACCGGCCGGGCGAGCTGGTCCACATGGACATCAAGAAGATCGGCCGCATCCCCGACGGCGGCGGCTGGCGCGTGCACGGCCGGCCCCTGCGCAACACCACCCGCGACCGCGCCGCCCAGATCGGGTTCGACTACGTCCACACGCTGGTCGACGACCACAGCAGACTCGCCTACTCAGAGATCCTGCCCGACGAGAAAGGCCCCACCTGCGCGGCCTTCCTGACCAGGGCCATCGCCTACTTCGCCGGCCACGGCATCACCCACATCCAACGGCTGATGACCGACAACGCCTGGGCCTACCGCTGGTCACTACGCGAGGTCTGCGCCCGCCACGGCATCCAGCAGAAGTTCATCAAACCCCACTGCCCCTGGCAGAACGGCAAAGTCGAACGACTCAACCGCACCCTGCAAACCGAATGGGCCTACCGGCACGCCTTCACCAGCAACACCGAACGCACCAACGCCCTTGCACCCTGGATCGAGCACTACAACACTCAACGCCGCCACAGCGCACTCGGAGGCCACCCACCCATCACCCGATTGCAACCAACCTGATGGCCAAATACACCTAG